>JBBDQX010000202.1:10592-20524 GCA_040905765.1 Acetobacterales bacterium
CAAGCCGCGGCCCTTTTCCTTTGCCGGCTCCCTTTCTAGAGTCTGCCCATGAGTTCACGCCCGCCAGACGAAGCGCAGATGGGGCGCACCCTCGCCGAGACGGCGCGGCTCAACAGCAGCGGACGGCGTGCCGGCGAGGAGGCGCGCGATGCGGTGGTGCAGGCCGCAGGAAAGGACGATGCGCGTGCCGGCCGGATCGCCCGCCGCAACGCCCGCATCTTCATCGGCGCCGCGGTGCTGATCGTTCTGTTCCTCACCGCCGGCGTGCTGCTGTCCCCCGGCTGACGGGGCATCGCTTTACCAGCCCCCGTCGAGGGCCTATATCGAAGACTTCACGCCAGCGCATGGAGGTCCCGCCGTGTCTCAGGAACGCATCGAGGGGTCGTTCGTAGCCCTGATCACGCCGATGAATTCCGACGGAAGCATCGACTACCCGAGCTTCCGCGACCTGCTGCAGTTCCAGGAGCAGAACGGCACCGCCGCCGTGCTGATCTGCGGCTCGACCGGCGAGGTCTCCATGCTCTCGCTGGAGGAGCGCAAGAAGATCATCAGCGAGACGGTCAGGATGAAGACCGGCGGGATGAAGTTCTTCTACGGCTGCTCCGGCAACAACACCGACACCGCCATCGAGATGGTGAAGTTCGCCGGCAGGGAGGGGGCGGACGGCGCCATCGTCACCGCGCCGCCCTACATCGGTGCGCCGGTAGCCGACGCGATGGAGTATTACCGTGAGGTCGCCGACGCCAGCGACATCCCGATCGGCATCTACAACAACCCTCCGCGTGTCAGCACCGATCTGACGGCCGATGCCATCCTCGAGTTGGCGAAGAACCCGAAGTTCATCGTCAACAAGGAATCGACCTTGCGCGTCGGCCAGGCCGGGCTGCTGGCCCGCGCCAACCCGGACATGTCTCTGATGTGCTGCGATTCGCCGAACCTCGGCCTCGTCGTGCCGACGATGGCGCTCGGCGGCCACGGCACGGCGAACATGAGCGGCAACATCGCCCCGGCCGAGATGGCCGTGCTGTCGACGCCGTGGCACGACCCGCAGCAGTCGGTGGCATTCCGCGAGATGTACCTGAAGCTGCTGCCGCTGCTGCACTTCAATTATTCGGCGATCAACCCGGTGGCACCGAAGAGCCTCGCCCGCGCGCTCGGCCTGCCCGCCGGCCCGCTGCGCCGGCCGCTGCGCGGCCTGTCGCCGGAGAAGCTGCAGGTCGGCATCGATGCCTGCCGCGAACTCGGCCTGATCGAGAAGTACGGCTTCAAGGTCGCCGACGCGACCCGCATCGCCGCCGAGTAGTGCGATGCTCGCGGTTCGGCGGCTGCGTGTCGCCGACGCCGCGGCGTATCGCGACATCCGCCTCGAGGCGCTGGCGCGCCATCCCGAGATGTTCGGCTCGTCGCTCGATCGCGAATCGGCGTGGACCGAGGCGGACGTCGCGGAGAAGCTCGAGGGTGATTTCCGCACCTTCGGCGGGTTCGAGGACGGGGCGCTGCTGGCGGTCGCCGGCTGGCATCCGAAGCGGCTCGAGTCGGACGAGGTGGTCGCCGCCGTCAACGCCGTCTACTGCCGTCCGGCGGCACGCGGCAGTGGTATTATCGACAAGGTCATCGAGGCAATCCGCGACGACGCCCGGGGCAGCGCCGAGCGCATGCGTGCCGCCGTCGCCATCTACAACGCGGGCGGCAGACGCTTCTTCGAGAAACTTGGCTTCGAGCCGGCGGCGGAGACCTGGACTGCCGAAAAGATGGGCCTGCGCCTCCACGGCGATCCGGACGCCGTGGAGATCGTCGACTACTTCGCCAGGATCTGATTGCGCGGCACGGTCGCCGGCTGCCCCCAGGGATGCGCTTCCGGCGTCTCCGTCGCCTTCTCGATCTCGACCAGCGCCGTCAGCGACGTCGGACCCTGGCCGAGCCGCGACGTTCCCGCGTCGAGCGTCAGCACATTCGGGTTGCCGTGCCGCTCCAGCGAGCCCGGCCGGCCCGGCTCCGCCGGGTCGAACCACGCGCCGCTGGAAAGCTGGATCACGCCCGGCATCACACCGTCGGTGACGACGGCGCCGGCGAGGCAGGCGCCACGCTGGTTGAATACACGGATCACGTCGCCGGTGCCGATGCCGCGCGCGGCGGCATCGGCGGTGTTGATCTGCGCCGGCTCGCGGCCGGCCACCTTGCTCGCACGGCTGACGTGAGCCTGGTCGGTCTGGCCGTGCAGCCGCGTCTTCGGCTGGTTCGACACCAGGTGCAGCGGGAACCGCTTCGCCCTCTCGCCGCCCAGCCACTCCGCCGGCTCCAGCCACACCGGGTAGCCGGGGCAGTCGTCGTAGCCGAACTTCGCCACCGTCTCCGAGAATACCTCGATCTTCCCGGTCGGCGTCGGCAGGCGGTAGCGCTCCGGATCGTCGCGGAAGTGCGACAGCAGGATCTCGTCCTCCTCGGGCTCCGGTATCTCGATGTATCCCTGCTCCCAGAAGGTCTCGAAGTCGACGTTGCGCTCGCGCCCGCCGGTCAGGTCGTAGAGTTGGCGCAGCCAGGCCTGCTCGTCGCGGCCCTCGGTGAAGGCATCGCGGAAGTCCAGCCGCTCGGCCAGTGCCGAGAAGATGTCGAAGTCGTTGCGCGATTCGCCGAGCGGCTCGATCGCCTTGTGCATGGCGAAGATGAAGCGATCGCGCGATGCCGCGCCGACGTCGTTGCGCTCCAGCGTCATCGTCGCCGGCAGTACGATGTCGGCGTGTCGCGCCGTGGCCGTCCACCATGGCTCGTGGACCACCACCGTCTCCGGCTTCTGCCAGCCCTTGAGCAGGCGGTTGAGGTCCTGGTGGTGGTGGAACGGGTTGCCGCCGGCCCAATAGATCATCCGGATGTCCGGATAGGTCATGGCCGTGCCGTTGAACTCCAGCGTCGCTCCGGGGTTCAGCAGCATGTCGGTGATCCGCGCGACCGGAATGGCGAGTCCGGTCGGGTTCCTGCCCATCGGCAGGGATGGGGAGGGGGTCTGCCGGCGCGGGATGCCGATGCCGTTGATCGAGCCATAGCCGAAGCCGAAGCCGCCGCCGGGCAGGCCGATCTGCCCGAGCAGGCAGGCCAGCGCGATCAGCGCCCAGAACGGCTGTTCGCCCCGATGCGCGCGCTGCAGCGACCATGCCGCCGACAGCATCGTCCGTTGCGCCGCCATTCGCCGCGCAAGGTCGCGGATCGTGTCCGCATCGACGCCGGTGATCGCCGCCGCCCAGGCCGCATCCTTCGGCTGCCCGTCCGTCTCGCCCTTGAGGTAGGCGATGAAACGATCCGTGCCGGCGCAGTAGCGGGCGCAGAACGCCGCGTCGTGCAGCCCCTCGGCGACCAGCGTGTGCGCCAGCGCCAGCATCATGGCCGTGTCGGTGCTCGGGCGGATCGGGATCCACGCCGCATTCAGGAAGTCCGGCCCGTCGTCTTTCACCGGGCTGATGTTGACGAACGTCACGCCCGACGCCGCCGCCTTGCGGAGCCACTTCTCGTAGGCGTTCTCGCCGGCGCCGCCCGAGGCGACCTGGCCGTTCTTCAGGCTGGCGCCGCCGAACAGCACCATCAGCTTCGTATTGGCGGAAATGTTGCGCCAGCTCGTCACCTTGCCGTCGGCCGCGCCGAAGTCGCCGAGGATGTGCGGCAGCAGCACCATCGCCGCCCCCCAGCTGTAGTTCGTGACCTGGTCGGTGCAGCCGCCGAAGCCGTACAGGAAGCGTCGCACCTGCGAGCGGGCGTGGTGGAAGCGCCCCGCGCTCGACCAGCCGTAGGAGCCGCCGAATATCGACTCGTTGCCGTGCCGCTCCTTCACCCGCCTGAGCTCGGCCGCGACCATGTCCAGCGCCTCGTCCCACGGCACCCGGACGAACGGCTCGGCGCCCCGCTTCGTGCGGTCGCCGTCCGGGCCCTTCTCCAGCCAGCCCTTGCGGACATGCGGATGCAGCACCCGGCTGTCCGAGTAGACGAGGTCCGGTATGGTCGACAGCATGGGCGAGGCATAGGGGTCGTTGCGGAACGGCTCGGCGCCGACCACGCGGCCGTCCTCGACCAGCGCGGTGAACGCGCCCCAGTGGGCGTGGTGGGGAATTCGCTGGATAGTCATGATGCGATTCATGGTCTTGCGCGGCGCCTTGCCGCAAGGCCTTTAATATAACAAAATAAATCAGTGAATAAATATATCAGACATACCCATAGTGTATTTAAGGTTGTTCATGGCGAAATTGTGATTAGCATCGCGGTGAAACAGGCTATGAATCCTTATCGGCGGTCCGGCCCATTCCGCGCTGCCGGCCGCAATTCGACGCAGAGGAGGGGTATCGGATGAAGCGACTGTTCAAGCTGGCGCTCGCTGCGCTTGTTGCCACGGCGGTGCTGCCGGGCACGGGCCACGCCCAGAACTGGCGCCTGCACACGCTGGTCAAGGACCCGCACCCGTACAACGAGGCGGCGCGCCACATCATCGGCGAACTCGACAAGGTCGGCATCAAGGTCAAGCTGTTCCCCTCGGGCACGCTCGGCAACGACCCGACGGTGTTCGACGAGATGCGGCTCGGCACCGTCGACGTGATGATCAGCTCGTCGAACAACGCGGCGAAGCACGTTCCGGAGCTCCAAGTCTTCAGCCTTGCCTATCTGTGGCCGGGCTACGAGGCGTTCACCGCGGCGACCGGCGCCGACGGCCCGATGCTGAAGCGCTTCCAGGCGCTGTTCGAGCAGAAGAACCTCGGCATCAAGCTGCTCGGGATCGGCTCGGGCGGCAGCCGCAACATGTCCAACGGGGTCAAGGCGGTCGAGACCGTGGCCGACATCCAGGGAATGAAGATGCGCGTTCCCCCGTCGCCGGTGATGCTGCAGGTCTGGGAGGCGCTCGGCACCCAGCCGGTCTCCGTCGCGTGGACCGAGCTGTACGCCGCCATCCAGACCGGCGTCGCCCAGGCGCTCGAGAGCTCCATCGCCGGCTATACCGGCTCCAAGCTCTACGAGGTCGCGCCCTATCTCGCACTCACCCAGCACGAGATCCAGGCCGGCCACGTCAGCGTCTCGCAGCGCTCGTTCGACAAGCTGAACGACGAGCAGAAGGCGGCGGTGATCAAGGCCGGCGCCGAGGCGGCGCAGATCATGACCGAGACCGCCGTCGCCGACGAGGAGAAGCTGCTCGAGACGCTCAAGAAGGACCACGGCGTCACCGTGACGAAGCCGAAGATCGCCGGCTTCCAGGAGAAGGTGGAGCCGCTGCATGAGTCGCTGGCCAGGGACATGGGCGCCACCGACCTGCTGAAGACGGCCCGCGAGGTCGGCAAGGCGCACATGTAGCCGGCGCCGGCCGTCGAAGGATCGGGAGGAGGGGCGCGCAGCCCCTCCTTTCGCGTTTCACGGGGGGAGGTCACATGCCGTTGCTGAGGCGCCTGAACGCGCTGCTCGACCGCTTCCTGATGGCGGCGATGGCGGCTGCCTTCCTCGGCCTGATCGGCACCGTGTTCATGCAGGTGCTGGCGCGCAACGTGCTCAAGATGGGGATGATCTGGACGCTCGACGTGGCGCAGCTGTTCTTCGGCTGGTGCATCTTCGTCGGCGCGGCGCTGGCGGTGCGAAGGTCCGCCCACTATTTCGTCGAGCTGTTCCCGGACGACTGGGTCCGGCTCAACGCCGGGCTGAAGCTGCTGTCCGACTTCGTCATCGGCGTCATCGTGACCATCCTGCTGATAGGCGGCTGGGACTTCACGGTGCTCGGGCTCGCCCGCCACACAGAGGCGATCGGCGTCACCGAGGCCTACTGGGTCGCCTGCGTGCCGTTCGGCGCCGCGGCGATGGCGCTGTTCCTCGCGGAGAACGTCGTCGACGACCTGCGCCGCTTCGCCGATACCTTCAGGCAGGATTGAGGCGATGGACCCGCTCGTCCTGCTGATGGGATCGTTCTTCGTCCTCATCGCGCTGCGCATCGAGATCGCCTTCGCACTCGCCGCCGCGTCGCTGATCACGATGATCTACATCGACCTGCCGGTGGCGTCGCTGGTCAACCAGATGTACGCGGCGATCAACTCGTTCCCGCTGATGGCGGTACCGTTCTTCATGTTCCTCGGCCGCCTGCTCAACGACGGCGGCATCACCACGAAGCTGCTCGACGTCGCCGACGCCACCGTCGGCCATGTCCGCGGCGGCCTCGGCCACGTCAACGTCTTCGTCAGCATGATCTTCGCGAGCCTGTCCGGCTCCGCGTCGGCCGACACCGCCTCGGTCGGCTCGATCCTCATCCCGGCGATGAAGCAGGCGGGCTACGGGGCGGCCTACTCGGTGGCGATCACCGCGGCCTCCTCGACGCTTGGCGTCATCATTCCGCCCAGCATCATCATGATCATCTACGGCGCCTTCGGAGAGGTGTCGATCGGCGCGCTGTTCTTCGGCGGCGTCGTGCCCGGCGTGCTGATCGGCGTCGGCATGATGGTCTACACCTACATCCTCGCCATCCGGCATGGCTATCCGGCGAATCCGCGGCGCAGCCTGCGGCAGATGGCGCTCGCCGTCTGGCACGGGGCGCCGCCGTTGCTGATCCCGGTACTGGTCCTCGGCGGCGTGACGGGGGGGCTGTTCACCCCGACGGAGGCGGCGATCATCGCCGTGATCTACGCCATGTTCCTGGCCTTCGCGGTCTACCGAATCGTCAGTATAAGGCGGCTGCCGGCGATGCTGGCCGAGACGGTCATCGGTTTCGCGGCACCGCTGTTCGTCGTTGCCGCCGCCGGCATCTTCGGCTGGCTGATCTCCTATCTCGGCGCCGCCGACCGGGTTTCCGCCTTCATCACCGGCGTCACTACCGACCCGCTCGGCATCCAGCTCATGCTGGTCGCATTCCTGCTGATCGTCGGCACCTTCCTCAACCCGATCTCGGCGGTGCTGATCTTCCTGCCGATCATCCAGGCGCTCGGCGACCTGTCGGGTGCCGACCCGGTGATGCTCGGCGTCGTCGTCGTGATGACGCTGGCGGTCGGCCTGATCACGCCGCCCTACGGCATCTGCCTGCTGATCGCGGCACAGATTGGCGGCGTCTCGCTCGGCCGCGCCTTCATCGCGGTGATCCCGCTGGTGCTGATTGTCGTCGCCATCATCGTCGCGGCTCTGCTGGTGCCGGACATCGTCCTGTTCCTGCCGAAGATCATGCTGCCAAACGTCTTCCCCGGCTCGGGCTGATCCGGGCTGGAGAAGACGGCTTGCGCGCACCCGCCATTTCGTATATTCCCGAAATATGGAATCAAAAGCCGCCGTCGGCGCCTTCGCCGCGCTCGCTCACGACACCCGTCTGACCGCCTTCCGCCTGCTGGTGGAGGCGGGGCCGGAGGGCATGCCGGCGGGCCGGATCGCCGCCGAACTCGCCGTGCCGCCGTCGACGCTCTCCGCCCATCTGGCGCAGCTCGAGCGGGCGGGCCTCGTGCGCTCATGGCGGGTCCAGCGCAACGTGCTCTATGCGCCGGATGTCGACGGCACGCGGTCGGTGGTGCGCTTCCTTACCGAGGACTGCTGCGGCGGACGCCCGGAAATCTGCGGCTTCCTGGTCGATGCCGGGGCGCCGGCCTGCGACGGGGACGCCTGCGCGACGGAGAACGGACGATGAGCGACGGGCATTACAACGTGCTGTTCCTCTGCACCCACAACTCGGCACGCAGCGTGCTGGCGGAGTGCATCCTCAACCGGGAGGGGCAGGGCCGGTTCACCGCGTACAGCGCCGGCAGCCAGCCGCGCGGCCACGTCCACCCCTATGCGATCGACCTGCTGGCGAAGCTCAACCATCCGGTCGAGGCGTTGCGCTCCAAGGGCTGGGAGGAATTCGCGAAGCCGGACGCGCCGAAGCTCGACTTCGTCTTCACCGTCTGCGACAGCGCCGCCGCCGAGGTCTGCCCGGTGTGGCCGGGGCAGCCGATGTCCGCGCACTGGGGCATTCCCGATCCGTCGGCGGTCGAGGGCAGCGAGGCCGAGAAGCGCGCCGCCTTCGCCGAAGCCTATCGGCTGATGGGCAATCGCATATCGATATCATCAATCTCCCGATCAGCGGCCTCGACCGGCTGACGCTGCAGAAGCGGCTGGACACCATCGGCCAGGCGGCCGGTTGACCGCTCGTCCCGGGGCGGTGCGCAATCACGAGGCAGGAGCAAACCCGATGACGGCATTCGAGCGGTATCTCAGCCTGTGGGTCGGCCTGTGCATCGTGGTCGGCATCGTACTCGGCCAGGCGGTGCCGGAGGCGTTCGCCGCGCTGGCGGACCTGGAATACGCGCGGGTGAATCTCGTCGTCGCCGTGCTGATCTGGGCGATGGTCTACCCGATGATGGTGGCCGTGGAGTTCGGCAGCCTTTCCCGGGTTGCGGAGGAACCCAGGGGCCTGATGATCACCCTTGCGGTGAACTGGCTGATCAAGCCGTTCACCATGGCGGTGCTCGGCGTGCTGTTCTTCAAGCATGTCTTCGCCGGCTTCATCCCGCCGGATGACGCGAATGCCTATATCGCCGGGCTGATTCTGCTGGGCGCCGCGCCCTGCACCGCGATGGTGTTCGTCTGGTCCCAGCTCACGCGCGGAGACGCGAACTACACGCTGGTCCAGGTCAGCGTGAACGACGTCGTCATGGTCTTCGCCTACGCGCCTATCGTCGCGTTGCTGCTGGGCGTCACGCAAATCCCGGTGCCGTGGGAGACCTTGCTGCTGTCGGTGGCGCTGTACGTCGTCGTGCCGCTGCTGGCGGGCATGGCCACCCGGCGCGCGCTGCTGTCCGGCGGCGGCGACGCCTCGTCGGTGGAGCGATTCACGGCGGCCGTCAAGCCGGCATCGATCCTCGGCCTGCTGCTGACCGTCGTGCTGCTGTTCGGCTTCCAGGGCGGGGTGATCCTCGACCGGCCGCTGGTCATCGCGATGATCGCGGTGCCGTTGCTCATCCAGTCCTACGGGATCTTCGCGGTCGCCTATGCGGCCGCGTGGGGGCTGCGGGTGCCGTTCAGGGTGGCTGCCCCGTGCGCCATGATAGGCACGTCGAACTTCTTCGAGCTGGCGGTCGCCGTCGCCATCAGCCTCTACGGGCTGAATTCGGGGGCGGCGCTGGCCACCGTCGTCGGCGTGCTGGTCGAGGTGCCGGTGATGCTGTCGCTGGTCGCCTTCGCCAACCGCACCCGGCCGTGGTTCGACTCGCGCGCCCACGGCCGGGCGATGATGGCGACTCGCGAAGCCGACGCGGACTAGCTGCCCGCCGCCTTCTTCCTCTCCGCCAGGGTCTTGCCGCCGACCACCCAGTCGTTCGGCGCGACGTCGCTGAAGATCACTGACGTCGCCTCGCGTGGTGCGCCCATGTGCTTGTCCATGGCGTCGGTGATCGCCTCCGCGACCTTCTTCTTCTGCTCGTCGCTGCGTCCCTCGGTGAGGTGGACATGGATGAAAGGCATCTGAACGTCTCCGTGTTCGGGTTTCAGGGAAGGGTGAGGCCGCCGTCGACGTGGACGGTCTGGCCGGTGACGTAGGCGGCGTCGCGCGACAGCAGGAAGGCGATCACGCCGGCGGTGTCGTCGGGCCGGCCGAGCCGGCCCATCGGGATGATCGCTTCGGCCGCCTTCCAGCTGTCCTGCGACAGCGCGGAGTGCCCGGCGGCGTCCTTGCGGGTGTAGCCGGGGGCGACGCAGTTGACGGTGGTGCCCGTGGCCGCGATCTGGAACGCCAGCGACCGCGCCAGCGCCTCGACGCCCGCCTTGGCGGCGGCGGAGACCGGGAACAGGTCGCCCTTCGACCCGGTGACGTGCACGACGAAGGAACTGACGGCGACGACGCGGCCCCAGCCCGATTTCTCCAGCCAGGGCAGGGCGGCCGTCGCCAGGTTGAAGAAGCCGTCGAGGACCAGCCGCTCGGCCGCGTGCAGTCCGGCGAGGTTGACCTCGCCGAAGACGCGCCGGTC
>JBBDQX010000203.1:0-2919 GCA_040905765.1 Acetobacterales bacterium
GTCGGTGCTGCTCTTCTCGCCGGCCACGAGTCCCACCGGGGCATCGGCGGCCGGCGCGCTCATCGCCACGCGGACGTTGATCACCTCGACCGGGACGCCCTGCAGCGTCTGCGAGAAGATCTCCAGATAGTCGCTCTCGAAGGCCGCCACGATGGCGTCGCACGAACCGTCGCCGTAGGGGCCGGGCGGCAGTTCGACCACCAGTTCGAACCCCTGGCCGACATAACGGATGTCGGCCAGCCGCTGGACCGTGGCGGTCTTGGGATCGAGGCCGGTTTCGGCGATGACGGCAGCGGCGTCCTTCTCCAAGCCGGCGAACACGCGCTCGAAGGCGTCCCCGTCGAGCCGGTCGAGACGCTGCGCCACGGTGGCGACGCGGTCGATGCGCGCCGGCGCCATCAGCAGGCCGACCGCCGACGCGACGCCGGCCGCCCTGGGACAGATCAGGCGGGAGATACCGAGCTTGCGCGCCAGCTCCGAGCCGTGCAGCGGGCCGCCGCCGCCGGTCACCAGCAGCGTGTGGCGACGCGGGTCCTTGCCGCGCTCGGCGATATGCACCCGGGCGGCGCCGGCCATGGTCTCGTTGACCACGTCGTGGATGCCCCAGGCGACCTCGGTGGCGGTCAGGTTGGCCCTGGCGCCGAGGTCGGCCAGCGCCTTCCGCGCCGCCTCCCGGTCGATGGGAATGCTGCCCCCGGCGAAGGATGACGGGTCGAGATAGCCGAGCGCCAGGTTCGCGTCCGTCACGGTCGGGCGTTCGCCGCCGCGGCCGTAGCACGCCGGTCCCGGCACGGCGCCGGCGCTCTCCGGGCCGACCTTGAGCAGGCCGAACTCGTCGATCGTGGCGATCGACCCGCCGCCGGCGCCGATCTCGATCAATTCGATGGTCGAGATACGCATCGGCAGGCCGCTCCCGGCGATGAAGCGCTTCTGCCGCGCCGCCTCGAAGTGGTGGGTGATCAGCGGCTCGCCGTCCTCGATCACCGACAGCTTCGCGGTGGTACCGCCCATGTCGAAGGCGAGCACGTCGGGGGCATCGCCCTGCCGGCCGAACCAGGCACCCGCCAGGGCGCCCGCGGCCGGGCCGGATTCGAGCATCTGCACCGGCGCGCGCCGTGCCTCCGAGACGTGGGTCAGGCCGCCGTTGGACAGCATCAGGAACAGCGGCGCACCGATGCCGAGGCCGGCCGCCGCCTCCGCAAGGCGCTCCAGATAGCTCGCGGCGAGGGGCTTCAGGTAGGCATTGGCGACGGTGGTGGAGGCGCGCTCGTACTCGCGGATCTCGGCGGCGATCTCCTGCGAGGTCGAGACGAACACCTTCGGATGGCGCTCGGCGATGAGCGCCGCGGCGCGGCGTTCGTGGGTCGCATTGGCATAGGCATGGAGGAAGACGATGGCGATGGACTGGCAGCCGTCGGCGACCAGCGTGTCGGCCGCCGCGATGAGCGAGGTCTCGTCGAGCGCCTTCTCGACGGTGCCGTCGGGCGCCACGCGCTCGTCCGCCTCGAGGCAGTGGCGCCGCGGCACCAGCGGCTCCGGCAGCTCGATGAAGATGTCGTACAGCTCGTACTTGTGCTCACGGCGGATCTCGAGGATGTCGCGAAAGCCCTCGGTCGCGATCATGCCGGTGGTGGCGCCCTTGCGCTCGATCAGCGCATTGGTGAACAGCGTCGTCGCGTGGACGAGGCGGGAAATCCGCGACAGGTCGAGACCGTGTCGGTCGCGCACCTTCTCGATACCGGCGACGACGCCGCGCACCGGATCGTCCGGCGTCGTCAGCTCCTTGTGCGTCAGCGCCGGGCCGTCAGGCCGATGAACGACGATGTCGGTGAAGGTGCCGCCGATGTCGATGCCGAGCGAGATGCCTGCCACGACCGGGTCTCCCGAGACTGCGTGAAGGGGCCGCGCGGGCGAAGGCCGGCGGCGGGAACGCCGAATCGTAGCATCGCCGGCGCGCCGCTGTCAGGCGATGCGCCGTCCGCTCAGCCGGCGCGCATGCGGAAACCGGTCAGCTCGACCGGCACGGCGGCACGGGCGACGGCGAAGGACGCTCCGGGCGCGAGATCGGGCATCCGCCGCATCGGTACGCCGACCGGCAGGGGATCGGTGTCGAAGGGATAGGGGTCCCAGAAGATCTCCCCCTCGCTGCCGGGGCGCATGCGCAGGGTGATGCGGTCGTGCCAGCCGCGCCGCGGCACCTCGCCGAGATCGAGCGGATCGCGGCCGAAGCCGCGCCCGCTGCCCGACCGCGGCTTCATCAGGTCCGAGCAGAGCGCGAGCGACACCGCGTCCAGCACCTGCAGCAGCCGCCCGGCCGGGGCGATCGCCTCGGGCACGGTCCAGTCGCGGGTCGCCGGATCGGCGCGCAGCGCGTCCAGCGCCCCGGCCTCGGCCAGCGCCATCTCGTCGATGAAGGCCTCGGTGCCGCTGCGCCGGTCGCCGGCCGGTGCGGGCGGCGTGCCGCCGGCGAAGATCGGCGGCACGAAGGCGGGATCGGCATCGCGCTCCAGCTTCGGCTGGTAGAGCCAGCGCGCATGCCGGGCGATCAGCGCCGACGACCAGGGATGCGCCGCGCGGAACCGGGCGATGCCGCGCCGCCAGCGTTCCATGCTCTCGCCCTCGTCCTGCCCGCGCTCGATCAGGTCGGGCGGCAGGCCGCCCTTCCCGGCGGCGGGCGGGTCGGCCTCCCACTCCCACCAGCCGTTGTCGTGCTCGGCGATGGCGAAAACGGTCTCGGCGCGGAGCGCGGCGGGATCGGCGACCGGATGCCAGCGGCCCGGGTCGGCGAAGCTGTCATTGCCCCAGTGCGCGGCGAGGCTGCCGGAGACCGCGGCGTGGTCGGGCTGCGTCACCACGCACCACATGTCGCCGTCGCGGGTCTTGAGCATCGCCGTGCTTCCTACCGGTCGTGGCCGCTCC
>JBBDQX010000203.1:2929-7036 GCA_040905765.1 Acetobacterales bacterium
CCCCCGCCACGCCGAGGACGAGCGCGAGCACGCCGTGGCCGCTCATCGCGCTGTCGCCGACGGCGAACCAGCTGCGCCACGCCACCCAGATCGCGAGGGCCAGGAACGTCGCGGCCCCGATCAGCGCCAGCAGGTTGCGCATGCGCCGGCGCATTTCAGCGCGAGCCCTTGCCGCCGTCGATGGTGACGATGGTGCCGGTGATGTAGGCGGCGCGCGGCGAGGCGAGGAAGGCGACGAGGTCCGCCACCTCCTCCGGCCGGCCGGCGCGGCCCATCGGCTCTTGCGCCAGGTACTGCTCCCAGCGTTCGGGATCGCCGAACTCCTTCTCCGCCTGGTGGCGGAGCATGTAGACCATGCGCTCGGTCGCGGTACGCCCCGGGTTGACCCCGACGACCCGGACGCCGTGGTCGCCGGAGCGGCCGCCGAGCGCGCGGGTGAAGTGCATCAGCGAGGCGTTGCCGGCGCTGCCGGCGATATAGCCGTAGCTGGCGCGTTCGCCGGCGAGGCCGATGACGTTGACGATGACGCCGTCGCCGCGCCCGGACATGGCGCCGTAGAAGTGCCGGCACAGGTTGATGAAGCCGAAGACCTTCAGGTCCCAGGCGCCGCGCCACGTCGCCTCGTCGACCGCCAGCAGGTCGCCGACCGGGATCGCGCCGGCGTTGTTGACGAGGATGTCGACGTCGGGACAGGCCTCGAACAGGGCCTTCTGGTCTGCGCTGTCGGACAGGTCGCAGGCGTGGGTCTCGACGCCGACGTTGTGGCGGGATGCGATGTCCTGCCGCGCCGCCTCGAGGTCGGCGGCCGTGCGCGCGGCGAGATGGAGGTGGCAGCCCTCCGCCGCCAGCACCTTCGCCACCGCCAGCCCTATGCCCTTCGAGCCGCCGGTCACCAGCGCCGTCTTGCCCGCGAGTTGAAGATCCATCTTTCCCTGCCCCTCAGCTCAGAGGGCGAACATCCGCCCCCACCCCGTGATCCGCCCGGCATCGTAACCGGCGGTGCGGAGCGCCGACCAGAGGCCGGCGAGAACCGAGTCGACAACGGGGATGCCAAGTTCCGGTTCCAGCCGCGCCGCGACGGCGGCGGCGTCGAGGTTGGTGCAGAACGGCACGATGGCGTCGGGCCGCTCCGCCGCGACGGTGCGCAGCATCGACTCGACCCGGTCCGCGCCGACCGTGGAGAAGGCGTAGTTGTCGCTCTCGCCCGCGCCGGCCTCGGCGACGCATTCGTAGCCGCGCGCGGCGAAGCAGCGGACGACCTCGGCGTTCTTCGCGGGGACATAGGGCGTGACCAGCCCGAAGCGCCGGACGCCAGCGCGGGCGAAAAGCTCCAGCACCGCCAGTCCCGAGGTCACCGCGGGCAGGCCGGTCTCGGCCGTGAGGGCGGCGCAAAGGGCCTCGTCGTGCTCGAAGCCGATGCTGCCGCCCTTCGAGCCGTTCCACAGCAGCACGTCGACCTTCGCGTCGGCGAGCAGCCGGGCCGCCTGTCGCATCGCATCGAGGTCATAGCCCGGCGCGCCGGTCGCCGGGATCGCACCGGCGTAGGGCAGGCGGGCGACGTGGTGGCGGACGCCGTCGAGCCCGGCCAGCACGTCGGCGGAGACGTCCTCGACGACGACGTTGGAGGATGGCGCGATGGTGCCGATACGCAGCGTCACGGCACGGTCAGTGCGTCGTCGGCGTGTCCTGCAGGCAGATCACCCGCGACGGCGCGCCGTCGCAGTTCGGGATCTTCAGCGGCAGCGCGATGACGAAGGTACGGTCGTTCTTCAGCGCGCCCATGTTGCCGAGATATTCGATCAGGATGACGTCGCGCTTCTGCAGAAGGTGGTAGTGGGTCGGGTTGTCCTCCCGCGCCGGGGCCGGCTCGCCGGTGAGGAAGTTGCGTATCGAATAGTCCTGCGGGAAGTCGAAACCGCAGGCCCTGATCCCGCGCTTTCCGAGCCATTCCGCCGCCTCGGCGGTGACCCAGGGCGACTCGCCCCAGAACTCTGGCACCGTGTAGGGGTACCGCTCGTCCCAGCGGGTCTTCAGCAGCACGATGTCGCCTTCGCGGATATGCGCACCGGCGGCCGCGAGGTCGGCGGCGGTGATCGCGTGCTTCGGGCCGGCGACGTCGCTGATGTCGACCACCGCACCCTCGCCGACCACCTTGTCGAGGGTGAGATCGTCGGTGCTGTGCCCACCGGGCCAGTAGTGGACAGGTGCGTCCATGTGGGTGAAGGCATGGCACGACAGGCCGATCCAGCTTCCCTGCCCGGCGCCCTTGTCATGCGACTTGAGCAGCTTCCGCTCGGTGTCGGTCCAGCGGAAGTGGTCGTCGCGGATCGGGATGCTGAGGTCGATGATTTCGGTCATGGTCGCGTTCCCGAGGTTGTCCGGCCCGGCGGCCGGGGCTTCAGTTGTCGAAGAACAGGTTGGGCAGCGTCAGCGTGAACGCCGGGACGTAGGTGATCAGCAGCAGCACCGCCACCAGCACCGCGAGGAACGGCAGCGACTCCTTCACCACCTTCTCCGGCTGCGTGTCGGCGATCGACGCCGACATGTAGATCAGGAAGCCGACCGGCGGTGTGCACAGGCCGATCAGCAGGTTGAGCACGATCATCACGCCGAAGTGGATGGGGTCGACGCCGATCTCCAGCGCGATCGGAAAGAAGATCGGCACCAGGATGATCAGCGCCGGCAGCGGATCGATGAACAGCCCGACGAGCAGGAAAAAGATGTTCAGCATCAGGAGCACGATCCACGGCTCCCGCGAGATCGCGAACATGATGTCGGCGACGCGCTGGCTGACCTGCAGGTCGGCGACGATCCACGCGAACAGGGTGCAGGCGCCGATGATCACCAGCACCGTCGCTGTGCCGTGGGCGGAGCGTATCAGCGCCTTCCAGCAGTCCTCGTAGCTCAGCTCGCGCAGTACGAACCTGCCGGCCACGAAGGCATAGGCGACCGCGACGGCGCCGGCCTCGGTCGCCGTGAACACGCCGCCGAGCACGCCGCCGACGATGATGATCGGTGCCACCAAAGGCACCGCCGCGCGTATGCCGGAGTGCACCACGCGACGCAGCGAGAGATTTTCCTCGCGCGGGTAGCCGCGCCGCCGGCTGATCACATAGGCGATGGCCATCAGGCTGAGGCCGACGAGGACGCCGGGCATGATGCCGGCGACGAACATCTTGCCGACCGACACCTCGGCCAGCACGGCGAAGACGATCATCGGGATGCTGGGCGGGATGATCGGGCCGACCACCGAGGACGCTTCCGTGACGGCGGCCGAGAACGGCGCCGAGTAGCCGGCCTTCTTCATCGAGGGAATCAGCACCGAGCCGATCGCCGCCGTGTCGGCGACGGCGGAGCCGGAAATGCCGGCGAACAGCATGCTGGACACGATGTTGACGTGCGCCAGACCGCCGCGGATGTGGCCGACCAGCGAGTTGGCGAAGGCGACCAGCCGCTGGGTGATGCCGCCGGCGTTCATCAGTTCGCCCGCCAGGAAGAAGAAAGCGACCGCGAGCAGCGCGTAGTGGTCCATGCCGTTGACGAAGAACTGCGCCATCACGTCGAGCGGCAGCGCCGGACGGAATATTGTCAGCGTGACGAAGCAGGCGCCGAGCACGCTGAAAACCAGCGGCATGCCAAGGGCGCACAGGCACAGCATCGTGCCGACGAGGGCGGCGACCGCCATGACCTAGTCCTCCGCCCGCTCGCGCACCTGGCGCAGCGCGCGGCAGGCGATGACGGCGAACCACAGGCTGCCGGCGACGGTCAGCGCCATGAAGCTGTAGCGCACCGACAGCCAGTCGAGCGCGATGTAGTAGTCGCCCCAGGTGAGCTGGACGAGCGTGAACGACCCCTTGAGCAGCAGGCCGAGCAGGAAAAGCGAAAACAGCGAGAGCGCCGTCAGCAGCACTACCCGGAACGGCCTCGGCAGCAGCCGCTCGAGGAGGTCGACGCGCATGTGCTCGGTGCGGACCGCGGCGATCAGGATCATCCAGACCCACAGGAAGAGGTTGAGTTCCTCGCTCCAGGTGAGCGAGCCGTTCAGCAGGTAGCGCACCGCCACCTGCGCCAGCGTGACCGAAAGGATGACGAGGAGGAGAATGACGG
>JBBDQX010000203.1:7046-20479 GCA_040905765.1 Acetobacterales bacterium
CCCCCCCCCCCCGGCCCGGATCAGACGATCCAAGTGTTGTATTCCCCGGGCGGAAGCAGCCTCAGGATCCCGTACCCAGTGCGATGATCCTGTCGACCAGCTCGCTGCCATGCTCGGCGACGTAATCGGCCTTCACCGGCTCGTAGACGATCTTGCGGAACGGCGCGGGATCGACATCCTCGATGACCTGCATGCCGGACTTCTTGAGTTCGGCAAGCTGCCCTTCCTCAAGATCGCGATTCGCCTGGCGCTGCCTCTCGGCGGCCGAAATGCCGGCATCCAGGACCAGCTTCTGGTGCTCGGGCGACAGGGCGTTGAACTTCGCCAGGTTCATCGCGAAGACGTAGGGCGTGTAGGCGTGCCTGGTCAGCGACAGGTGCTTCTGCACCTCGTTGAACCGGTTCGAATAGATCAGGCCGACCGGGTTCTCCTGTGCGTCGACGGTCCCGGTCTGCAGCGCCATGTACACGTCGGTGAACGACATCGTCACCGGGTTCGCGCCGAGCAGCTGGAACGCCTTGACGTGGGCCTTGTTCGGCGTCGTGCGGACCTTGATGCCCTTCAGATCCTCGGGCTTCTCGATCGGTCGGACGTTGTTGGTGACGTTACGGAAGCCGATCTCCCAGAAGGCAATCCCCTTCACGCCCTTGCTCTCGAGCCCCTTCAGGATGTTGCGGCCGACGTCGCCGTCGAGCACCCGGTAAGCGTGCTCGTAGCTCTCGAACAGATAGGGCAGGTCGAGCACGTTCTGGACGGGATTGAAGCCGGTCCAGAACGGGTTGCCGTTGGCGGTGATGTCGAGGGTGCCGAGTCGGATGCCCTCCACCATCGCCTTGTTGCTGCCGAGCTGGCCAGCCGGGAAGACGTTGACGACGATCTCGCCGTTCGACCCCTTCTCGACCTGCTGCTTGAAGTGCTCGGCCGCCTTGTGGACGGTGTCGCCGGGCGGCTGGGCATGGCCGAACCGCAACTCGGTGGCGGCGGACGCGCCGCCGGCGTGAACCAGCGCGATCGCGGCGGCGAACGCGCATGACATCAGCGTATGCTTGAACATGGTTTCCTCCGTTGGCGTGCGTTCTTGGCCGGCTGTGCCGGCTGTTCTTTGTGGGGCGCCTGTGCGCCATTGTGACTTATCCTGACAGCAGTTGGTAGATTTTGGAAGCGCAAGGGCCGAAGATCCGGCGGGGGACGGGACGATGCCGATGAGCGACGACAAGGGCGGGCGCAACGGCCGCAGCGACATGATCGCGGCACAACGCCACCTGTTCATCCTGGATGTGCTGAACGACCAGGGCGCGGCGTCCATCCAGCAGTTGTCGGACCGTATCGGCGCCTCGTTTTCCACCATCCGTCGCGACCTCGACCATCTCGCGGAGCAAGCCCTCGTCGTGCGCACGCGCGGCGGGGCGACCCGCCCGGCCGACCAGCCGGCCGCCGGGACGGCGTCCCCGCCCGAGGCGCCGGCGGCGACACCCCCCGGAGCGGTGCACGAGGCCAAGCGGGCCATCGGCGAGGCTGCGGCGCTGCGCGTCGAGGAGGGCCAGACGGTGATCCTCGACAGCGGGCAGACGGTGCTGGAAGCGGCGCGCAGCATCGTCGCGCGGCGGATGCGCGTGACGGCGGTGACCAACAGCGTGCGGATCGCCCACGAGCTCGCCGCCGCCTCCCGAATCCGCCTGATCCTGATCGGCGGCACGCTGCGGCCGAACTCGTTCACGCTGGTCGGCGAGCCGGGCCAGTCGTTCCTCGAACGGCTGCACGTCGATGTCGCGCTGATCAATACGCAGGGCGTCCACGGCGGCGTGCTGCGCCACAAGGACATCGAGATCGCCACGCTGAACCGGCGCATGATGGCGGCCGCCGACCGGTCGCTGCTGCTGGCGGATTCGTGGAAGTTCGGCATGAAAGCGTTCTGCGAGGTCTGCCCGCTGACGGCGTTCGACGAGGTGATCGTAGACGACGGCCTGGCGGCGGCGGAACGCCGCGCCCTCGACATGGCCGGAGTCGCCCTCAGCCTGGTATCGGAGCCACCTGCCGATTGACGCCCGCCGGGCTTGCCGTTAGGAGTCCGGAAAGTGAACATGCAGGGAACAATCGATGGACCAGGCGGCGGCGGAGCCGATCGGGGCGGAGTTGATCGGGGCGGAGGCGATCAGCCGCGGCGTATGCCGGCTGTTGCGCGCGCTGGGGCAGGGGACGGTGACGGAGTTCCCGCTGTACAACGGGCGCCGCGCCGACGTGATCGCGCTGGATCGCGGCGGCCGCTTCACCATCGTCGAGATCAAGTCGTCGCCTGCCGACTATCGCGCCGACCGGAAGTGGGGCGACTACCTCGACTTCTGCGACCGCTTCTACTTCGCCGTCGGACCGGACTTCCCGCGCGCGATGCTGCCGGACGGGCACGGGCTGATCGTCGGCGACAGCTATGACGCGACGGTGCTGCGCGAGGCGCTGCCGCGCCCGCTGCATGCCAGCCGCCGGCGCACCCTGCTGCTACGCTTCGGCCTCGCCGCCAGCCGCCGGCTGCGCGACGTCGAGGATCCGGAGATCCGAGGGGCGGCTACCTAACCGACCCGCTTCTGCACCGAGGCGAAGAAGTTGCGGTCGATCGAGGCCGCGATCGAGCCCCGCAGCCGCTGGTCGCCGACCAGCAGCACGCGTTCCTCATCCACCGCCCTGGCCAGCGTCTCGAGCCCCATCCAGACCGCCGTCATCGTCCGCAGGTCGGTGCGGACGTAAAGATCGACATCGTACCCCGGCGCCACCAGACAGAGATCCGGGCCCTCCCGGGGGTCGACCACGATCCACCAGTTGCGCCACTTTTCCGGCTGCTCCGCGTAGATGAACTGCGCCACCAGGCGGCGCGGCGGCAGCTTGTCCACCTTGAAGTTGCGGCGGATGTCCCACATCAGCAGCGCGGCGTCGAGGTTCTCCAGTTGCAGCTCGGACTCGATCCAGCGGTGGCCCCACACGCCGAGCGCGTCGATGATCGGCCCCAGTTCCTCGCCGGCCGGGGTCAGGCGGTACTCCAGCACGTCGGGCTCGCGCGGCGACGGCACGCGCCGGACGATTCCTCGCCGTTCCAGTTCCTTGAGGCGCTTGGACAGCAGGGCGGGGGACATCCGCGGCAGGCCCCGGCGCAGGTCGTTGAACCGCGTCGAGCCGGCGACCAGTTCCCGCACGAGGTTGATCGTGCAGCGCGCTCCGAGCACCTCGGACGCCATCGCGACAGGGCAGAAATGATGATAGCTGCCTTCGGCCATGCACAGCCTCCGCCGGACGAAGCCCCGCAAATGCCGGGAACGCGAGGGTAGTTCATTTGCTGTACCGCCTCGATTCATTTCGTGAACTGGAGCGGATCCCGTCTCCGGTGCCATTCCTCGTCCTGCCCCAAAGCGGCACCGCCGCAGGGGACGGCGTGACAACAGCAACGAGGAGGAAGACAATGACACTCGCAGCGATCCACACCACCCCCGGCCCCGCCATTCCGACGCCGGACCAGGTGAAGACGAAGCAACAGGCGGCGTGGTCGTCGGGAGACTACGCCGTGGTCGGCACCACGCTGCAGATAGTCGGCGAACAGCTCTGCGAATCCACCGACTTGCGGCCGGGCTGCACGGTTCTCGACGTCGCGGCCGGCAATGGCAACGCCACCCTGGCGGCAGCCCGCCGCTTCTGCGACGTCACGTCCACCGACTACGTCGAGAGCCTGCTCGAGGATGGACGTGTCCGCGCCCGGGCGGAGCGGCTGCCGGTGCGATTCGAGGTGGCGGACGCCGAGGCCCTGCCATTCGAGGAGGGACGGTTCGACGCCGTGCTGTCTACCTTCGGCGCCATGTTCACCCCGGACCAGGAGCGGGCGGCATCCGAGATGCTTCGCGTATGCCGGCCCGGCGGAGTCATCGGCCTGGCCAACTGGACGCCGGAGTCCATGATCGGGCAGGTCTTCCGGACGCTGGGGGCCCACCTGCCGCCGCCGCCCGGAATCAAGTCGCCGGCGCTGTGGGGCGTCGAGGAGCATGTCCGCGCACTGTTCGGAGCGGCGGCGACATCGGTCACGCTGGTGCCCCGGACCTTCGTGTTCCGGTACCGCTCGCCGGATCACTTCATGGACGTCTTCCGCCGCTTCTACGGCCCGATCCACAAGGCGTTCCTGGCGCTCGACGAGACCGCGGGCGCGGCGCTCGACCGCGACCTGCGCGCCGTCCTGACGCGTTTCAACCGCGCCACCGACGGCACGCTGCGGGCGCCCTCCGACTATGTCGAGGTGATCGTCCGCAAGGCGACGAAGCCGCAGGCGAACTGAAGGCAGCGAGGCAGGCCCCGGGCCGGCATCGACCGGCCCGGGAGCTGCCGGCGCTATTCGGCCGCCGCGGCGACCGGCCGCGCGCCGAGGTCGAAGGACTGCCGCCGACCCTCCCGCCACGGTGCCATGCGCACCCACATCCGCCCGGCGGTGACGTCCATGACGATGGATGCCGCCGTGGTCGAGAAGCTGCCGTCGCGGCGCGGCACCGGCGGGCGGCACACCGCACGCGGCGCGCCGAAGTCGTCGGCCAGCGCGGCGAACACATCGTCCACCGTGATCGAGCCCGCGCGCGGCCGTAGCAGCGATTCGACGCGGCGGTCGCGGTACAGCGTGCAGGGGCTGCGCGCGGCGCCGAGATCGCGCAGCTTCGCCTTCGCCGCCTCGCTGCGGAAATGGTTGGCATGCACCACCATGCCGTCCTCGGGATAGAGCCAGAAGCATTCCTCCGGCGCCGCCTCGAAGTTGATCGCGTCGCCCTGCGCGGTGCTGACGGTCATGTTGTTCGATGCGGCGACCGGCGCCGACAGCACCGCACCCAGCGCATCGGCGTAGATGCGACTTTCGAGCACGCGGCGGCGGATCAGCGCCAGCGGCACGCCGGTGCGGTGGCCGTCGCGGTCGGAAACCAGGTTGTTGCCGGTGATGGCGACGCCAGCCGAGTTCAGGCCGCAGCGCGCCAGCCCGCCTGCGATGGTGAAGGTGAGGAACGAGGGGCCGTCCTCCGGCTCCACCTTCAGCACCAGCGAAACGTCGATGCAGTCCTCGCGGTAGTCCCAGTTCTGGGCATGGATCAGGTGGCCGTCGGCGGTGGTCTCCGGCAGGCAGACCACCGAGGTGCATTCGTCGCCGCCGGCGATGTCCTTGTCCGCGACCTCGCCGGCGCGCTCCAGCATCATCTCGTTGCGGGCATTGAGTAGGATCAGCGCCTCGGTCTCGACGCCCGCCCCCTCGGCGATGCCGGCGATCTCCTCGAGGTAGGCCGGACAGTAGGCCTCGATGCGCGGGGCGAAGCCCTGCGCCCGCTCCTTCACCGCCGGCCACGGCCGCCCGCCCTTCTCCATGATGCCCCTGAACAGCTCGCAGGCGGCGATGACGCGGTCGCGCGCCTGCTCGCCGTACTGGCGCCCGCGCTCGCGCGGCGGGCCGGATACCTCGATCAGCGGCACGGTGTCTGTCATTTCCGTCCTCCTTCCGGCGTGCGGGCGTTGCGCCCCATCTTCGTTCTCCCCTAGGCTTGGGGCAAGGGTCCGCGACCGCGGACCGGTTCGCATCACCCGAAGGGAGGTCGACATGGCCGGCAGCCGCGAAGGCGCGATGAAGCGTGCCCGCAAGCATTTCGACGACGGCGGTTTCCTGAAGCGGCTGGCCGAATGGATCGCGGTGCCGACCGAGGCGCAGAAGCTGGAGAGCCAGCCCGAGCTGTACCGTTTCCTCACCGACTACGTGAAGCCGTACTTCGAGGAGATGGGCTTCGAGACCACGCTGTACGACAACCCGGTCGAGAAGCGCGGGCCGTTCATCATCGCCACCCGGATGGAGGACCCGTCGAAGCCGACGCTGCTGACCTACGGCCACGGCGACGTCGTCACCGCCTTCAAGGAGGAGTGGAGCGAGGGGCTCGACCCCTGGGTGCTGAAGGAGGACGGCGACTACTTCTACGGACGCGGCACGTCGGACGACAAGGGCCAGTTCCAGCTCTGCATGGCCGCCCAGCACGCGGTGATCCAGGAGCGCGGCAGCCTGGGCTTCAACTCCAAGTTCCTGATCGAGACCGGCGAGGAGCAGGGATCGCCCGGCCTGAAGAAGTTCATCCAAGACCACACGAAGGAGCTGGCCGCCGACGTCATGGTGTGGGCCGACGGCCCCCGGCTGGCCAAGGCGCGGCAGGAGATCGACTGCGGCAGCCGCGGCGGCGTCTTCTTCGACCTGGTCGTCGACCTGAAGCGCGAGGGCGGGCTGCACAGCGGCCACTGGGGCGGCGTGATGCCGGACGCCGGCATCATCCTAGCGCAGGCGCTGGCGTCGATCACCACGCCGAAGGGCCGCATCCTGATCGAGGACTGGCTGCCGAAGAAGGTGCCGCAGTCGGTGCTCGACGCCATCGCCAAGCTGGAGGTCGACCCGGTCAAGAGCCTGCCGGACCCCGACCCGGAGTGGGGCCACACCGAGCTGACGACGATGCAGAAGGTGATGGCCAACACCAGCTTCATCATCCTCGCCTATCGTACCGGCAACCCCGACAATCCGGTCAATTCGGTGCCGTCCTACGCCAAGGCGCGCTGCCAGATCCGCCATACCGCGGACGTGCCGCGCGAGGACTTCGTGCCGGCGCTGCGCAAGCACCTCGACGCCAGGGGCTTCCGGCAGGTGGAGATCGCCGGCCAGATCGAGCGCGAGCAGTTCCCGGCGTCGCGGACCGACCCGAACGAGCCGTGGGTGGCGTGGGCGATCGAGTCGCTGACCCGCAGCACGGGGGTGGAGCCGAACGTCGTGCCGAACGCGCCGGGCAGCAACCCGGCCGACTAC
The DNA here is from genome assembly GCA_040905765.1 of Acetobacterales bacterium. Lineage (GTDB taxonomy): Bacteria > Pseudomonadota > Alphaproteobacteria > JBBDQX01 > JBBDQX01 > JBBDQX01. Next base: position 13,882 of record JBBDQX010000203.1, read on the forward strand.
TTCCGTGCGGCGCTGGACCTGCCGGCATTCAAGATCCCGCACAGCTACAAGGGCTGCAAGCAGCACGGGCCCGACGAGCACGGGCTGAAGTCGATGTTCTCCGAGGGGATGGAGGTGATGGCCGGCTTCTACTGGGACATGGGCGAGCCCGGTACGCCGCCGAACCGCGGGATCAAAAGCTGACGCGGACAGACCTAGTCGAGCGTCTCTAGATAGGCGGCCATGTCGCGGGCGTGGCCCGCCTTGACGTCGAGGTCGGGCATCCCGGTCAGGGGATCGACCTCGACCGGGTTGCGCAGCCACAGGATCATGTTCTCCGGCGTGTTCGGCAGCACGCCGGCGATGTACATGCGGGTCGCCATGCCGCGCAGCGGCGGCCCGACCGTGGCGTTCGGCCCGACGACACCGGGAACCGTATGGCAGGCCGTGCAGCCGTACTGCCGGATCGCCACCTGCCCCCGGTCCGGATCCCCCTTGAGGGTCATCTCGCCTTCCTCGGAGGTGCCGCCCGGATCGGCCTCCAGCCGTGCGGCCATCGCGCGGTAGTCGGCCGGAGCGACGTACGGCAGCCGCCTGACGAAGGCGGTGATCGCCCAGATATCGTCGTCGTCCATGCGGTAGTCCCAGCCGGGCATGCCGCTCATCTTGATGCCGTGCTTGATGGTCCAGAAGATCTCCGACGCCGTCCACTCCCGCGCCGTCTGGACCAGGTTGGAGGGCAGCGGGAGCATGCCCTTGCCGAGGTCGTGGCGCGCCACGCCCGGTGCGCCGTGGCATTGCACGCAGTGGAGGTGATAATGGCGGAAACCTCGCTCGGCCAGCGCGCGATCTTCCAGGTCGGGGGCCGCGATCCCGTCGGCGCGCTGCCGGATCGAGTATTCGAGCCCCCTCTGCAACAGCCAGAAGACCGGCGCCGTATGTTGCGCCGTAGCCGCGACGTTGTAGACGCCGAGTCGCACGAACAGCGCGGCTCCGGCCATGCCGAGCAGCGCGAGCGCGACCAGGATCAGGCCGATCCGCCCCAGGCTCATTCGGCCTCCTCGTACAGATAGGCGGCGATGTCGCGCGCATGCGGCTCCGTCACGCCGAGATCCGGCATCGCGGTGCGCGGGTCGACGGCGGGGGGGGCCATCAGCCAGGCCACCATCTCATCCGGCAGGTTCGGCAGGACGCCTCCGATGTAGACTTGCCGGGCGAAGGCGACGAGGGGCGGCCCGACCGTTCCGCCGGCCCCCGGGATGCCGGGAATTTCGTGGCATGCCCCGCAGCCGTACCCTTCGATCAGCAGCCTGCCGCGCGCCGGGTCGCCCCCGGCCACCTGCATCGGCACCTGCTGCGGACGCTCGTCGCACCCGGCGAGCACCGCGGCAGCGAAAAGGGCGAAGGCGGCTGCCGTCCGCGCCGTCATGGTCGTACCCGGACCAGATCCGCAGTGCCGGGGCCCCGGCGGGAGGACGGTTCGCCGCGATTGAGGGCAAGGGCCAGAATGGCGAGGCCGGCGACCACGTACACGATGCCGCCCGGCACCCACATGATCAGACCGCCGAGCTGCTGGTCCTCCAGCGGCGTCAGGCCCCAGCGCGGCGCCGCGACCAGATAGGTCGGATACCATACCGACGGCGCCAGGGTGAGCATGGCGCCGAGTATCGTGGCGTGAATGGCCGTGGTGAACAGGCTGAAGACCGCCGCCCCGACACCGGCGTCGGCGCGAAAGACGCTGCGCCAGAACACCAGCGCGACCAGCACGAAGCACAGGTGCTGCAGCGCGTGCATGAGGTCGCTGTGCAGGCCGGCCTCGAACAGCCACGGCACATGCCACCCCCACAGCACCGCGAAGTGCCAGGCCCATGCCGGCAGCGGCCGGGTTGCCATCCTCCAGGCGGTGCGCAGTCCGCCGGTGAGGGGACCGAGGGCGCGCCTGCCGGTCCACGGCAAGCCCCATGCGAACACGCCGCCCGGCCGCGACAGGACCAGCGCCGGCGCCGCGATCAGCATCAGCAGCTCGTGCTGCATCATGTGCATGGAGAACAGCTCGCCGCCGATCGGGTCGACCGGCGAGACGAGCGCGACGGCCGTCACCAGCCAGCCCAGCGCGAACAGCGCTGCCCGGACCCCGTGTTCGACGGCGCCCGACCGGCTCCGGGCCCGGAGGCGGACGAGGCCGGCGCCGTACAGCCCCGCGGACAGCACCAGGGGCGTCACGGCCCACGGCTCCCAGCTCCATGTGGTCAGAGAGGCGCCGCCGGGCGCATCTACGGCATGGGCCGCTGCCATGCCCGATGCAGCGGCCGACGACAGCAGCGCAAGAACGACGAGGCGAGTGAGCGTTCGGATCATCTTCAAGTCGCCCCCTCGCAGGCGTCGAGGACAAGCGTCGGCAAGCTCTCCACCACGATGCCGGCGAACGAGAACACACAGATGCCGAGCCCGACGCCGGCCATGAAACGCTGCCGGCCAGTGCGCGGCTCCGGCCCCTCCGCCTGCCGACGCCTTCGCAGCGCCCGCCAACCGAGCCAGCCACCCGCGGCGGCCAGCGCGAGTGCCGCCACCGTCACCGCGTGAAAGGCCGCGTAGCTCACGGTCCCGCAGTTCCAGGTGACCAGGGCGTAGCTGGCGGATTCATGCAGCGCCCAGCCCAGCGGGCCGAGAGCCCATGATGCCCACAGCGCCGCCTCGGCCCTCCGGCCGCCCCCCCGGCCGCCCGGTCGCTGTTCCGCCTGTACGTTCATCCCTTTGCTTCCCGACTCAGATGAAGCGGGGCACCCAGTAGAGCACCACGTAGAACGGCACCCAGGCCGCCGCCACGAAGTACCAGTAGAGGGTGTCGACCACGACGCCGAGCTGGCGCACCGCGGTGAAATGGCCCCGCCACGCCAGGAATGTGACCACGGCGGTGCCGCCGACCGCGGACGCCACATGAACGAAGTGGAAGCCGGTGATGGTCCACACGATCGACCCGTAGGCATGGTCCTGCCATCCGATCCCGAACTCCCCGAGCTGCATCGTCCGGAACACCAGCACGACGGTCGCAAGCAGCGTGCTGGCCCCTATGCCCAGCGTCAGGACGCGCTGGTTGTGCCGATCGATCCCCCAGCCGGCCCACCACATGGTGACGGCGCTGCACAGCAGCAGCACCATGTTCACCGTGGGCCAGAGCAGGCCGGGCGGCTCGACGCCCGGCGGAGGCCATGCGTCCGCATTCGCCATCAGATACAGGTACGACACGATCAGCGTCGCCGAGACGGTCGCCTCGATGATCACCAGGAAGGCGATGCCCATGTACAGCGGGTGTCGCCGCAGACCGAACCGGCTGAGGTCCGAGACGTCGATGCCGCGGTAGACGGTCATCGCTCAGTCCTCCCGCCACGGCCGCCGCGGCCAGAACCACGGAACGAGGGTCACGAAAACCAGCAGGAAGCCGATGACGAAGAAGATCGGATGGAACGCCAGGCCGATGAAGCCGATCGAGGCGCCGACCGCCGAAAGGAACGGCCAGAAGGTGGGCTCGGGCATCACCTGCACGAGCTCCGGCTCGGCATCCATCACCGACGTCACCAGCGTTTCGCGGCGGTCCGAGCGCAGCCCCGTCACGACCCGCCGCGGCTTGCCGTCGCGCCAGTCCCACAGCGGGTAACGGCCCTCGACGATGGGGATGTGTATATGGTTGGAGTTCGGCGGCGGCGACGACACCAGCCATTCCAGCGTGTCGGCGCCCCAGGGGTTGTCGCCGGCCACCTGGCCGCGCCGCAGCGAGACAAGGGCATTGACGAAAGTGATCGCGAATCCGGCGGCGAGGACGAAGGCGCCCACCGTCGCCAGCAGGTTCATGTCGGCCCAGCCCAGTTCGTCCAGATACGTGTAAACCCGGCGCGGCATCCCCTGCAGGCCGAGCTGGTGCATCGGGAAGAACGTCAGGTTGAAGCCGACGAACGCGAGCACGAAGCTCCAGCGGCCGGCCGTTTCGCTCATCATCCGGCCGGTCATCTTGGGGTACCAGTAGTAGACGCCGCCGATCAGCGGGAACACCGCGCCGCCGATCAGCACATAGTGGAAGTGCGCGACCACGAAGTAGGTGTCGTGAACCTGCAGGTCGAAGGGGATCGAGGCGACCATGACGCCGGTGATCCCGCCCGCCACGAAGATGACGAAGAAGCCCAGCACGTAGAGCATCGGCGTGGCGAAGCGGATGCGCGCGCCCCATAGCGACGCGATCCAGCAAAACACCTGAACGCCGCTGGGGATGGCTATCATCGCGCTGGCTGCCATGAAGAAGCTGAGGCCGAGCTTCGGCAATCCCGTCGCGAACATGTGGTGGACCCACAGGCCGAAGGCGACGAAGCCGGTCGCCACCAGCGAGACGACCAGCGCCGTGTAGCCGAAGATCGGCCGCTGGGTGAAGGTGACGATGATCGAGGAGATCATGCCCAGTGCCGGCAGCAGGATGATGTAGACCTCCGGGTGCCCGAAGAACCAGAACAGGTGCTGCCACAGCAGCGGCTGGCCCCCGAGTTCCGGGTTGAAGAACTGCATGCCCACGAGACGGTCGAGGATCAGCAGGCTGCTCGAGACGATCACCGTCGGCATGGCGAACACGATCATCACCGCCATCACCAGCACCGACCATACGAACAGCGGCATGCGGTTCAGCGACATGCCCGGCGCACGCAGTCTCAGCACCGTGACGATGATCTCGACCGCCGCGGTCAGGGCGGAAACCTCGATGAAAGTGATCATCGTGGTCCAGATGTCGACGCCGAGACCGGGCGAGTACACCTTGTTCGCCAGCGGCACGTAGTTGAACCAGCCCGCCGCCGGAGCGATGCCGGCCAGCAGCGACAGGAAGAAGATGACGCTGCCGATCAGGTAGATGTAGTAGCCGAACGCATTCAGGCGCGGGAACGCCATGTCGCGCGTGCCGATCATCAGCGGAGCGAGATAGATCGCGAAGCCCTCCATGACGGGGATCGCGAACAGAAACATCATCGCCGTGCCGTGCACGGTGAAGAACTGGTTGAAGGTGTCCGGGTCGAGAAACGAATTCCGCGGCTGCGCGAGTTGCACCCGCATCATCAGCGCGAGCGACCCGGCGAGCAGGAACATGATGAATGCGGTGACGATGAACCGCCTGCCGATCATGCGCTGGTTCACGTGGGTGAACCACCCGAGCAACCCGCCAGGCGAATGCCAGACGCGTTCGAGTTGCTCCAGGTCGCGCGGGTCGTCGCGGACGATCTCGCCGACACTCATCGCAGGCTCTCAAGGTACGCGAGCAGGTCGCGGAACCGCTCGGGTTCGACGATCGTCGACGGCATCAGGTTGCCGGGCTTGACGTGCTGGGGATCGGCGATCCAGCCGCCGAGGTGGCCGGTCGTATTGGGCATCGTAGCCGCCGCCAGCGTGCGCCGGCTCGCGAGGTGCGTGAGATCGGGCCCCAATTCTCCCTGCGCCCCGGTGCCGCGGATGGTGTGGCACGCATCGCAGCCGGCGCGCATGAACGTCTGCAGACCGCGGACGGCCGCCGCGGTTTCGGGCGCTGCCGCCGGCGCCGCCTGGTCGCGGAGCCAGCGGTCGAAGTCGGCCACGCTGTCGACCACCACCAGGAAGGCCATGAACGCGTGCTGCACGCCGCAGAACTCGGCGCACTGCCCGCGGTAGACGCCGGTTTCGCCGGCGCGCAGCCAGGTTTCGTTGACGACGCCGGGAACGAGGTCGGTCTTGCCCTGCAGGTTCGGCACCCAGAAGCTGTGGATGACGTTGTCGGAGCGCAGCAGGAACCGGACCCGACGGTCCACCGGGATGTGAATCTCGTTCGCCGTGGTCGCGACCGGATCGCCGGCGGCGTCGAGGTAGGTCGCCTCCCACCACCATCGCCGGCCCGACACCTCTATGGTGAGGTCGGGCTCCGTCACGCCGGCGTCGGCGCCGCTGCCGATGTAGAGTCCGGAGACGACAAGCCCCACGATCACGAAGGCCGGCAGCACGATTCCGCCGAAGATCACCATCAGCCACGCCTGAGTGTCGCTGAGCCCGGCTCTTTCGCGGCGCCCGCGGCCGCGCCACGCCGCGATCAGCAGCAGCACCGTCACCCCGATCAGGATGATGGTGCCGACGCCCAGCATCGCCCACCACTGGACACCGATCGACCAGGCGTCGGCACTTTTCGGGTTGAGCGCGGACTGGCTGCCCGAACAGCCGCCGAGCGCCGCCGCCGGGACCAGGCCGGCAAAAAATCGAGGCGCGGCGGCCGACAGGCGCAGTCGGTGCACGGGGGGTCCTTCGCTCAAGCCGGCCGAAGTCGCGACAACGGCCCCGAATGCCCCGACCTGCGCCACACGCGGCGCGGCGCCCGGCAGGAGCTATCCGCTCCTAACGGTCGAAACCGCCTGCGGGTTGCAAGGCGCCGGGACACGCGGTCACGGCGGCGGCAAGGAAGCGCGCTCACCGGGGCGAGGATGGCCTGTCTTTCTGAAAGACAGAGCGTTTTTCAAAGGCAGAGCGAATTTATCGCCGCCGCCGGGAGCCGCCGGTTCCGGGTGGCGCGGCCCTAGCAGGCTGTTGAAGAAGTCGGTGGAGGGTCTGTTGCCGACGTGATTCACTC
>JBBDQX010000204.1:0-20252 GCA_040905765.1 Acetobacterales bacterium
CACGCCCGTCGCGGCGCAGTAGGCACCCGGCAGGCTACGGCCCGGAATTGGATCGTGCCTCGTTGACCGGCAGGCTGAGTTGACCGATCGGCTGGCGATAGCCATCGCGCAGATGAATCCCACCGTCGGCGACGTGGAGGGTAACCTCGCCGCACTGCGGGCGGTCCGCCGACGCGCGGCCGAGGCCGGTGCCGACCTCGTGGTGACGCCCGAGCTGGTGACCGCCGGCTATCCGCCAGAGGATCTGGTGCTGAAACCGATGTTCCAGGAGCGGATCGAGCAGGCGGTCAGGGACCTAGCCGCGGAAACCTCCGACGGCGGACCGGCGATGCTGGTCGGCTCACCATGGCGGGAGGAGGGTTGCCTCTACAACGCGGCCCTGCTGCTCGATGGCGGCCGTATCGCGGCGGTACGCTTCAAGTACGACCTGCCGAACTACGGCGTGTTCGACGAGAAGCGCGTCTTCACGCCGGGACCGCTGCCCGGCCCGGTCAATTTCCGTGACGTCCGCCTCGGCGTGATGGTTTGCGAGGACATGTGGAGTCCCGACGTGGCGGAGTGTCTCGGGGAGTCGGGGGCCGAGATCCTCATCGTTCCGAACGGTTCGCCGTTCGAGATCGACAAGTCCGACGAGCGGCTCAATCTGGCCGTGGCACGGGTGACCGAGACGCGCCTGCCACTGCTCTATGTGAACCAGGTTGGTGGACAGGACGAACTGGTGTTCGACGGCTCCTCCTTCGTGCTCAACCTCGACTGCTCCCTGGCCGCCAAGGCGGCGAGCTGGACCGAGGACTTCATGCTGCTGGACTGGCAGCGGCAGGACGACACCTGGGTTTGCGAGAAGGCCCGCGTGGCGCCTGAGGTCGAGGGCGTCGAGGCGATCTACTTCGCCATGGTCACCGGGCTGCGCGACTACGTCGGGAAGAACCGCTTCCCCGGCGTCATCATCGGCCTGTCCGGCGGGATCGACAGCGCGCTCAGCGCCGCGGTCGCCGTGGATGCACTGGGTCCGGAGCAGGTTACCTGCGTGATGATGCCCTCCCCCTACACGTCCGAGCATAGCCTGGAGGACGCCGCCCAGGCCGCCCGGTCGCTCGGGACGCGCCTGCTGAACGTCCCGATCTGGCCGGCGATGGAGGCATTCGACAAGATGCTGGAGCCTTCGCTGGGCGGCGCATCCGAGGGCGTCACGCGGGAGAACATCCAGCCGCGGGCGCGGGCGCTGGTGCTGATGGCGCTGTCGAACCACACCGGCTCGATGCTGCTGACCACCGGCAACAAGTCGGAGATGTCGGTCGGCTACGCTACCCTGTACGGCGACATGTGCGGCGGCTTCTCGGTGCTGAAGGACGTCTACAAGACGACCGTCTACCAGCTCTCGGAATGGCGGAACCAGGCGCGGTCCGACGGGCTGCGTGGCCCGGGGGGGCGGGTCATACCGCAGCGAATCATCAGCAAGGCGCCGTCGGCGGAACTGAAGCCGGATCAGACCGACCAGGACAGCCTGCCGCCCTACGACAAGCTGGACGCGGTTCTGCACTGTCTTATCGAGAGCGAACTCTCGTTCCAGGAGACCGTCGACCGCGGCTTCGAGCCGGACATGGTGCGCCGGGTCTGGATGCTGCTCGACCGCGCCGAGTACAAGCGCCGGCAGGCGCCTCCGGGCGTCAAGATCAGCCGCCGCGCCTTCGGCCGTGACCGGCGCTATCCGATCACCAACGCCTTCACCGCCCAGCTCTGAGCGCATGACGGTCCGCGTGCGTTTCGCCCCGAGCCCGACGGGGTTGCTGCACGTCGGCAACGCCCGCATCGCTCTCGTCAACTGGCTGTATGCCCGACGCCATGGCGGTCGCTTCATGCTGCGGCTCGACGATACCGACCGCGAGCGCTCGAAACCCGAATTCGCCGTCGCGATCGCGGAAGACCTCGATTGGCTCGGTCTGGAGCGCGACGAGACGGCCGCCCAGTCGGACCGGTTCGACCGCTATGAGATCGCCCTGAGGAGACTGCAGGAGGCCGGTCGCGCCTATCCCTGCTACGAGACCCCGGAAGAGCTGACGCTGAAGCGGAAGCGACTCGCCGCGTCTGGCAAGCCACCTGTCTACGATCGTGCGGCGCTGGACCTGAGCGATGCCGACCGCGCGGCGCTGGAGGCCTCCGGCCGCCGTCCGCACTGGCGCTTCCGGCTTGAGCATGGGGAGATCGTCTGGGAGGACCTCGTGCGCGGCCCCGTGCGGTTCCACGGCGCCGACCTGTCCGACCCGGTGATCGTGCGCGAGGACGGCCTGCCGCTCTACACGCTGTCTTCCTGCGTCGACGACGTGGAACTCGCGGTCAGCCACGTCATTCGCGGCGAGGACCACGTCGCCAACACGGCGGTGCAGGTGCAGATCGTCGAAGCGCTCGGCGGCGATCCGGCCGGGATGGCCTTCGCGCATCTGCCGCTGCTCGTCGACGCCGAGGGCAGGGGGCTTTCGAAGCGGCTGGGCAGCCTCTCGCTGCGGGCGTTGCGCGAACAGGGCATCGAGCCGATGGCTATCAACAGCCTCCTCGCCTTTCTCGGCACCTCCGACTCTATCGAGGCCGCGGCCAACCTGCCGGAACTCATGTCGCGCTTCGATCTCGCCCGTGTCTCGCGCACCCCGCCGCGTTTCGACCCCGCGGAGCTGGAGCGCATGAACGGCCGCACGCTGCATGTCATGCTGTGGGAGGACGTGCGCCCGCGGCTGGCGCACATGGGGCTGGCCGAGGCCGGCGAGGCGTTCTGGCAGGCGGTGCGCGGCAACCTCGGCCGGTTCGCGGAGGTACGGCACTGGTATGCGGTCTGCTACGGCAGCATCGAGCCGGTGACGGAGGACCCGGAACTGCTCGTGACGGCCGCGGATCTGCTGCCGGACGCGCCTTGGGACGGTGGGACGTGGAAGGCCTGGACCACCGCGGTCGGTGCCGCCACGGGTCGCAAGGGGCGGGCGCTCTACCGACCGTTGCGCCGCGCGCTCACCGGGACCGACCGTGGACCGGAGCTTGGCGATCTGCTACCCCTCATCGGCCCCGCCCGGGCGCGTGCCCGGCTTTCGGGAAAAGCCGCGTGAAATCAGGGCATTGACCAGTGGCGACGTTGAGGCTGCACAATACGATGAGCGGCAGGGTGGAGGCTTTCCAGCCTCTCGATCCCGCACATGTGCGCCTCTATGTCTGCGGCCCCACGGTCTACGACCGCGCACATGTCGGCAACGCCCGGCCCGTCGTGGTGTTCGACGTCCTGGCCCGGCTGCTCCGCCGGCTCTACCCTCGCGCCACCTACGTGCGGAACATCACCGACGTCGACGACAAGATCAACAAGGCGGCACAGGAACGCGGCGTACCGATTGAGCGAATCACCGAGGAGACGACACGGCAGTTCCATGCCGACATGGACGCCCTCGGCGCGGATAGGCCGGATGTCGAGCCGCGCGCCACGGCCCATATCGCCGAGATGATCGCGATGATCGGCCGGCTCGTCGAACGCGGCCACGCCTATGAGGTCGACGGCCATGTCCTGTTCGAGGTCGCCACGGACCCCGACTACGGTGCGCTGTCGCACCGCGACCGTGAGGAGATGATCGCCGGCGCCCGCGTCGAGGTGGCGCCCTACAAGCGCGATCCAGCCGACTTCGTGCTGTGGAAGCCTTCGGGCGACGGCCTGCCGGGCTGGGACAGTCCCTGGGGGCGAGGACGGCCAGGCTGGCACATCGAATGCTCGGCGATGAGCACGAAGTACCTCGGCGCGAGCTTTGACATCCACGGCGGTGGCCAGGACCTCATCTTTCCGCATCATGAGAACGAGATCGCCCAGAGCCGCTGCGCCGATCCCGGCAGCGGTTTCGCGAAATACTGGATGCACAACGGCTATCTCGTCGTCGAGGGCGAGAAGATGTCGAAATCGCTCGGCAACTTCTTCACCGTGCGCGACTTGCTGGACGAGGTGCCGGGTGAGGCGGTCCGCTTCTACCTGCTCAAGACCCACTATCGGAAGCCGCTGGATTTTCGCAAGGAGGGGCTGAGGCAGGCCAAGGCGGAACTCGACGGCCTTTATCGCGCGGCTGGCGAGGCAGCGCCGTCCGATGTGCCGGCGGCGGTGACCGAGGCGCTGTGCGACGACCTGAATACGCCGGCGGCCGTTGCCGCTCTGCACAGCCTGGATGACCCCGCCGCGCTGAAGGCGGCGGGAGCGCTGCTCGGCCTGCTCGGGCAGCCGTCCGCCGACTGGTTCCGCGGAGATGCTTCCGATGCCGATGCGGCGCGTATCGAGGGGCTCATTCGCGCACGGGCGGATGCGCGGGCCAACCGGGCCTTCGCGGAGGCCGACCGCATCCGTGACGAACTCGCCGCGGAAGGGATCATTCTGGAGGACACTGCCGGCGCCACCACATGGCGCCGGGCGTGAGACAGCTGGACCGATGAGCGACGACAACCGCGTCTATCTATACGACTGCACGCTGCGCGATGGCGCGCAGATGCACGGCGTCGACTTCAACGTCGTCGACAAGAAGGCGATCGCGCGCGAACTGGATGCGCTCGGCGTCGACTATGTCGAGGGCGGCTGGCCGGGTGCGAACCCGACCGACGACACCTTCTTCGGCGACCTGCCGAAGCTGAAGAGCGCCACATTGACGTCCTTTGGCATGACCCGCCGGTCGGGGCGGAGCGCGTCGAACGATCCGGGCATCACCGCGCTGCTTTCGCCCGGGACGCGTGCCGTCTGCCTCGTCGGCAAGACTTGGGACTTCCATGCCGAAGTCGCTCTCGGCGTCAGCACCGACGAGAATCTGTCGATGATCCGCGACAGCGTCGCCCACTGCGTTGCGAAGCAGAAGGAGACGCTGTTTGACGCCGAGCATTTCTTCGATGGCTGGAAGAGCAACCGGGCCTATGCGCTGGAATGCGTCCGCGCCGCCTACGACGCCGGTGCGCGCTGGGTGGTGCTGTGCGACACCAACGGCGGCACCCTGCCCCATGAGGTCGAGCGCATCGTCAGCGAGGTGACGCATCACATTCCCGGCGGGCGACTGGGTATCCATTGCCACAACGATACGGAGAACGGGGTCGCCAACTCCCTGGCGGCGGTGCGCGCCGGCGTGCGGCAGGTCCAGGGCTGCCTGAATGGCCTCGGCGAGCGCTGCGGCAACGCCAACATGATCTCAATCATCCCCAATCTGATGCTGAAGATGGGAATGGAGACCGGTATTAGCGAAGCGGGCCTCGCTCACCTGACGCATGTCTCGCGGACGCTGGACGAGCGCCTGAACCGGGCGCCGAACCGCGGCTCCCCGTACGTCGGCGAGAGTGCCTTCACCCACAAGGCCGGCTTGCACGCCTCCGCCGTCGAGAAGGACCCGCGCACCTACGAGCACATCGAGCCGGGTCTGGTCGGCAACCAGCGGCACGTCGTGATCTCGGGACAGGCCGGACGCTCCAACGTGCTGACCCGGTTCCGCGAGCTCGGCATCGAGCTCGACGAGAAGGATCCGCGCGTGCGCGCGTTGGTCGACGAGGTCAAGGATCGGGAGTTCCAGGGATTCGCCTATGACGGCGCCGAGGCGAGCTTCGAGCTTCTGGCGCGGCGGGGCTTGAACGAGGTTCCCGAATACTTCCGTCTCCAGAGCTTCCGGGTGCTCGACGAGCGGCGGTGGAACGCGCGCGGGGAGCTCATCACGCTGTCGGAGGCGACGGTGAAGCTGGAGGCGGGTGGCGCTTCGCATATGACGGTCGCGGAGGGCAACGGTCCGGTCAGCGCGCTCGACGGCGCTCTTCGCAAGGTACTGATTCCGCTCTTCCCGCTGCTTGAGGACTTGCGGCTGGTAGACTACAAGGTGCGAATCCTGACGCCTAGCGCCGGCACCAGCGCGATCACCCGGGTGATGATCGACAGCGCGGACCGCGACGGCGAGACCTGGTCGACGGTCGGCGTCTCCGGCAATGTCATCGACGCGTCCTACCAGGCGCTGCACGACAGCATCACCTACCGGCTTTTCCGCGGCGGCGTCACCGTCTGATGGCCGGCACCGACGGTCGCCACCACGGCGAGGGCGGTGGTCCGGTCGTCGTGCTGGTGCGCCCCCAGCTTGGCGAGAATATCGGCGCGGCGGCGCGGGCGATGCTGAACTGCGGCCTCGACCGGCTGCGCATCGTCGCGCCGCGCGACGGCTGGCCGAGCGAGAGCGCCATCGCCTCGGCGGCGGGCGCCGACGATGTGCTGGAGCGGGCGCAACTGTTCGACACGGCTGCCGGGGCCGTTGCCGACCTGCGCCGGGTTTACGCCACCACCGCACGCAGCCGCGACATGACCAAGCCGGTTCTCGGTCCCCGCGCGGCAGTCGCGGAAGCACGCGCGGCGGACCCGGACGGTGGTTCGCTGGGCTTCCTGTTCGGGCCCGAGCGCACCGGCCTCACCAACGACGAGACGACACTTGCCGATGCGCTGGTGATCGCTCCCCTCAACCCGGCGTTCAGCTCGCTCAACCTGGCTCAGGCGGTGCTGATGGTGGCTTGGGAATGGCGTATGGCCGGTTTCGGGGACACCGCAGGACGCACCCTGACGATGAGCGCGACCCGCCCGGCCACCCGCGCCGAGCTGGTCAACTTCTTCGAGCACCTGGAGCGCGAACTCGACGAATGCGGCTTCCTGCGGCCGCCCGAGAAGCGGCCTGCGATGGTCCGCAACATCCGCAACCTGTTCCTGCGCGGCGAGCCGACCGAGCAGGAGGTGCGCACCCTGCATGGCATCGTCGCGGGCCTGATCCGGCGGCGGCAACCGGAGGACTAGAGGCGGGACGCCAGTCGCCGCGCCAGGGTGTAGCCGATCAGGGCCGGTACCACGGCGGCCATGAATACCAGGCCGTAGCCGGCGAAGAAGTGTCCCTGCTGGGCGATGAACAGGCCGACCAGCAGCATGACGCCGCCGAGAAGAGAGCCTAGCACGGCGCTGCCGACGCCGAGGGCCACGAGGTCGTTGGGTTCGATCATCGCTGGTCTCCCTGCCTCTCGACCAAAGCTTTGACATGGCGGTGTGGATAATTATACTCCGCCGCCACTTCCGGGAACGAGGACCATCGGTCCCGCTCCGCTCTATGCGGAGCCTACCGGGACAAAAAACACGCACAACGTGAAGGAACAACCGCTGTGACGAAGCGCGCGACTTCGAAGTACAAGATCAACCGACGCCTCGGGGTGAACCTCTGGGGGCGTCCCAAAAGCTCGTTCAACCGGCGCGAGTACGGCCCCGGCCAGCACGGCCAGAGGCGGCGGAAGCCGTCCGACTTCGGCCTGCAGCTCGCGGCGAAGCAGAAGCTGAAGGGCTACTACGGCAACATCAGCGAGCGCCAGTTCCGCCGCTACTACGACGAGGCTACGCGTCGCCGCGGCGACACGGGCGAGAACCTCATCGAGCTGCTGGAGCGCCGGCTGGATGCGGTGATCTACCGCATGAAGTACGTGCCGACGGTATTCGCCGCCCGCCAGTTCATCAGCCACAAGCACGTCAAGGTGAACGGCAAGATCGTCAACGTCCCGTCTTATCAGGTGAGGGACAACGACGTGATCGAGGTGAAGGACCAGTCGCGCGAGATGCCGCTGGTGCTTGAGGCGATCGAGTCCGGCGAGCGCGATGTGCCGGACTACGTCACTGTCGATCATCGTCAGCTCAAGGGCACGTTCCTGCGGGCCCCGAAGCTGACGGACGTGCCTTATCCGGTGCAGATGGAGCCGAACCTCGTCGTGGAGTTCTACTCCCGCTGAGTGCCTGCGGGCTTCACCGCCCGCAGTTCCACCTCCACCTCGGCAATCACGTTGTTGTGGCGCCGTGCGGCGTCGTTCAGCGCATCCGCGTTGAGCGCGCCGGCGCGGAACTGCGTCAGCCAAGGTTCCTCCAGCCGGTACTCGCTGCGTACCAGCTCGAAGTCGACACCGAGCTGGATGCCGAGCGGGGTGTTGGCGTTGCCAGCGGCTATCCACTCCCTCTTGCGCCGCTGGGAGAACATCTCCAGCGTTTGCGGCAGGATCGGCCGGACATGCGTCGGGTCGACGAGAAAGGAATCGTGGCGAGGGTGCGGCACGACCACGGTGACGCTGGCGCCGTCGCGGCAAACGCGCCACAGTTCGCCGACGATGCCGAGGAACGTTGCGGTGTCGCGGCCGAGATGCTCCAGGATATGGCGCATCGTCACCGCATCGGCTGCGTCGTCCGCCCACGGCCATGGCAGGCTCTCGAGATCGTAGACGACATCGGCTCCGCAGTCGTCGGCATGGTCGACATTCAGCCAGCCATCCAGCTTGCGATGCCCGCAACCGAGGTTAAGTTTCAATCCGCCGGTCCCCTGATAATTTCGAAAGCAAGGCCGCTCCGCCCCGGCAATGACCGTCCATATCCTCAAGCTCTGCGTCGGCATCGACAGTGTCGACGACCTGCGCGCGGTGCATGAACGGCGCCTGCGCGAAGCCCGGTCGGTCGGCCGGGAGGCTGTCCTGATGCACCGGACCCGCAACTTCCCCAGGCGGGTCGACGAGATTCTGGATGGCGGGTCGCTCTACTGGGTGATTCGCGGCACCGTGCTGGTGCGCCAGCCGATCGCGGCTGTGGAGCGGCTGGACGAGGAAGGGGGCACCAAGCGCTGCGCCTTCCTGCTGGCGCCGGAATGGGTGCGTACGCGACCGCAACCGCGCCGTCCTCACCAAGGCTGGCGCTATCTCGATCCGGCTGATGCGCCGCCGGACCTGCCCGAAGGCGACACGGCGGAGGATGACCTGCCGCCGCATCTCGTCGCGGAATTGAGGGGACTCGGCCTGCTCTGACGCCGGCAGGCCGACGCAGGGATCAGGCGACGGTCTCGACCCCCTTGCTCTGCAGCATCTGCTGCAATTCGCCGGATTCGAACATCTCGCGGACGATGTCGCAGCCACCGACGAACTCCTGCTTGATATAGAGTTGCGGAATCGTCGGCCAGTCACTGAATTCCTTGACGCCCTGCCGTAGCGACGGGTCGGACAGCACGTCGATACCCTTGAACTTCACGCCGGAGGCGCTGAGAATCTGGACGACGGCGGCCGAAAACCCGCACTGCGGGAACATCGGCGTGCCCTTCATGAAAAGGACGACCTCGTTCTCCTTGATCTCGCGCTCGATCCGGTCGAATACCGCATTCTCGCTCATGTAACCCCCTACCTCTCCGCTCCGGAGCGTCAACCCGTCTGATCTTCCGGCACCGCCGTCTGCAGTGCCAGCGCATGGAGTTCGTCTCCCATCTTTCCCTTCAGCGCCTGGTAGACCATCTGATGCTGTTGCACACGCGACTTGCCGGCGAAGGCTGCCGACACGACGAGGGCGGCGTAGTGGTCGCCGTCCCCTCGAAGGTCCTCGATGGTGACCTTTGCGTCCGGAATGGTGTCCCGGATCAGGCGCTCGATATCCGCGGCCGCCATGGGCATCGACGGCATCTCCTCGTTTTTCAGGCTAGCGCGACCCCATGAATTGCGGCAGCCAACCCTCGTGGATGTCGCGAAGAACGGCTAGGGATATGACCCCTTTGCCCGGCACTGTCAACGCGTCGCCCCCGCTGGTGCCCACCGCGACGACCGGGACGCCGGCCGATTGCGCGGCCTCGATGACGGCCTCGGGATGGCGCACCGCGAGCATGTAACGGGCCTGATCCTCGCCGAAATACCAACCGGCGGCATCGGCCGAATCCGGCGGCGGCAGCAGTTCCGCGCCCACCATGCCGGCCAGCGCCATCTCGGCGACCGCGACAAGCAGGCCGCCGTCCGAGATGTCGTGGCAGGCGGCGACCGCACCCTCCGCGATTAGCTGGCGGACGAAATCGCCGTTGCGTCGTTCGGCGGCGAGATCGACCGGCGGGGGAGGCCCTTCCTCCCGCCCGGCGATCTCACGCAGGTAGAGGGAGCACCCCAGATGGCCGCGGGTCTCGCCGACCAGGAGCAGCGTCAGGCCCTCGGCAGGCAGCGCGGCAGTCATCGCGTTCGCCAGGTCGGCCAGCAACCCGAGCCCGCCGATGGCGGGGGTCGGAAGTATGGCCTCGCCGTTGGTCTCGTTGTAGAGCGAGACGTTGCCCGAGACGACGGGGAAGTCGAGCGCCCGGCAGGCTTCCCCTATACCGGTCACACAGCCGACGAACTGGCCCATGATCACCGGGTTTTCGGGATTGCCGAAGTTCAGGTTGTCGGTGACGGCCAGCGGCTTTGCCCCGACGGCGATAAGGTTGCGCCAGGCTTCCGCCACGGCCTGCCGTCCGCCCTGGAGCGGATCGGCCTTGCAGTAGCGCGGGGTGCAGTCGGTCGTCGCGGCCAGCGCCTTGCCGGTACCATGCACCCGCACCACCGCGGCATCGCCGCCGGGCCGCTGCACCGTGTCGGTGCCAACCATGTGGTCGTACTGTTCCCAGATCCAGCGGCGGCTGGCGAGATCGGGGCTGCCGATCAGCGTCTTCAGCGCCGCAAGCGGATCGTCCAGCGCGGGCAGGCCGTCCGGGTCGGGCGGCGGCGGCGTGTTCGGCTTCTGCCAGGGCCTGTCGTAGGACGGTGCCTCGTCGGCAAGGGCGGGCACCGGCAGGTTGGCCGTCGCCACGCCGCCATGGCGGACGACGATGCGGCCGGTGTCGGTGGTGCGGCCGACGATGGCGAAGTCCAGCTCCCACTTCTCGAACACCCGACGCGCGTCATCCTCGCGGCCGGGCTTGAGCACCATCAGCATGCGTTCCTGGCTCTCGGAGAGCATGATCTCGTAGGCGCTCATGCCCTCCTCGCGGCATGGCACCTGGTCCAGGTCGAGCTCGATGCCGAGGCCGCCCTTGGCCGCCATCTCGACGGATGAGCAGGTCAGTCCCGCCGCGCCCATGTCCTGGATCGCATCGATGGCGTCGGTCGCCATCAGCTCGAGGCAGGCCTCCAGCAGCAGCTTCTCGGTGAACGGGTCGCCCACCTGCACGGTCGGGCGCTTCTCCTCGGAATCCTCCCCGAACTCGGCGGAGGCCATGGTGGCGCCGTGGATGCCGTCGCGCCCGGTCTTCGAGCCGACGTAGATCACCGGTCGGCCGGAGCCGGTCGGCGCGGCGTAGAAGATCCGGTCGGCCTGCGCGACGCCCACCGACATCGCGTTGACCAGGATGTTGCCGTTGTAGGAGGGGTGGAAGTTGCACTCGCCGCCGACGGTCGGGATGCCGACGCAGTTGCCGTAGCCCCCGATGCCGGAGACGACGCCGGCGACCAGGTGGCGCGTCTTCGGATGGTCCGGGCTGCCGAAGCGCAGGGCGTTGAGGTTCATCACCGGCCGCGCGCCCATGGTGAAGACGTCGCGCAGGATGCCGCCGACGCCCGTCGCCGCGCCCTGGTAGGGCTCGATGAACGACGGGTGGTTATGGCTCTCCATCTTGAAGACGGCCGCCTGCCCGTCGCCGATGTCGACGACGCCGGCATTTTCCCCCGGTCCGCAGATCACGTGCGGTCCTTCGGTCGGCAGCGTCTTCAGCCAGCGGCGCGAGGATTTGTAAGAGCAGTGCTCGTTCCACATCGCCGAGAAGATGCCGAGTTCGGTCAGCTTGTTGTCCCGTCCGACCAGTTCGCGAATACGCGCGTATTCTTCAGCAGTCAGCCCGTGCTCGCGCGCGAGTTCGACCGTGACCGCCGGCTCGTTGTGGTGCTTCGGCGCGGTCACGACAGGGCCTTCACCAGGCCGTCGAACATCGCCCGCCCGTCGGTGCCGCCGAGGGCCGGGTCGGCCAGCCGCTCCGGATGCGGCATCAGGCCGAGGACGTTGCCGCGTTCGTTCAGCACGCCGGCGATGTCGCGCTGCGAACCGTTCGGGTTCGAGCGGGCATCGGTGCCGCCGTCCGGTGCGCAATAGCGCAGCGGGATGCGGCCGTCACCCTCCAGCCGGTTGAGCGTCGCCTCGTCGGCGAAGTAGTTGCCGTCATGGTGCGCGACCGGGACGCGAATCACCTGACCCGGGTGGTAGTCCCGGGTGAAGAGGTTATCGTTGGCCTCGATCCGCAGGTAGGCGTCGCGGCAGACGAAGTTCAGCGACGCGTTGCGCATCAGTGCACCCGGCAGCAGCCCGCATTCGGTGAGGATCTGGAAGCCGTTGCAGATGCCGAGGACCGGCACACCTGCTTCCGCCCGTCGCACCACCTCGCGCATGACCGGCGAATGCGCGGCCATCGCGCCGGAGCGCAGGTAGTCGCCGTAGGAGAAGCCGCCGGGCACGACGATCAGGTCGACCTCGGGCAGTTCGGCATCGCGGTGCCAGCACATCCTGGGCGGCGTGCCTGCCGCGCGCTGCAGCGCCACGGCGACGTCGCGGTCGCAGTTCGATCCGGGGAAGACGATGACGGCGGCCTTCATCTGCGGTCGGTCCCGAGAGGCACGATCAGTCCGACAGCTCGACGGCGTAGTTCTCGATTACAGTGTTGGCCAGCAGCCGCTCGCACATCTCCTCGACGGTCTGGCGCGCCCTGTCGGGGCAGGTTTCATCGAGGTCGAGCTCGATCACCTTGCCCTGGCGCACGCCATGCACGTTGTCGAAGCCCAAGCCATGCAGCGCGTTGGCCACCGCCTTACCCTGCGGATCCAGCACGCCGGGCTTGAGGGTGACGTGGACGTGTGCCTTCACTGCACCATCTCCGTCGCCTGCGGGTCGCCGGGGCCAGCCTCGGGCTGGATGCCGAGGCGGCGCGCCACCTCCTGGTAGGCCTCCTCGACCCGACCGAGGTCGCGGCGGAAGCGGTCCTTGTCCATCTTCTCGTTGGTCTTGACGTCCCACAGCCGGCAACTGTCGGGGCTGATCTCGTCGGCCAGCACGATCCGCATGTCCTCGTTCTCGTACAGGCGGCCGAATTCCAGCTTGAAGTCGACGAGCCGGATGCCGACACCGAGGAACAGGCCGCTGAGGAAGTCGTTCACACGCAGTGACAGGGCCATGATTTCGTCGAGGTCCTGCGGCGCGGCCCAGCCGAATGCGGTGATGTGCTCCTCGCCGACCAGCGGATCGCCGAGTTCGTCGGACTTGTAATAATATTCCACGATCGATCGCGGCAGCGACGTGCCTTCCGGGATGCCGAGGCGTGTCGCAAGCGTGCCGGCGGCGATGTTCCGCACCACGATCTCAATCGGGATGATCTCGACCTCGCGGATAAGCTGCTCGCGCATGTTCAGGCGGCGCACGAAGTGCGTCGGGATGCCGATCTCCGCCAGCCGCGTCATCAGATATTCCGAGATGCGGTTGTTCAGCACGCCCTTGCCGGTGATGATGCCCTTCTTCTTGTTGTTGAAGGCGGTGGCGTCGTCCTTGAAGTACTGGACGAGGGTGCCGGGCTCCGGTCCTTCGAAAAGGACCTTGGCCTTGCCCTCGTAGATCTGTCGCCGTCGGGCCATGTCGTGCTGTCCTGTGGGGCGGAGGGGGAACCCGACCGCCTTGCGGAGCCGGCCGCTCAGGCGGGTCCCCGCCGGGAAACCGGGGGCGCCCGGCGAGCTAAGCATATAGCAATGATGCACCCGCGAAACAATTCACGAGGCGGGGGAGGTTGCGGCTCCGAGGTCGAGTCTCTCGTAGGGCGATTTGCCGGGCATTCCGGCGGCGAAGCGCCAGACGGGCCGGGCCGCCGCCTGGCCCCGGTCGGGCATGGCGATCAGCGTACTCGAAACGGTGCCGAAGCCGGTCTCCGTGTCGATCGCCATGGCGCCGCGGGGGCCGGCGTCGGTGTCGAAGACCCGGCCGGCCATGAGGGCTTCCCACGCGAACCAGTCGTCGGCCTCCGGATCGGGGGCGGGCGCGGCTTCGAAGCGCGGCTTGTATCCTTTGATGCGCGGCGACCGCGGATCGTTGAGGTCCTGCGAGGTGAGCATCGAGACGCCGGGCGGCACCTCGAAAGCCTCCACGCGCCCGTAGCCAAGGCTGCGCAGCCACCAGGCGTCGCGGTCGTCGGCGATCAGCATGTTGAAGCTGCGATAGGCGTCCGCCCGCAGATGGCTCAGCGCCCGGACGGCCTCCCCGGCGTCCGCATGGTCGAGGGCCTCCAGGACCAACTCGCCCCGCGACCGGCGGTCGGGGTCGGGACCGAGGCTGCCCGTGCGGTTGAGGATGGTGGCGACCACGCCGGAGTCGTTGAGGCCCAGCCAGCTCCCGCCCGCCAGGCGGTCCAGTCCAGCCACCACGTCCGGCCGATCCGTCCAGTGACGGCCGGGCCGGTCCCACGGTCGGTCCCGCATCTCGTCCCGGTTGGCACCGAGGATCAGCGGCCACGGGTGATCCGGCCGGCGGAGGATGACTACCGTGCACATCAACCCAATATGCCGATCAAACCGGACTTCACGCCAATGTCATGCATTCGGGCTTTGAACTCGGCAACCGGTTACGGGTAAACAAGGGGCGCCTGCGGGTGCCCGCATCGGTTATCGGAGACGGAATTTTCTCATGAGCGACAGCTTTTCCGACCGCAAGAACGCCTTCGAGAGCAAGTATCAGCTCGATCAGGAGCAGACCTTCAAGATCCAGGCACGCGCCAACAAGCGTCTCGGGCTGTGGGCCGCAGGCAAGCTCGGGCTGGAGGGCGACAAGGCTGCGGCCTATGCGCTCGAGGTGGTCAGTGCCGACTTCGAGGAAGCGGGCACCGACGACGTCGTTCGCAAGGTGAAGGGCGACCTGGACGCCAAGGGCCTCACGGTCGAGGCGGTCGAGATCAAGAAGCAGCTTCACCAGTTCGAGACCGAGGCCCGGAAAGAAGTCGTCGGCGAATAGCCGCGGCCGCGCGGTTACGCCGTGCCGAACACGCGCTCGAAGATACGGTCCACGTTCTTGGTGTGGAATCCCAGATCGAAGAGGGATTCCAGTTCGGCTTCGGCGATGTGGCCCGTCACTTCGGGATCGCGCTTCAGCAGGTCGAGGAACTGGCCCTCGCCGCGCCACACGGGCATGGCGTTGCGCTGCACCGCCGCATAGGCCGCCTCGCGGCTCATCCCCGCCTGTGCCAGCGCCAGCAGGACGCGCTGCGAGAAGACCAGCCCGCCCAGCCGGTCCAGATTCCGGCGCATGTTCTCCGGATACACCAGCAGCTTGTCCACTACGCCGGTTATTCGGCCGAGCGCGAAGTCGAGTGCGATGGTGGCGTCCGGTGCCATCACCCTTTCGACCGAGCTGTGCGAGATGTCGCGCTCGTGCCAGAGCGCGACATTTTCCATCGCCGGCACGACCGCGGCGCGGATAAGCCGTGCCAGTCCGGTGACGTTCTCCGTCAGCACCGGGTTGCGCTTGTGCGGCATGGAGGAGGAGCCCTTCTGGCCGGGATGGAAAAACTCCTCCGCTTCGTAGAGCTCGGTCCGCTGCAGGTGCCTTATCTCGGTGGCGAGCCGCTCGATCGAACTCGCGATCACGCCGAGCGCCGCGAAGAAGGCGGCATGGCGGTCGCGCGGGATGACCTGGGTCGATACGGGTTCGGGCTTCAGGCCCAGCTTCCCGGCAACGTATTCCTCGACGAACGGATCGACCGTCGCGAAGGTGCCGACGGGGCCGGAGATGGCACAGGTCGCCACTTCCGCGCGCGCAGCTTCCAGCCGGGCGCGGTTGCGTGTGAACTCGGCATGGAAGGTGGCAAGCTTGAGCCCGAAGGTGGTGGGCTCGGCGTGAATGCCGTGGCTGCGCCCCATGCAAACGGTGTTTTTGTGCTCATAGGCGCGCCGTTTGAGGGCCGCGAGCAGCGCGTCGATGTCCTCGATCAGGATGTCGGCGGCTTGGACCAGCTGCACGGCGAAGCAGGTGTCCAGCACGTCGGACGAGGTGAGGCCGAGATGCACGAACCGCGATTCCTCGCCGACATGCTCGGCGAGCGCCGTCAGGAAGGCGATGACGTCATGGCGCGTTTCGCGCTCGATCTCGTCGACGCGTGCGGGATCGACCTTGTCGCGCCCCTTCTTCCATATCGCCTTCGCCGCTTCGGCGGGCACCAGCCCGAGTTGCACCATCGCGTCGCACGCGTGAGCCTCGATTTCGAACCAGATGCGGAAACGGTTCTCGGGTTCCCAGATGGCGGCCATCCTGGGACGGGTATAGCGCGGGATCATGACGGACTCCGTGGCGGGGACGCAGCGCAAGTTAGACCGGCAGCGCATGCTTTGCACCGGTGAATCGGCACCGACGCGGTTACAGCAGGCCCTCCGAGCGGAACGACGTATAGCGGTTCCGGCCGATGATGACGTGGTCGTGCAGGGTGATGCCGAGGGCCGCCGCGGCTTCCTTTACCTTGCGCGTCATCTCGACATCGGCGGAGGAGGGGGTCGGATCGCCGCTGGGGTGGTTGTGCACGAGGATCAGGGCGGAGGCGCCGATCTCCAGCGCTCGCCGGACGACTTCCCGGGGATAGAGGGGCGTATGGTCGACGGTGCCGACCGCATGCACCTCCTCATCGATCAGCACGTTCTTGCGATCGAGAAACAGCAGCCTGAGCTGCTCGGTCTTTTCCCGGGCCATGGTTGCCGTGCAGTAGTCCATCAGCGCGTCCCAGGAGGACAGCACATCCCGCTGGATGACCTGGGTGCGGGACAGCCGGAGCGCAGCTGCCTGCACGGTCTTGAGCGCCGCGACCACAGCCTCGCCGACGCCCTCCACCTGTCGTAGCGCCCTCGGATCTGCGGTGATCACGGCATCGAACGTCTTGAAGCGGTCCAGCAGCCGCTTCGCGATCGGCTTGGTGTCCTTGCGAGGAATCGCCAGGAACAGCACGAGTTCGAGCAACTCGTAGTCAGGCAATGCATCGGCGCCCCCGTCCAGCAGCCGCTGGCGCAGGCGATCGCGGTGACCGTGGTAGTGAGGCCTCTCGGCGTCCGCCATGCCGCCCCCGTGCGGCGCTGTCAGCTGTACGGGGGCCTATCGTAGCCGGCCGGAGAGAAGGTGAATACCTCGCAGCCGGCGGCGGTGACTGCGACGCAATGCTCGAACTGCGCCGACAGCGATCGGTCCCGTGTCACGGCGGTCCAGCCGTCGTCGAGGATCTTCACGTCCGGCTTGCCGGCATTGATCATCGGTTCGATGGTGAAGAACATCCCCTCCTGCAGGACCATTCCTTCCCCGGGGTTGCCGAAGTGAAGGATGTTCGGCGGCTCGTGGAAACGACGTCCCAGCCCGTGACCGCAGAAGTCCCGCACCACGCTGAAGCGGAATTGCTCCGCGTAGGTCTGGATCGCATGGCCCACGTCGCCGAGCGTGGCTCCCGGTTTCACCTGCCGGATGCCTTCCATCATCGCGTCGTAGGTGACGTCCAGCAGCAGCTGGGCCCGGCGGCGGATCTTGCCGATCGGATACATCCGGCTGGTGTCGCCGTGCCAGCCGTCGAGGATGACGGTGACGTCGATGTTGACCACGTCGCCCTCGATCAGGGCGCGATCGCCCGGAATCCCGTGACAGACGACATGGTTGATCGAGGTGCAGATCGACTTCGGATAGCCGCGATAGTTGAGCGGCGCCGGGACCGCGCCGTGGCCGAGGATGTATTCGTGGCAGCGGCGGTCGAGTTCGTCGGTAGTGATGCCCGGCTCGATCATCGGCGTGATGTAGTCGAGCGTCGCCGCTGCAAGCTGGCCGGCCTTGCGCATCGCCGCGAAGTCTTCCGCCCCGTGCAGGGTCACCTGTCCGATCTGAGCTGTCTGCTGCATTTGCGGTCCGCTGTAATTTTCGCCGCGCCTAGGCGGCCGCGATCTCGGAAACCACTGGCCGGTCGAGCAGGATGCCCTCCACAGCCAGTCGGCACCCGTAGCAAAGGACCTCGACGCCCGCCGCTATCGCCCGGGCCAGCGCGGCGTTGTAGGCCGGGTCGATGTCGGCGGCAATGGCGAAGCGGTCACAGTCGTCGCGCTGGACGAGGTAGAGCATGACCGCTCGCGCTCCGCCCCGCACCGCGTCTGACAATTCGTCGAGATGCTTCGCGCCGCGTGCAGTCACCGAATCCGGAAATTCCGCGAGCCCCGGCATGCGGCTCAGATGCACGTTCTTGACCTCGACATAGCAGTCGGCCCGGTCCGTGTCCTGCAGCAGGATGTCGATGCGGGAATTCCTGCCATAGCGCACTTCGCGGCGAAGTGTCGCGTAACCGGCGAGTTCAGGAATTTGTCCTGCGAGCAGGGCCTCCTGCACGAGGGCGTTCGGGTGCCCGGTGTTGATGCCCACAAGGCCGTTTCCGACCCGTACCATTTCCCAGGTGAAGCGAAGTTTGCGCTTGGCATCCGCGGCGGGCGACAGCCAGATCTCGCTGCCGGGTTCCTGCAGCCCGAGCATCGACCCCGGATTCGGGCAGTGCGCCACGATCTCGGTGCCGTCCTCCAGCTCCACGTCGCTGAGAAACCGCTTGTAGCGGCGGAGCAGACGACCGCGGAGCAGAGGATTGGAAAACCGCATCACGGCAACCTAGTCACGGCATGGAAGTATTGCAATCCAGAGGCCCCGCGACCCATTCATGCGGTTGCGTGCGTCGGGCGCGCCACGATATAGCACTCATATGAAGAAGGACTTCGCTGGCCGAGAGAGACTCGTTGCGCCTGGCGGTGCCGGTGAGGTGCTGCTGCATTCCTGTTGCGCGCCATGTGCCGGCGACATCATGGGCGAACTGTCGCGCAGCGACATAGCGTTCACCGTGCTGTTCTATAACCCGAACATCCATCCGCGGCACGAATACGAGCTGCGCAAGGAGGAGAACGTCCGCTACGCCGAAAAGCTCGGCGCGCCTTTCGTCGACCTCGACTACGACCGCGACAACTGGTTCGCCCGGGTCAAGGGACTGGAATGGGAACCCGAGCGCGGCAGGCGCTGTACGGTCTGCTTCGACATGCGCTTCGAACGCAGCGGGCTCTGGGCGGCCGAGCACGGCTTCAGCGTCTTCACCAGCACGCTCGGCGCTTCCCGGTGGAAGAACATGGCACAGATCAACGATTGCGGGACCCGGGCCGCAGCGCGTCATGACGGCCTGACCTACTGGACGCATAACTGGCGCAAGCAGGGCGGCGCCAACCGCATGGTCGATGTTGCCAAGGAAGAGCATTTCTACCAGCAGGAATACTGCGGCTGCGTCTACTCCCTGCGCGACACCAATGCCCACCGAGTGGCCCAGGGGCGTGAGCGCATCAAGCTGGGGATCAAGTTCTACGGCGACGACGAAACGGCCGAAAGCTAGCCGCGCAGACCCTCGAAGAATGCGGCACGCGCCTTCGCCCCGTTCATCATCATGCGAAAGTCGTGGCCGGCGAGGATGAAGCGCATTCCCATGCCGACGAACCGCCCCCACGCCGCCTCGGTCTCCACGCCGCCCATGCCGGCGTACTTGCCGTGCTTTCTGGCGGCGGCACAGACTTTTTCAACCGCTGCGACTACCTCCGGGTGGTTGTCCTGCGACGGTATGCCGAGTTGCTGCGTCAGGTCGTGGAAGCCGATGAACAGCACGTCGACGCCCGGCACCGCGGCGATCGCGTCGGCGTTGGCGACCGCTTCCGAGGTTTCGATCATCGCCACCACGAGATACAGGTCATTCAGCATGCGCGTGGCCTGCGCGAAGGGCACAGGGTCGTAGCCGAGCTGCGGCAGCGAACCGGGGACGGCGAGGTCGCCGTCCGGCGGGAAGCGTGCGGCGCGGGCGGCTGCCTCGGCCTCGTCGGCGGTGTTGACGTGCGGGACGATCACGCCCATCGCACCGTTGGAAAGCTGGACCCCGATCTCGGCAGGATCGTTCCGGCGCACTCGCACCAGCGGCGTAATCCCGGTGCGCGTTGCGGTCAGGGCGATCTCATGCGCGCGGTCGCCCGGCAGAGGGCTGGTCTCGTCATCGAGAAACAGCCAGTGGAAGCCGCAGGCCTTCAGCATCGGCCCGATCTCGGCGTGCTTCGGCTGGCGGATGTTCAGGCCCAGTGCGAGTTGGTCCCGGCGCAGCCTCTCGCGCGCGGCGTTGACGATCTCGGGCATCATCGATGTCTCCGGCTGGTGGTGGTTGCGAAATTCAGTTGGGGCGGGCCTTGTCGCCGGCGGGACGTTCCTCGGTCCCCAGCGCGTCGGCCAGCCTTTGCCGGGCCGAACCAGGGCGCATCGGCTGCTGTTGACTGTCGTGCGGCGCCCAGCCGGCGAGATTGACGATCTGGAAGGTCGCCCTGATGCGTCCGTTCGGCCCGCTGTGCCGCTCGCGATAGAGTTCGGCGGCACGCATCAGCGTGTCGCGGGGGGGGGGGGGGGGGGGGGGGGG
>JBBDQX010000205.1:0-20167 GCA_040905765.1 Acetobacterales bacterium
AACTGCAGCGGCGCCTCGCCGACCGTCGCCGCCAGCCCGGCGACGATGGGGACCCGCGCCGCCGCGGTCGCGGTGTTGCTGGTGATGTGGCTGACCAGCATCGCCGCGCCGGCCAGCGCCGCCACCGCCACCACCAGGGGCGCGGCGCCGAGGCCGGACAGCGCCTCGCCGATCCACGCCGACAGGCCGCTGGAGTCGATGGCGCCGCCGAGGCTCAGGCCCCCGCCGACCAGCAGCACGACGTTCCACGGCGCCGCCCGCGCGGTCGTCCAGTCGAGCAGGAAGCGGTCGCGCGCCATGTCGGCCGGCACGACGAACAGCGCCAGCCCCGCCAGCATGGCGATGCCGGCGTCCGACAGCGCAAGGCCGGGCAGCAGCGCCTCGAGCAGCGGCCGCAGCAGCCAGCCGAGCGCGGCGGCGATGCAGATCGCCGCCACCCGCCATTCGGCCCTCGTCACCGGCCCCATGCGCACCGTCTCGCGGCCGAGCAGGGACCGCAGCCCGGCCATGTCGCTGCCCGCCACCGGATGGATCAGCCGCGTCAGCAGCAGCCAGGCGAGCCCGAGCATCAGCAGCGCCGCCGGCACCCCGACCAGCATCCACTGCGCGAAGCCGATGCGGATGCCGTGCGTTTCCTCCATGTAGCCGGCCAGCAGGGCGTTCGGCGGCGTGCCGATCAGCGTCGCCATACCGCCGATGTTCGCGGCGTAGGCGATGCCGAGCAGCAGCGCGACGGCGAGGTTCCGCTCCGGCCCCGACTCGGGAAGCGCCAGCGGTGCGCCCGCCTCGCGCGTGCCGATCAGCGCCACCACCGACAGCCCGATCGGCAGCATCATCGCCGTCGTCGCGGTGTTGCTGATCCACATCGACAGGAATGCCGTCGCCGCCATGAAGCCGCCGACCAGCGCCTCCGGCCGCCGTCCCGCCGCGCGCAGGATCGCCAGCGCGATGCGCCGGTGCAGCGCGCAGTGCTCCATCGCAAGGCCCAGCAGGAAGCCGCCGAACAGCAGGAACACCAGCGGGTTGGCATAGGGCGCCGTGACCTCGCCGACCGGCCGGACGCCGAGCAGCGGGAACAGCGCGATGGGCACCAGCGCGGTGATCGCCGCCGGCACAGCCTCGCTGACCCACCACACCGCCATCAGCGCCGTCACCGCGACGACGCGCCACGCTGCCTCGCCCATGCCCCCGGGCGGCGGCAGCGCGATCAGCACCGCGAAGGCGGCGATGCCGGCGAGGATCTCGAGCATGTGCCGCCGGCCGCGGCGGCGCAGCGCGGCGACGGCGTGCGGGTCGGGCGCGATGTCGGGCGTCTCTCCCTCGGCCATGCGCCTGCCCCCGGTCGCCGCCCGACCGTCAGGTGCGGTCGATCACCGGCGGGTCGGCGCGCTCCGGCTCGTCCGGCTCCGGCTCGGGCTCGGGCTCGCGCTCTTCCGGCGGGTTGATGCGGCGGATGATGATGTCGCCGTTGGGCAGCATCTCCGGCAGCTCGTACTGCGGGATGCGGCTGAAGAACAGTTGCAGCGCCTGGATCAGCTGGCGCGCCGCCTCCTCGGCCATCTCCGCGGGGTCGCGCGACTGGTCGGGCGCCGGGCGCTCCGGCGTCTGCGCGACGGCTGCGACCGTCATCGCGGGCAGGGTCAGCGCCGCCAGCAGGGCGGCGGTCAGGACGGTCCGGCGCATGATCGCTCCTCCCCTTTCAAGGGCTTCTTCCCCCGGGCAGGAGATCGCCCGGCTTCATGGCGATATTGCGGCCGGACCTCCCGGACTCAAGCCCCTTTATCCCCGTCGCGCGCGGAACCGTTCGTAGCCGCGGAAGGCGCGCAGCGCCATCGCCACGTTCGACAGCTCGTCGTAGACCGGGATGTTCGCCGCCATCGCACGCTCGCGGTAGGCGCGCTTGCTCTCCTCGATCTTCGGCTCCCCGTCCGACCGCAGCACCAGCATGAAATGCGCCTGGCCGGGGAAACGTTCCTGCACCCGCACCGCCGCCGCCATCAGGTTGTCGAGCGGGTCGATCGGCCCGCGGCCGACGAAGGCGGCGAGGTTGAGGTGCATCACCAGCGCGTCCGGCCTGCCACGGCCGTAGACGATGTCGAGGATCTTCTCGGCGACCTTGCCCTCTTCGCGCTGCAGGGTGGCGACCGGCGTGTCGATGGGGTTCACCACGCTGGTCCCCGGCGGCAGGCCGAGGGCCTCCAGCTCAGCCAGCGTATCCTTGTCCAGCGGGCTGACGTCGAGGCCGCAGCGGGCGAAGAAGTCGGTCGCCAGCACGCTGGTGCCGCCGCCGTTGCCGAACAGCACGCAGCGTTCGGTCGGCCGCTCCGGCCGCGGCGTCAAGGTCTGGAACGCCAGCAGCAGCTCGATGAACTCGTCCAGCGTGTCGACCATCACCGCGCCGGTCTGCTTCTCCAGCGCCACCCAGACGCGCTCGTCGCCGGCCAGCGAGCCGGTGTGCGACGCCGCCGCGAGCTGGCCCTGCGCGGTGCGCCCGCCCTTCAGCAGCACCACCGGCTTCACCTTCGTCGCGTCCTTCAGGATGTCGAGGAAGCGCCGGCCGTCCTTGACGTCCTCGAGGTACATGCCGATGACGCGCGTCTTCTCGTCGGCGAGGTAGAACTCGAGCAGGTCGTTGGGGCCGAGGTCGACGCTGTTGCCGACCGTGACCAGCCCCGAGAAGCGCAGGCCGCGCATGCTGCCGCGCCGGATGATGTCGGTGCCGAGGCCGCCCGACTGGGTGATCACGCCGACCGGCCCGACCTCCTCCGGCGGGCGCGGCGGGAAGGTCAGCCGGCCGCGCGGCGAGTAGGTGCCGAGGCAGTTCGGCCCGAGCACGCGGCAGCCGCCGGCCTTCGCCGATTCCTTCAGCGTCGCCTCCAGCGCCCGGCCGCTCTCGACCTCGCCGAAGCCGCTGGAGATGACCTGCGCGAAGCTGACGCGCCCGTCGGCGGCCCCGAGGATGTCGGGAATCCGCTCGGCGCCGATGGCGATGTAGGCGTAGTCGACCGGCTTCGGCGTTTCGGCCAGCGAGGGATAGGCCTTCAGCCCTTCCAGTTCGTCGGCCTTCGGATGGATCGGATAGATCTCGCCCGGAAACCCGTAGTCCGCCATGCGCTGGATGAAGGTGTTGGCGATGGTCACGCCCGTGCCCGAGGCGCCGATCACACCGACCGTCTTCGGCTCGAACAGCGGCCGGAAGAAGTCCTTCGCCTTCGCGCCCAGCCGCTCCGGCTTCGCCGTGCCGAACGCCGCGTCGTCCGCGCCGGTCAGGATCACCCGCGCGTCGGCCGCCACCGCGCCGTCGGCCGAGACGATCAGCGGGTTGATGTCGAGCTCCCTGATCTCGTCGACCAGCTCGACCAGCAGCCCGCCCTCGCCGCCGACCTTCAGCAGCGCGTCGACGATGGCGTCCTCGGAAACCGCGGCCCCGCCGCGCGCGCCGCGCAGCAGCGGCGCCGCCTTCAGCTCGTCGAGCATCTCGCGCGCGTCCGCCTCCCCGATCGGGCAGATGCGGAACGCCACGTCGGCCAGCAGTTCGACGAAGATGCCGCCGAGACCGACCATCACCATCGCCCCGAAGCGCGGGTCGCGGAGGCCGCCGATGACGACCTCCTGCCCCTTCGGCGCCATCTCCTCGACCAGGTAGCCGTCGACCTTCGCCGCCCGGATCTTCGGCTGCTCCGCCATCGCCGCGACGGCGTCGGCCACCGCGGCGGCATCGGCGAGCCCGACCTTCACGCCGCCGGCGTCGCTCTTGTGCAGGATCTCGGCCGACATGACCTTGACGACCACCGGGAACGACAGCCCCTCCAGTGCGCCGCCGCGCGCGCCGGACGCGTCCTTCACCACGACGGACCGCGGCACGGCGATGCCGCGCGACGCCAGCAGCGCCTTGCCGGCGCGCTCGTCCAGCGAACCGCGCCCCGCCTCGCGGGCCGCGGCGATCACACTGTTTTCCGCCATCAGTAGCCGGCCATCAATAACTGGTCGGCCAGGTGCGCATGTGGTGCTGGCCGACGCCGTCGGTCATGCGCAGCCGGTGGATGTCGAGCATGCGGATCAGGTAGTCGCGGGTGTGCTCGGGGCGCAGGATGTTCGACACCGTGAAGCTCTCGGCCAGGCCCCACACCTGGGTGTCCTTCTGGATCTGCCTGAACGCCTCGTCGAAGCCCTCCTCGCCGGGCGCCTTGCCATGCACGATGCGGGTGGCGAACACCGGGTCCATGAAGCTGACCTCGGCGGTCGGCCATGCGGCGATGTCGTCGGAGTGGCGCCCCCCGCCCATCGCCACATAGGCCCGGCCATAGCTCTTGCGCAGGATGATGCTCAGCTTCGGCACCGACACCAGGCAGGTCGAGTTCATGAAGTTCATGATCTTGCCGGGCGCGCGGTTGCGCTCGGCCTCGGTGCCGATGATGAAGCCCGGCGTGTCGACCAGCGTGACGATCGGGATGTTGAAGCTGTCGCACAGCACCTGGAACGAGGTGATCTTCTCGCAGCCCTGCACGTCGAGCGCGCCGCCCTTGTGGATCGGGTTGTTGGCGATGATGCCGACGCTCTTGCCGTCGAGCCGGCACAGCGCCGTCACCGCGCTCTTGCCGAAGCGCGGCTTCAGCTCGAAATAGCTGCCGTTGTCGACGATGCACTGCACGATCTTGCGCACGTCGTAGACCTGCGTGCGCCGCTCCGGCAGGAAGTTGTAGATGTCCTTCATGTCCGCGCCGGAGCCCGCCGGCACCGGCTTCACCGGCGGCGCCTCCCTGTTGTGGCTCGGCATGTAGCTGAGGAAGGTGCGGATGGCGTCCAGCGCCTCCTCGTCGGTGTCGACCACCATGTCGACCAGGCCGGTCTTCTCGGCGTGCAGGCGCCAGCCGCCCAGCTCGTCGAGGTCGACCTCCTCCTTGATCGCCATGGCGATCAGGCGCGGGCTCGAGACCGCCATGGTCGAGCCCTTGCGCATCACCGTGAAGTCCGAGCAGCAGGCGAGCCACGCCGAGGAGCCGAAGGAGTAGCCCAGCGCCGCGGCGCACCACGGCGTGTCGCGGGTGCGGCGGAACTGCGTCGGGTCGTTGCCGAGCAGCGCGCCCATGCCGCGCGAGCCCATCGCGTCGGGCAGCCGCGCCCCGGTCGACTCGCCGACGAACACCACCGGCATGCCGCGCTCGGTGCCGGTGCGCTTGACGTAGCCGACCTTCTTGGAGTTGGTCGCGCTGGTCGACGAGCCCTTGACCGTGAAGTCGTTGACCGACACGGCGACGTCGCGCCCGTCGATCTTGCCGAAGCCGGTGACCTTGCCGTCGCCCGGCGTGCTCTCGCGGTCCTGCTCCAGCCACGACACGCCGAGCAGCCCGGTCTCGATGAAGCTGTCCTTGTCGACCAGCCGCTCGACGCGCTCGCGGGCGTCCAGCACGCCCTGCTTGCGGCGCTTCGCCAGCTTGTCCTCGCCGCCCATCAGCAGCGCCGTCGCGGTGCGCCGGTCGAGTTCGTCGAGCAGCGCCTGCAGCTCCGACTTCTCCTGCGCCTGCTGTTCCCTGGCTCCGCTCTTGTCGCTCATGTTCCCTCTCCGACCTTCGGGGTCTTTGCGGCGCGGTCCGGGCTGGCTATGGTTGGCGCCGACTTGGAAGACCCAACCAATGGAAACGTCACCCGGGAAACGACCGATGAATGACTCAACCGCCCAGGCGCCGGCCTGGCCCGCGGAAATCCACAAGGTGCTGCGCGCCACGGACGTCAAGCAGGTGTGCTACGTCCCCGACGGCGGCCACAAGCACCTCATCAACCTGTGCCACGACGATCCGGACCTGGCCGTCATGCCGCTGACCACCGAGGAGGAGGGCATCGGCGTCCTGACCGGCGCGTGGCTGGGCGGACAGCGCGGTGTCCTTCTAATGCAGTGCAGCGGCGCGGGCAACTGCGTGAACCAGTTCGGCCTGCTGCGCATCTGCAACCTGCCGTTCGTCACCCTCGTCACCATGCGCGGCGAGTGGGGCGAGGCCAACCCCTGGCAGGTCCCGATGGGCCAGAACACCGAGCCGGTGCTGGAGCTGTGCGGCTTCACCTGCCACCGCGTCGAGAAGCCCGAGGACGTCGCGCCGACGGTGGAGGCGTCGATCGACTTCGCCTACCTCGCCTCGACCCCGGTCGCGGTGATCCTCGGCCAGCGCCTGAACGGCGCCAAGAAGTTCCACAATTGAGGGCGGGAGAACGGATCATGGCAAAGCAGGGTTCCAACCGCCTGAACCGCCGCGAGGTCGTCAGGACGCTGCTCGCCGACCGCGGCGACACCTGCGTCGTCGGCGGCCTCGGCGGCCCGTCGCTCGACCTCAACGCGGTCGCCTTCCACGACCTCAACTTCACCATGCGCGGCGCCATGGGCGCGGCCAGCATGATCGCGCTCGGCCTCGCCGTGGCGCAGCCGTCGCGCCCCGTGTGGGCCGTCACCGGCGACGGCGAGATGCTGATGTGCCTCGGCGGCCTCGCCACCATCGGCGCGCGCCAGCCCGAGAACCTGAAGATCGTCGTGCTCGACAACGAACATTACGAGGAGACCGGCAGCCAGCGCAGCCACACCGCGCTCGGCGTCGACCTCGCCGCGACCGCGCTCGCCTGCGGCTTCAGGTGGTCGGCCACCGTCGACAGCGACTCCGACCTCGAGCGGGTCCACAAGGACCTGAAGGAGAAGCCGGGGCCGGCGCTGGTCGTCGTCAAGATATCGCAGGAGAAGCTGCCGCCGGCGAAGCAGTCGCGCAACCCGCAGCACGTCAAGAACCAGTTCCGCAAGGCGCTGCTCGGCGAGGACTTTCCGGGGCCGTGAGCGGGAGCGCGCCGGTCAGTACAGCGCGATCCTCTTCTTCGCCTCCGCGCCGATCGGGTCGTACTCGGCGATCTCGGCCAGCCGCGGCACGTCCAGCAGCCTGACCTCGCGGCGGTCGACCTCGATCAGTTCCTCCTCGCGCAGGCGGGCCAGCGTGCGGTTGATGTGCACGCTGGTCAGGCCCAGCACGTCGGCCAGCACGTTCTGGGTCAGCGCCGACTCGAAGCCGCCCTCGTTGGCCATCCCGACGAGGCAGAGCCGGTCCCAGATCTCCAGCAGGAAATGCGCGATGCGCTCATAGGCCGTCAGCCGGCCGAGCCGCAGCACCTGGTTCGCCAGCAACAGCGAGTCCATCCGCTCGCTGGCGGCGAAGGCCGCGACCAGCGCCGGGCTCCGTTCGCAGAGCTGGCGGTAGTGGACATCGGGGATCAGCACCAGGTCGGCGCGCCTGAGCGCCGCGTTCTGGCATTCCGGGCTGGGCGTGAGCGGCGTCAGGTTGATCATGTCGCCGGGCAGCCAGATGTTGAACACCGAACGCCGCCCGTCGGCGAGCAGGCGATAGCGCGCGCACCATCCGGCGGCGACCACCGCCACCGTGCCGCGCACCTCGCGCACGTCCTCGTCGCGCGCCAGCGAGTGCACGCTGTGGACCAGCTCGTGAATATGCGCGAACTCGGCTTCGGGAAGGTCGGTGATCGCACTCAGCCGCCGGTAGAGAAGCTGCTGCCAGTCCGCCTGTCCCGTATGGCTCATGTCCGCCGGCTACCGCCGCTACCGGGAGGCGGCGACGCCGTTCAGCGCGTTGGCGACATGCTGCATCAGCCTGTCGCCGGTGACCGGCTTGGTGGCCACGACGCCGTCCGGCAGCCCTTCCTGCGACGCCGAGGTGCTGTAGCCGATGTGGTACACCAGCACCGTCCCCGCCGCCGCCAGTTCCTGCGCCAGTTCCAGCGCGGAGCCGCCGCGCTTGAGATTCAGGTCGAGGATCGCCGCGTCGACCCCCTGCCCGTCCTCGGCCAGCATCCGCCGGGCGGTATCGACGTCGGGGCAGGGGCCGACCGCCACCGCGCCGCAGTCCTCGATCGTCTCCACCACGTTGCTGGCGATCAGGAACTCATCCTCGACCACCAGGATGCGTCTGCCTTTCAGATCGGCGGTCTTGTTCATGTCGGTTTCCCTTCTCGGCCACGGCTGCTGTCGTCATCCGCCCGGATGTTCTTCTCGAACGGAATGTCGATGGTGCACAGGCACCCTTCCCTTGGAAACTCCAACCGGCTGCTGCCGTCCAGCTCGTAGGGCGTCAGCTCCTCGATCAGGCGGCGGCCGAAGC
Organism: Acetobacterales bacterium; assembly: GCA_040905765.1. GTDB lineage: Bacteria > Pseudomonadota > Alphaproteobacteria > JBBDQX01 > JBBDQX01 > JBBDQX01. The sequence goes on from JBBDQX010000205.1 coordinate 8,145, forward strand.
CGGTCGGCCGGTGCGTGTTCTGCTCCAGGTCGAGCCCGCTCTCGCGCCACTGCATCACCATGTGCTTCGCGCTGTCGCGGTCCTCGACCCGCCAGCCGATGTCGATGCGCCCTTCGTCGGCGGCGAGCGCGCCGTACTTCACCGCGTTGGTCGCCAGTTCGTGGATCGCCAGCGCCATGGTCTGCGCCGCGCGCGGCTCGAACCGCAGCTCCGGCCCGGCGATATTCACCTTGTCCTCCGTATCGACCGCGTGCGCCAGCAGTTCCTCGCGGATCGCATCCTCCAGGTTGACGTACTGCGCCTCTGTCGCACTGATCAGGTTCTGCGTCCGCGCCAGCGCCGCGATGCGCCCCTCGAACGCCTCGTGGAATGCATCCAGGTCCTCGCTCTCGTTGTAGGTGTGGCTGGCCAGCGCACGGACGTTGGCGAGGATGTTCTTCACCCGGTGCTGCAGCTCGCGCTGCAACAGCCGCTCGTGCCGCCGGCTGCGCTTCAGCCGCGCCTCGTGCAGCTTCAGCGCGCTGATGTCGACGAAGGTGACGACCGCCCCGTCGATGCGGCTGTCCAGCGTGTAGTAGGGCTTGATGCGCAGCATGTAGACGGTCTCGCCGTCCTTCGTTCGCACCTCCCTCTCGATCCGCTGCAGGTCGCTGATGACCGACCGCATGTCGTCCAGCACCTGGTCGTCGGCCAGCCGGTGCGCGATATGCCGCAGCGGCCGGCCCATGTCGGTCTCCCTGACGTGGAACACCTCCGCCAGCATCGGCGTGTAGTTGCGGATGTTCAGGTCGTTGTCGACGAACAGCGTGGCGACGGCGGTGTTCTCGAACAGGTTGCGCAGATCGTTGTTGAGGCGCGCCAGCTGCTCGATTCGCGCCTGCAGCTCGGCGTTGACCGTCTGCAGTTCCTCGTTGCTCGACTGCAGTTCCTCCTTCGAGGTCTCCAGCTCCTCGTTGCTGGACTGCAGCTCCTCGTTCATCGAGGCCAGTTCCTCGTTCGAGGACTTCAGCGCCTCGTTCGAGGTCTGCAGCTCCTCCGTCGTCGTGCGGAGCTGTTCGCGCAGTTCCCGCACGCCCGAGTCGATGTCGGTCTTTTCGTCCGCCTCCGCCCTGTGGCGCTGCTGCTCCTCGCCGTCGGACCGGTGCTGCCGCCCCCCGTTCAGCCGGAGCGGTCCGGTCTCCTCGAACACCACCAGGCACTGGCGGTCGTCCTTCTCGCCCCCGGGAATCGGCTCCACCAGAATATCGACAGGCTGCTCCGCACCGTCCACGTCGACCGCCAGGTCGCGCATCACGACGCGCTCCCTGACGCGAAAGGCCCTGACCAGCGCCGTCCGCAGCGGCGCCCGCAGTTCCGCCTTCGCCATCTCCAGCGCGTCGTTGCTCGGCGATCCGGCAATCGCTTCCAGGAACTTGCCGGTGCGGCCGGAGAAACGGCGCACCTTCAGGTCGCTGTCCACCACCACCCAGGCCGGCGCGAAGCGGTCGAGCACCAGCCGCTCGACTGGCGTGAACGGTACCTCGCGGCCGGCGCGCGGCCGGGCGCCGGCGTGGCGGGCCTCCTGCGGCATCAGCGGGAAATCCGGCGGCTCGCTCGGGGCACCGGGCCGCGGCCGGTACAGCCGGCCGTGCCTGTCGCCGACCTGCCGGAAGCGGCCGGCCTCACGGCCGACGCCCTCCGAGGCCCCGAGGAACAGCCAGCCATCCTCACGCAGCACATGGCGGAAAAGCTGAATCACCCGCGCCTGGATGTTCGATTCCAGATAGATTAGCAGGTTGCGGCACGACACCAGGTTCAGGCGCGAGAAGGGCGGGTCGCGCAGCACATTGTGATGGGCGAACAGGATCGGCTCGCGCAGCTGATCCCGCGCCTTGAACTGGCCGCTGCCGTCCAGGGGATGGAACCACCGCTTCACCAGCTCCCCGTCCGCATGCTCCAGCGCCGAAGCGGAATACAGCCCGCGCCGGGCCCTGTCGATCGCCTTCACGTCGATGTCGCTGGCGAACACGGTGACCTTCGGCGGCCGGTCGAGGCGCCGTGCGTGGTCCAGCAGCAGCATGGCGACCGAATAGGCCTCCTCGCCGGTGGCGCAGCCGGCCACCCATGCCCGCACCTCGTCTTCCGGCCCCTTGCCCGCGAAGATTTCCGGCACCGCCACATCCCGCAACGCGGCGAAGGCTTCCGGATCGCGGAAGAACTCCGTCACGCCGATCAGCAGGTCGCTCAGCAGTTGGCGCGCCTCCTCGTGGTCCTCGCGCAGCCGCTCCTCGTAGGCGCGCGGGCTGTCGATCCTCAGCGCGGTCATCCTGCGCTGCAGCCGCCGCGCCAGCGTCGGACGCTTGTAGTTGCTGAAGTCCTCGCCGCTATGCTGGCGGAGCGTGCGGACGATGGCCGGCAACGCGTCGATCACGTCGTCGCGGACCATGTCGGCGCCTGCCTCCGCAGCGTCCCGCTGCTTGCGCCCGACCCAGTCGATCAGGGCGCCGGGCATCGCATCGACGTCCAGCACCTCGTCCACCACGCCCGACGCGATGGCGCTGTCGATCATGCCGCTATGGTCGGCGCTCTCGGGCGACTGCGCCAGGCACAGGCCGCCCGCGTCCCTGACATGGCGCATCCCGATGGTGCCGTCGCTGCCGGTGCCGGACAGCAGCACGGCGACGGCGTGCTCGCCCGCCTCCCGGGCCAGCGAAGCGAACAGGTGGTCCGCCGGGGTTCGGCGCCCGTTCCCCTGCGCGCGCGGCGTCGGCACCAGCTCGCCGGCCTCCATCTCCACGCGGGTGCCCGCATTGAGGACGTAGACGTGGTCGGGATTCAGCGGCGTGCGCGACCGTACCGTCGCCACCGGCATCTTCGTGTGGTGCTGGAGGATGTCGGCGAGGTGGCTCTCGCTGTCCGCCGGGATATGGACCACCACCACGAATGCGAGCCCGCAGTCCGCCGGCATATGGTCGAAAAGCGCCTGCAACGCCTCGAGCCCGCCGGCCGACGCGCCGATCCCCACCACCGGGCACGGCACCCCCCTGCCCGCCTCTTCCGCCGGGGCAGCCTCGCTGTCCTCGTCCGTCATATTCCCCTCGTCCGGCCGGATCGCCCGATCCGATGCCGGGCCTTGCGGGCGGTCAGATTGTTTAGCTGCACTGTCGGGATGCCCGCCATGTGGCGGTGACACCGGTCAAAGTAAACCGGCACCAGCAACGCACAGTCTCCAACCTCGTCAGGTATCGTAGACAGAAAATGCATGACCACGAAACACACATGCGCGATGTCCGATCTGTTGACTCGCGTTCCGCATGGAAGCTTCGCCTTGCATTACATTTATTTACATCATGCCGACTTCAGCCGGGAGCCGCCGCGGACGAACCCCGGCCCGTCCGCCGCCCCTTGAAATAAGTGACTTAGTTCCTATTTATAGGATCGTCCGCCTCTGCGAGCTGGGCGACGGGTCCGCTCGGCAACTTGGGGCATGGGCGTGATTCGCGGACGGGGAACTGCGGCAAGGGCATGGGCCGCCGCCCCGCGCCGGAGCGGAACCTTTGTATTTCAACGACCTGGACCGCGCCATGTTGACATTTGATGACATTTTCCGGGCCACACTTGTCACGCCGCCGCAACCGGACCGCCATGCATCTGCCGCCGTCGCGCGCTATGCTGACGTCCCTTCCCGCTGATTCACCCGAAGGACCGATGCCCCCATTCCGCCTCGTCCAGGTTTCGGACACCCACATCTCGCGTCTGCGCGCCTACTTCCACACCAACTGGGAAGCGTTCCTCGAACTGATGGCGGAGGAGAAGCCGGACCTGATCGTCCACTCCGGCGACCTCTGCCTGCGCGGCAACGTCGACGAGGACGACATGCTGTTCGGCCGCGCCCAGCTCGACCGCATGCCGGCGCCGGTGGCGATCATCCCCGGCAACCACGACATCGGCGACACGCCGCCGGACGCGAAGCGCGGCCATCCGGTGACGCAGGAACTGCGCGACCGCTGGGTCGGGCTGTTCGGCCCCGACCGGTGGTCGCGCGACGCCGGCGGCTGGACGATCATCGGGCTGAACGCGCAGATCTTCGACAGCGGCCTGCCCTGCGAGGCGGAGCAGTGGGAATGGCTGGAGGACGCCCTCGCCCGCGCCTCCGGCCGGCCGGTCCTCGTGTTCTGCCACAAGAACCTGTTCGCCGCCCGGCCGGACGAGCCGGAGCGCAGCGCCGCCGTGCTGTACCCGGACTCGCGCCATCGCCTGCTCGACCTGTTCGGCCGGCACGACGTGCGCGCCGTCGCCAGCGGCCACAACCACGTCTACCGCACGCTGCGCCACGGCGGCATGGAGCTGATCTGGGCGCCGGGCACCAGCTTCGTGCACCAGCTCGAGAAGAAGGGCATGGAGGACGGCATCCGGCGCAGCGGCTACCTCCGCTACACCCTCGACGCCGACCGCATGACGCATGAGTTCGTCGAGCCGCCGCTGCTGTTCACCCACGACCTGACCAACTGGTCGCGCGCCCACGGCACCACCGTCCACCTGCCGGAGCGTCCGCTCCACGGCATGGGCGGCTGAGCGGCCGGCGCGGCCGCCCCCGCCCCCCGTTCCCGTCAATGGCGCGGTTCCTCGTGCTCGGCAACGTCAACCTCGACGAGGTCGTCGAGCTGTCGGTGCCGCTGGTCTCCGGCGGCCGGCCGCAGGGCCGGCGGCGCGGCAGCCGGCTCGGCGGCGGCGGCGCCAACACCGGCGTCGCGCTGGCGATGGCCGGACACGATGTCGCGGTTGCCGCGGTGGTCGGCGACGATCCCGACGGCCGCCACCTGCGCCGCGAACTGGCCCGCCACGGCGTCGACGTGTCGCTCGTCGCGGAGCGGCCGGGACGCAGCCGCCGCGCGCTGATCCTCGTCGACCCGGACGGCGAGCGGACTATCGTCGGTCTCGGCGGCGTCACCGCCTCGCCGCAGGCGCTGGTGCCGCGCACGCACCGGGCCGACGCGCTCTACGTCAACGTCCGCCACCCCGACGCCGCCGAGGTGATGGCGCGCGGCCTCGACCGGATGCTCGTGGTGGCGCAGGTGCCGGAAACGCCGGTGGCGCGCTGGCCGGCCCATGTGCTGGTCGCCAGCGGCACCAATCCGGTGGCGCATGCGTGGGACGACCCGTTCGCCGGGGGCCGCGAAATCGCCGGGCCTCAACTCCGCTGGACGGTCGTCACCGACGGCGCCCGCGGCGCCACCGCCTGGGGTCCCGACGGCGCCCGCCACTGCCCGCCGGTGCCGGCCCGCGTCGTCGACACCACCGGCGCCGGCGACGCGTTCGCCGCCGGGCTGCTCGGCCCGCTGGTCGCGGACGGCGACATCGACTGCGCCATGCGCACCGGCGCCGCCTGGGCCGCCGGCACCATCGCCGCCTTCTCCTCCATTCCCGTGATGATCCCGCCAACCCCTTCCGCAGAGGACCACCCATGACCCAGCCGCTGATCGCCGGCGTCGGCATCAACCACACCACCGTGCCGGAGGGCGACGTCGACGCCCTCGCCCGCCGCATCGACGAGCTCGCCGGGTACGGCTGCGACTTCGTCGAGATCGCCGCCCGCCGCATGGATCTCGTCGTCGGCGGCCGCCTCAACAAGGCGCGGGCGAAGGAGGTGGCCGCGGCCTGCGCCGGCCGCGGGGTGCGCTACACGCTGCACGCGCCGCACATCATCAACCTGATGGACGAGCCGCTGCTCGACCTGCAGAAGGACGCCTGCCGCGCCTCCTTCGAGGTCGCCGGGATGCTCGGTGCCGAGGTCGCGGTGTTTCACGCCGGCCACGCGCCGCGCGACGCCTGGACCGCCGGGGAAGACCGCCTGCTGGCGGTCGAGCGCGAGGCGCTGGCGGAAATGGGCGACGTCGCCGCCGCGCACGGCGTGACGATGTGCGTCGAGAACCTCAACCCCAGCAAGGCCGTGCTGGCGGGCAGGACGGTGCGGTATTCCAACGACCCGCGCCGCCTCGCCGCGCAGATCGCCACCGTCGGCCATCCGAACGTCGCGGCGACGCTGGACTTCCAGCACGGCTACGTCGCCTGCACCCACACCCGCGTCGATTTCGCCGAGGCCTGCCTGGCGATGGCGCCGGTGACGCGGCATATCCACGCGCACGACGGCTTCGGCCGTCCGATGACCGAGCCCGACGCCAAGGAAGGCGACCTCGTCGCGCTCGGCCAGGGCGACGTACACATGCCGCTGGGCTGGGGCGACATCGACTGGGACGGACTGCTGCCGCGATTCGCGCCCCGGCCGGGCACGGTCTTCATGCTGGAGATCAAGCCGCGCTACGCCCGCGAGATTCCGGCCTGCATCCGCGAGGCGAAGCGCCTCGCCGCGCTCGTCGGGACGGCGGCTTCATGAACTTGTGACGGAAGCGTAACCGTTCTGTCGCGAGGGCCCGATATGGTCGGCAGCGAAATGACAGACGACTGGCTGATCCGCGTCCGCGACCTGGACGTGCATTTCCACACCGACGACGAAACCGTGCGCGCCGTCGACGGCCTCTCCTTCGACATCCGGCGCGGCGAGACGCTGGCGCTGGTCGGGGAATCCGGCTCCGGCAAGTCGGTCACCGCGATGTCGCTGATACAGCTCAACGATCCGCGCCGCGCCCGCTCGCCGCGCGGCGAGGTGCGCTACCGTCGCGCCGACGGCACCGTCGTCGACACCCTTCGTGCGCCCCCCGACGTGCTGCAGGGCATCCGCGGCCGCGAAATCTCCATGGTGTTCCAGGAGCCGATGACGTCGCTCAACCCGGTGCTGACGGTCGGCTACCAGATCGCCGAGGTCGTCCGCATCCACCAGGCCAGCTCCGACGCCGAGGCACGGGCGACCGCGCTCGACATGCTCGGCCTGGTGCGCATGCCCGAGGCGGCGCGGCGGATGAAGCAGTACCCGCACCAGCTTTCCGGCGGCATGCGCCAGCGGGTGATGATCGCGATGGCGCTGGCCTGCCGTCCGGCGCTGCTGATCGCGGACGAGCCGACCACCGCGCTCGACGTCACCGTGCAGGCGCAGATCCTGGGCCTGATCCGCCACCTGCAGCGCGAGATCGGCATGGCGGTGCTGTTCATCACCCACGACATGGGCGTGGTCGCGGAGATGGCGGACCGCGTCGTGGTGATGCACCGCGGCTGCAAGATGGAGGAAGGCGAGGTCGGGCAGATCTTCGAGGCGCCCCGCCATCCCTACACCCGCGCGCTGCTCGCCGCGGTTCCCCGGCTCGGCAGCATGGCGGGCAAGGCGGGGCCCGAACCCTTTCCGCTGGTCGAGACCGAGCCCCAGGAGGCGGTGGAAGCATGACGGCGTCCTCCCTGCTCGACGTCCGCCACCTGACGACGCGCTTCGACATCCGGTCCGGCATGTTCCGCCGGAGCGGCGGGCGGGTCCACGCGGTCGAGGACGTGTCGTTCAGTCTCGGCCGCGGCGAGACGCTCGGCCTGGTCGGCGAGAGCGGCTGCGGCAAGTCGACGACGGGCCGCAGCATCCTCGGCATCGACCGCCCCTGCGGCGGCACCATCGCCTTCGAGGGCAGCGACATCACCGGCCTCGGCGAGGCGGCGATGCGCCCCTACCGGCGCGAGATGCAGATGATTTTCCAGGACCCGTTCGCGTCGCTGAACCCGCGCATGCGCGCCGGCGACGCGATCGCCGAGCCCCTGCTGGTGCACGGCGAGATCAGCCGCGCCGAGATCCCCGAACGTGCCGCCGACCTGCTGCGCCGCGTCGGCCTGCAGCCCGAGCACGCGCGCCGCTTCCCGCACGAGTTCTCCGGCGGCCAGCGCCAGCGGCTGTGCATCGCCCGGGCGCTCAGCCTGAACCCGAAGCTGATCGTCGCCGACGAGGCGGTGTCGGCGCTCGACGTCACCGTGCAGGCGCAGATCGTCAACCTGATGATCGCGCTGCAGCAGGCCTACGGCCTGTCCTACATCTTCATCTCGCACGACATGGCGGTGATCGAACGGGTCAGCCACCGCGTCGCGGTGATGTACCTCGGCCGCATCGTCGAGATCGGCCCGCGCGAGGCGGTGCTTGGCGATCCCCGGCATCCCTACACGAAACGCCTGCTGGGTTCCGTGCCGGTCGCCGATCCGAAGCGCCGGCGCGAACAGTACGCCCTCGACCACAGCGAGGTGCCGTCGGCGCTGCGCCCGTTCGACTACGTCGCCGAGCCGACCCGCATGAGCGAGGCCGGCCCCGGCCACTTCGTCGCCGAGAACGACGCCTGATCCTGGCCCGATCTAGTCCTGGATGGTGGGGTCCAGCTTGTCGCGCGCCCAGTCGCCGACGATGCTCATCGACAGGGTGGTGAGGAAGATCACCGCGCCGGGGAACACTGTCATCCACCTCGCGAACAGCAGGTAGTCGCGCCCCGACCCGAGCATCAGACCGAGGCTGGTCAGCGGCGGCTGGATGCCGAGGCCGAGGAAGCTCAGCGACGTCTCGAGCAGGATGGTGTCGGGGAAGTTCAGCGTCACCTGCACGATCAGCGCGCTGACGATGTTCGGCAGGATGTGGCGGCCGTAGACACGCAACGGCCGGGCGCCGAAGGAGCGCGCGGCGATGGCGTAGGGCTGCTCCTTCGCCGCCAGCACCAGACCGCGGGTCAGGCGCGCGTACGTCTCCCAGCCGGCGATCCCCATCAGCAGCAGGAACAGCAGCAGGCTGTTGCCGAAGAAGGCGAGCACCGCCAGCGCGATGATCAGGAACGGCATCGCCGCCTGCCAGTCGACCATCATCATGATGACCTCCTCCGACCAGCCGCGGGAATGCGCGGCGACGAAGCCGAGCAGTGTGCCCAGCACGGCGCCGATGGCGGTGCCGAGCAAGGCCACCATGATGCTGATGCGGATGGCGTAGATCAGCCGGCTCAGCACGTCGCGGCCAAGGTCGTCGGTGCCGAGAAGATGCGCCTCCGGACCGCCGAGGAAGGACGGCGGCTTCAGCCGCAGCAGCAGGTTGGTATCCTCGTAGTGGAACGGCGCGATCAGCGGCGCGAACAGCGCGACCAGCAGCATCAGGATGAGGAACGCCGCCGACAGCGACACCGAATACGGCATCCGCCACAGCCCGAACGACAGCGAGAACCTGCTGCGCCGTGGTGCCGCCTGCGACGGGGACTGCGTGCTGCCGGCCAACGGACTAGCGCCCCGTGTCGTCGCCGGCGACCCGGATGCGCGGGTCGAGCCAGCCGTAGGCGATATCCACCAGCAGATTGGCCACCAGCATGGTCGCCGCGATCAGCATGACGATCCCCTGGACCACCGCCAGGTCGCGGTTGCCGACGGCGTTGACCAGCAGCCGGCCGACGCCGGGCCAGGCGAAGACGTTCTCGGTCACCACCGCGCCGCCGATCAGCGCGCCGAGCTTGAAGCCGACGACGGTGACGATGGGGATGGCGGCGTTCGGCAGCGCATGCACGTAGATGCGCTTGAGCCGGCGCACGCCCTTGGACCGCGCGGTGCGGATGTAGTCCTGGTTCATCACCTCGAGCATCGCCGAGCGGCTGAACCGGGCGATGGATCCGGCCAGCGCGGTGCCGAGCGTGATGACCGGCATCACCATGTGCCACGGCGTGCCTGCGCCCGAACTGGGCAGCCAGCGCAGCTTCAGCGAGAACAGGAAGATCAGCAGGATGCCGAGGAAGAAGTTGGGCATCGAGTAGCCGAGCACCGCAAAGCTCATGGTGATCCGGTCGGCCGCGGAGTTGCGGTGCAGCGCGGCATAGATGCCGGACGGAATGCCGAGCAGCATGGCGGTGATGAACACCGTCAGGCCAAGCTGCAGCGTGTAGGGAATGCGCTCGGAAATCACCACCAGCGCCTCGCGCCGGTCGCCGAACGACCGCCCGAAATTGCCCTCGGCCATGGCCTGGAAGTACTTGACGTACTGCTCCCAGATCGGCCGGTCGAGCCCCCACTGCTTGCGGTAGAACTCGATTATCTCGGGGGCAACGTCGTCCGGCAGAAGCTGCTCCGCCGGATCGCCGGACAGCCGCAGGATGACGAAGACGAAGGTCACCACCAGCCAGAGAGTGACCAGGGCGCGCAGAAACTTGATCGAGAGGAAACGGAGATTCATGACGTGACCGCCGCCAGGGGCGACGGCCCGGCGGAGATACCGCCGGGCCGTGCTTGCGCGGGCAGGATCAGTTGCTCTGCCTGAAGACCAGGTTATACGGGCGGAAGTCCATGTAGTAGAGCGCGTAGGGCTTCCACGCGATGCTCTTCTTCACGGCATAGGTCTCGAGCGGGTTGTAGAGGATCGTGCCCGGCACCTCGTCGTTCCAGATTTCCAGCGCCTCCCGGGAAGCTTTCTGACGCTCCGTCATGTCGGCGCTGGTCTCGATGATGTGGTGCAACGCATTGAAACGGGCGGGGGCCTGCCAGTTGAGAACCTTGCTCTTCTGCATGCCGCTGCGTGGGCCCCACAGCGGCACCAGCGCGCCGATGGGGTCGGGCAGCCGGTGGGTGTTCGACCAGGGATAGACCTGCCAACCCTCGGTCCGCACCTGCTTCCAGTTCTCCACCGTATTCAGCTTCATGTTTATGCCCACGTCCTTCCACATTTGCTGGATCGCCTGGGCCGCCTGCATGCTGTTCAGGTAATAGTCCGGGATGATCGTGTAGACGATCTCCTCACCCTTATAGCCGGCCTCCTTGAGCAGTTGGCGCGCCTTGTCCGGGGCGTACTCGAACTTCGGAAAGTCGGCGACGTAGATATCGTAGGACGGCAGCTGGTGGCCGTTGGGGGTGTAGTTCTTGTCCTCCCACAGCGTCTTACGCAGTAGATCGCGGTCGATGGAAAGCGCCATCGCCTGACGAATCCGCTTGTCCTTCAGGTGCGGCATGTTGGTGTTGAAGACCAGCACGTGGCTATTGCTAAGCACCACACTGCGCGTCTCGATATCCGTGTAGCTGTCGATCGTCGGAATCTGGTCCGGCGCGACGTTGACGATGATGTCGAACTCGCCGCTGACCAGGCCGGCGATGCGCGCCGCCGACTCAGGCACCTCGCGGAAGGTAATCGACGCAGCCGTCGGCTTGCCGCCGTGGTAGTCGTCGTGGGCGACCAGCCTGATGTACTCGCCGTCCCTCCACTCCGCGAACTTGTACGGGCCGGTACCGACCGGGTTGCGCGCGAAGTGCTCCTTGCCCTTCAGCAAATACTGCCGGGCGTTGACGATCCAGCTCGCGTAACCGGCGAGCCGCTGCTCCAGCAGCGCGTCGGTCTCCTTGGTGTGGAACCTGACCGTGTACTTGTCGACCACCTCCACGCGATCCAGGTGCCCCCATAGTTCGCCACGATTGGCAATCGAATTCGGCGCATAGAGCCTGTTGCGCGAGAAGCTGAACGCCACGTCCTCGGCGGTCAGTTCGTCGCCGTTGTGGAACTTCACGCCCTCGCGCAGCTTCAGTTCGACGGTCTTCGGGCCAAGACGCTTCCAGCTCTCGGCAAGGCCCGGTGCCAGCTTCGCGGCCTCGCCCTTTCCGTCGGCGAGAAAATCGCGGCGGATCAACGAGTCGAAGAGGTTGTAGGTGATGCGGACGTCAACGTTGCCGGTCTGGTCTCCGGACTCCAGGCTGCGGGCGAGCGCGTTGACGGCAACGACGAGGTTGGGCCGGTCGTCGGCAGCGGCGGGCACGGGCGCCGAGACGGCCGCGGCCATCATCGCCGCGCCGCCCAGTGCGCCGAGCGCCAGGGTACGAACGCCAATCATCGGGAAAGCCTCCCTCAATAAGGTTGCAGTGCAGCACACACTTCTTACCGGCAAGCTGAAGACGGCTGTTTGAATCAACCGTGATGGTTTTGAGAGATTCGCATGACCGTTCGGAGACGCTGATATGACGGCGCTACCATGAGGAGCAACGAGCCGCAGAATCATCCACCAGAACGGCCGGAACCGCTGCGCCATCGCCCTCTTCAGGCCGGCTGCCCGATCAGCGGGCATGCGCGCACTGCGCGTAACGCGGTGGCCGTTTTCGAAACAAGAACGGCCCGGCGACCGCTC
>JBBDQX010000206.1:0-20064 GCA_040905765.1 Acetobacterales bacterium
CAGCGGCGCATCCGCTGATTCGATGCTCCGCGTGCCCAGGGCTTCGGCGACGGCGCTCATGCTTCATCCTCCGCCGCGTCCTTCCACCCGGCCCGGCCGCTCATCGGACCGTGATGCCCCGCCGCCTGCCGCTCCTCGCAGTAGGCGGTATCGGAGCAGACGTACATCCGGCTGCCCTGGTCGTCGGTGATGATCTCGTCGAGATAGCTGTCGGGGGCGCCGCACAGCGCGCAGTCATGCGGCGCGCGCCCGGGCTCGAACGGATAGTCCTCGAAGTCCAGGCTCTCGACCCGTGTGAACGGCGGTACCGCGTAGATGCGCTTCTCGCGCCCCGCGCCGAACAGCTGCAGGGCCGGCATCTCGTGCATCTTGGGATTGTCGAAGCGCGGGATCGGCGACGGCGACATGATGTACCGCCCCTCGACCAGCACCGGGTAATTGTACGAGGTGGCGATGCGGCCGAAATGCGCGATGTCCTCGTACAGCTTGACGTACATCAGGCCGTATTCGGCGAGCGCGTGCATCTTGCGGCACTCGCCCTCGCGCGGTTCCAGCCGCCGCAAGGGCTCCGGCTGCGGCACCTGGTAGACGATGATCTGGGCGTTGGTCAGCGGCTTCTCCGGGATGCGGTGCCGCGTCTGGATGATCGTCGAGTCCTCGGTCCGGTCGGTCGTATCGACGCCCGCCGTGAGCGCGAAGAACCGCCGGATCGACACGGCATTGGTGGTGTCGTCGGCGCCCTGGTCGATGACCTTGAGCACGTCGTCGTCGCCGATCACGCTGGCGGTGACCTGGATGCCGCCGGTGCCCCAGCCGTAGGGCAGCGGCATCTCGCGGCTGCCGAAGGGCACCTGATATCCCGGCACCGCAACCGCCTTGAGGATGGCGCGGCGGATCATGCGCTTCGTCTGCTCGTCGAGATAGGCGAAGTTGTATCCGGCGAGCGGCCCCGAACCATCGGGGCTGCCGTCCGGACCCTCCGGCACCTGCGACCGGGCCGGGTGCTGTCTTTCCACGGTATCCATCATCTCTCCGTCAGACGGCTCCGCCGCCCATGAGCTGCGCCAGTTCGTCGTCGTCTTCGGCTCCACCGCCCTCGGCCGCGGCGGCGCGGATGCCCCGGATCAGTTCCAGCTCGGACTGGAAATCGACGTAGTGCGGCAGCTTCAGGTGCTGCACGAACCCCGAGGCCTCGACATTGTCGGTGTGGTAGAGAACGAACTCCTCGTCCTGCGCCGGCGCCTTGCGCGCCTCGCCCAGTTCGCCGGCGCGAAGCGCCCGGTCGACCAGCGCCATCGACATCGCCTTGCGCTCGCAATGGCCGAAGGTCAGTCCGTAGCCCCGTGTGAACTGCGGCGGCTTCGACTTCGAACCGCGGAACTGGTTCACCATCTCGCATTCGGTGACGGTGATGTCGCCGATCTCGATCGGGAAGCCGAGCTCCTCCGGCTCGAACTCGACGCTCACGTCACCGAGCCGGACCTCGCCGACGAAGGGATGGTTGTTGCCGAAGCCGCGCTGCGTCGAATAGCCGAGCGCCAGCAGGAAGCCCTCGTCGCCGCGTGCCAGGTTCTGCAGCCGCGTCGGCCGCTCCGCCGGGAACTCCAGGGGCTCGCGCGTCAGGTCGCAGGGCGGCTCCCCGTCGCCTGCCGCCTCCTCCTGCTCGATCAGGCCTTCCTTGTTCAGCAGCTCGAGCACATGCGGCACTTCCGAGTCGGACTGGCCGTCGCCGCGTTCCGCCCGATGCTGCGCCGGATCGCGGCCATTGCCGTCGCCGGCGAGGCCGAAGTCGAGCAGCCGGTGCGTATAGTCGTAGGTTGGCCCGAGCACCTGCCCGCCCGGCACGTCCTTGAAGGTCGCCGAAACGCGCCGGCGCACCGTCATCCTCGCCGTATCGATCGGTTCGGTGACGCCGAAGCGCGGCAGCGTCGTGCGATAGGCGCGCAGCAGGAAGATCGCCTCGATCAGGTCGCCGCGCGCCTGCTTCATCGCCAGTGCCGCCAGCTCGCGGTCGCAGATCGACCCTTCCGTCATCACCCGGTCCACCGCGAGGCCGAGCTGGTCGGCGATCTGCGACAGCGTCAGCTCGGGGGTCGACTCGTCGCCGCGCCGCTCCTCGGCCAGCAGCTTGAGCGAATTCAGGATGGCGCGTTCGCCGCCCTTGACCGCAACGTACATGGTTCAGTCTCCGACGCGCGTCGTGCGCGGCATCGCCGCCACGTCGCGTCCGCTGGTGAAGATGAAGTCGAGGCCGAGCGGATACAGCGCCGCATTGTCGCGCTGCGCCGCCCAGAACGAGTCGTCCAGACCGCCGATGGCAAGCCGGGCCTCGGCCTCGATACCAGGCCCGGTCAACCGCTTGCCGCCATCGGCGCGGATGTCCTCCACCTGCAGGACCACCGTCGCGGAGCGGTCGGGATACTGGTCGTGGCCGATGGGAAATGCGGCGAGTTCGGGCAGCGCGGAACCCGGGACGAGAGCGAATGCGGCCTCGGAGGCATCGCTTGCGATCGGGCAGCCGCAGTGGAAGCGGAGATAGGATTCCGCCGGACCGCCACGCATCGCCTTTGGCAGCCACAGCGCCGTCTCGAAGTCGACCAGCGACAGGCAGACCGCGGCGGTCGCGGGGTCGAGGCCGGCCGGGGCCTGGGGAAGCCCGGTGAGGCGGACGATGCGCCCGGGGTTGGACATGGCGTCGAGCACCGCGCGAAAGCAGCGCTGGCTGTCGCGCACCGAATCGGCGAAGCCCGGCAGCAGGCCGTCGTCGCGGGCGATGGCATTCCCCTGCATCTCAGTTTCCCCGCGTCATGGTGAAGAAGTCGACGCGGGTCGCGGCCGCCTTGGCCTCGATCTCGCCTTTTCGCCGCGCATGGCCGTCGGCAAGCGGACCGACGACCGTCCGTTCGAGGGTCGGCCGTGCCGCCGCGTCCTGCAGCAGCGCGTCGAATACCGCCGCGAGTTCGGACCGGCGCCCGTCCCGGCCGGCGACATAGGCATGGCCGACCCGGCCGTCCTGCAGCCGCACGGCGCAGCGGGTGACGGTCATCTCGCCGAGATTGAACTGGCTCCCGACCCCGCCCGCGCGGCCACGCACCATGACCAGCCCGGTCTCGGGCCGGCGCAGCATGGCATAGTTCGGCGGCGCATCCAGGCCGGCCCACGCCTGCTCCAGTTCCTCGATCCTGGCCTTCGCGAGGATCGACATCCAGCGACGCCGCTCCGTAGTCTCGGGATCGTGCTTTACGGTCGTCATCGGCCCTGTCAGCGCTGTGGCGGCGATACGGCGCGCGGCGGGAGAAGCGCACATGCGGAGTGGTTTGGCCCATCCCGCCGCTCCGGGAAAGTCCCGTCGCCCACTGTCATCAACGTTTCATACTAGATGTATAGACATCTATATTTTTTCGACCCCATACTGCCCCAGTCGGCTCAATGAGTGGGTGAAATTTTTGTGAAGCGAGCGAAGCGATGGACGGCGGAAGGGTAGACCGGGGGCGCGGCATCGCGCTGTGGCGGCAGATCCAGGAAACCCTGGAACAGGAGATCATGCGCGGCGTCTACGCGGCGGGCGCGCAACTGCCGCCGGAAAACGAACTGGCGGCGCGCTTCGGCGTCAACCGGCACACGCTGCGCCGCGCCGTCTCGGAACTGGCCGATCGCGGACTGGTGCGCGTCTACCAGGGACGCGGCTCGTTCGTCGCCGAGGATATCATCGACTACCGGGTCAGCCGTCGCACCCGGTTCAGCGAGCACTTCCGCCGCCTGGGCCGCGAGGGGCGGGGACGCGTCATTCGCGCCGTGGAGGAACCCGCTTCCGCCACCGTGGCCAAGAACCTGGGCCTTCGTCGCGGCCGGCTCGTTTGCGTCATCGAGCGCATCGCCATCGTCGACAACCGCTGCATCGGCGTCACCGCCCACTACTTCCCGGCGGAGCGCTTCCCCGGCCTGCTCGAGGCCTATGCCGAGACCGTTTCGATCACCACGGCACTGCAGAAGTACGGCGTCGACGACTACTTCCGCGAAGTCACCCGCGTCACCGCACGAATGCCCGGTACCGAGGACGCCCGGCTGCTGCAGCAGCCGCGCACGCGCCCGATCCTCGTCACCGACAACATCAACGTCGATACCGAGAACCGCATCATCGAGTACGGCTACGGCCGCTGGGCGAGCGACCGGGTGCAGCTGGTCTTCGAGCCGAAATGATCCGCAGCGGGCCTACACGAAAAATTCACGAGCCGCAGCGTCGCCACACCCGGCCAATCTGCTAAATCCACGCCCTCATTCCTCATGGCCACGGCGGGACGCTCGCGCAGCATGAGACTCTCCATCGAAGGTGGCACCGCCCTGACCGAGGACCGGCTCGGCGAGACCGCCGTGCTGCTCGACGACGACCGCATCGACACGGTGGGGCGGGAGTCCGCGGGCAACGCGCGCCGCTTCGACGCGCGCGGCCTGCTGGTCCTGCCGGGCCTCGTCGACATCCACGGCGATTCGTTCGAGAGGCAGATCCAGCCGCGTCCGGGCATCGGCTTTCCGATGGACATCGCGCTGCTCGATACCGACCGGCAGATGACGGCGGCCGGCTTCACCACCGCCTTCCACGCCGTCACCCTGTCGTGGGAACCGGGGCTGCCCAGCATCGGCACCGCCCGGAGCGTCATCGACACGGTGGAAGCGCTCCGGCCCAGGCTGAGCTGCGATACCCGCCTGCATATCCGCTGGGAAACCTACGCCCTCGACCATGTCGATGAGCTCGACGGCTGGCTGGCCGACAGGCGCGTCGATCTGCTGGCGATCAATGACCACTTCCCCGAGATGATGGCGAAGGCGGACCGGCCGGACTCGCTCGGCAAGCATGCCGGCCGCGCCGGCCAGAGCACCGCCGAATACCGGGCCGACCTCGATAAGCTGGCGGGACGCGAGACCGAGGTCGCGCCCGCCAAGGCACGGCTGATCGCAAGGGCGCGCGCCGCCAGCCTCGCGGTCGCCTCGCACGACGAGAAGGACCCGGCGCTGCGTCAGGCCCATCACGCCATGGGCTGCCACATCTGCGAGTTCCCGATGAACCGCGAGACCGCGGCGGCGAGCGTCGTCCTCGGCGATCCGGTGGTGATGGGCGCGCCGAACGTCGTCCGCGGCGGCAGCCACAACAAGATGATCGAGGCGGCGCCGCTGGTATGCGAGGGCCTGTGCACGGTGCTCGCGTCCGACTACTACTATCCGACGCTGGCGGTGGCGCCGTTCGTGCTGGCACAGCGATACGGCATGGCGCTGGAGGCCGCGTGGCGCGTCTGTTCGACCAACCCGGCCCGCGCCGCCGGTTTCGAGGATCGGGGCGAACTGGCTCCGGGACAGCGCGCCGACATCGTGCTGGTCGATGCCACCCGGCCGGACGCGCCGCGCGTGGTGGCCACCTTCGTCGGCGGCCGACCCGCCTTCCAGACCCCCGACGCCTTCGCGCGCTTCCACTGAGGCCGCGATGACGCTGCGCCTCGTCCAGGTCTCCGATCTGCATCTCAGCCGCAGCCATCCCTTCTTCTTCCACAACTGGGACGTGGCGGTGGAGGCGATCAACGCCGACCCGCCGGACCTCGTGGTGGCCAGCGGCGATCTCGCGCTGCACGGCGACGTGAGGCCGGACGACCTCGCTTTCGTGCACGCCCAGCTGGACCGGCTGTCGGCGCCGGTCCTGCGCCTGCCCGGAAACCACGACTGCGGCGACAACCTGCCGCAAGGCGACGGCGCCTGCACGGCGGAGCGGCTTCGCCAATATCGTGACCTCGTCGGCCCCGACCGCTGGGCGGAGCGGCTCGGCGACTGGACGCTGGTCGGAATCAACGCGCAGCTCTACGACACCGGCCTTTCCGATGCCGGGGAGCAGACCGAATGGCTGACCGGCACGCTGGAGGGCCTGGGGGGACGGCCGTTCGCCCTGTTCCTCCACAAGCCGCTGTTCCTGAACGAGCCCGACGAGGCCCGGCACGGCCAGCACTGTCTGTCGCCGCAGGCCCGCGGGCCGCTGCTGCGGCTGCTGCGGAAGCATCCGCCCGCGCTGGTCGCCAGCGGCCACCTGCACGCCTGGCGCCGGCGCCGCTGGCACGGGGCGACGATGATCTGGGCGCCGGCCCTCGGTTTCGTGCTGCGCCTGCCCGAGATGCCGTCGAGCGGCGGCACCCGGCGAGTCGGCTGGGTCGAATATGAACTCGGCGATGGCCGACTGCGTGCCGCCTTCCGGCGCGACCAGCGGATGATCGACCACGACATCAGCAACTGGGTCGCCGAGGACTCCCAGTCCTTCTACCGCCGTATTGCCGACGCGCCATTCCGAAGCGCGACCTGACCCACTCCGGTAATCCGGGATCGTAAGCGGTGCGTATTTCGTTAATAATCCCGCTCACGATCCTTTGGGGGTTTCGCGCTTGGCGACCATATCGACGCCCACCGGCAGGAAGCCGGAAGAGGGTTCGCGAGACGTGGCCGTCATCGGCTCCGGCATCGCCGGCATGTCCGCGGCCTGGCTGTTGTCGCAGCGCCATCGCGTTACGCTTTACGAGGCGACGGAACGGCCCGGCGGCCACAGCAACACCGTGGACGCGCCCGGTCCGGACGGTCCCGTAGCCGTCGACACCGGCTTCATCGTCTATAACGAGCGCAATTATCCGAACCTCGTCGCGCTGTTCGACCGCCTCGGGGTTCGGACGAAGCCGAGCGACATGTCGTTCTCGGTCTCGCTCGACGCGGGCGGCTTCGAGTACGCGGGCACCGACTTCTGGGGAATGCTGGCGCAGCGCCGCAACGTGGTGCGGCCTCGGTTCTGGCGAATGATGCGCGACATCCTGCGCTTCTATCGCAGCGCGCCCGGCCTGCTCCGCCGTCCGGACGCCTCCACGCTGACGCTCGGCGACGTGCTCGACGAGGGCGGCTACTCCGAGACCTTCGCGCGGGACCACCTGCTGCCGATGGGCGCGGCGATCTGGTCGGCCTCGCTGGACGGGATGCGGGATCATCCTGCCGCCGCCTTCGTCGGGTTCTTCGAGAACCATGGCCTGCTCAACCTCGCCAACCGCCCCCAGTGGCGCACCGTCGACGGCGGCAGCCGCGCCTATGTCGGGAAGATCACCGCGCCCTATCGCGACCGCATCCGCCTGAACTGCGGGGTACGCGCCATCCGCCGCCCCCCCGGCGGGGGCCGTGTGGCGATCGCCGACGCGCAGGGCGCGGAGGCCGATTACGACGAGGTCGTCGTCGCCGCCCACGCCGATCAGGCGTTGGCGATGCTGGCCGACGCGGACCCGCGCGAGCGCGAGGTCCTTGGCGCCTTCCGCTACCAGACCAACGAGACGGTGCTACACGGCGATGCCGCGCTGATGCCGAGGCGCCGCCGTGCCTGGTCGAGCTGGAACTACATCGGCCGCACCGGCAGCGACGACAGCAGGGCGTTGTGCGTCAGCTACTGGATGAACAGGCTGCAGAGCCTGGACGACCGGGTGCCGCTTTTCGTCACCCTCAATGCCGACAACCTCGGCCTGCGGCCCCGGCCGGAGTCGGTGATCGCCACCGAGCACTATACCCACCCTCAGTTCACCACGGCCGCGATCGTCGCGCAGGCGCGGCTGTGGGACATCCAGGGTGTGCGCAACACCTGGTTCTGCGGCAGCTATTTCGGCGCCGGTTTCCACGAGGACGGGCTGCAGTCGGGTCTTGCGGTCGCCGAGGCGATCGGCGGCGTCCGCCGGCCGTGGACGGTTGGCAACCAGTCCGGCCGCATTCCGGCACCACCAGCGCGCGCCGAGGCTGCGGAATGAACGCGCTCGCCTCCTGCCTCTATGCCGGCACGGTGTTCCACCGGCGGATGAAGCCGCGACGCCATGCGCTGCGCTACCGCGTCTTCTCGCTGCTGCTCGACCTCGACGAGCTGCCGGATCTGGACCGCCGGCTCCGCCTGTTCGCGCACAACCGGCGCGGCGTCTACAGCTTCCATGACCGCGACCACGGTGCCCGCGACGGCAGCCCGCTACGTCCCTGGATGGAAGCTGCGCTGGCCGAGGCGGGCATCGACATCGCCGGCGGACCGATCCGGCTGCTCTGCTATCCGCGCCTGTTCGGCTATGCCTTCAATCCGCTGAGCGTATGGTTCTGCCATGCGCCGGACGAGACGCTGAAGGCGATCCTCTACGAAGTGCGCAACACCTTCGGAGAGAAGCACGGCTACCTGATCCCGGTCTCCGGCGCGGCCGGCATCGTCCGGCAGCGCTGCGAGAAGGCGCTCCACGTCTCGCCCTTCATAGACATGCGGCAGACCTACAACTTCCGCGTCCTGCCGCCCGGGGAGCGCATCGCCGTGACGATCAGGGAGGACGATCCCGAGGGAACGCTGCTGTACGCCTCCTTCACCGGCGAGCGCCGTCCGCTCACCGACCGGGCGCTGGCCTCCACCCTCCTCCACTACCCGCTGCTGACCCAAAAGGTGATCGGCGGCATCCACTGGGAGGCCCTGAAGCTCTGGCTCAAGGGCATCCCCCTCACCGACCGGCCGGCGCCGCCGTCGAAGGAAATCTCCATCGTCCATCCGGCCCCACAAGTGCGGGAAGCCCATCATGTCTGAATCAAAGCGCAAGGACTCCGGTTCCCTTGCCCTGCGCGGTCCGCGCTGGCCGCTGACCCGGCCGCACGGCCCCGCGTCGCGGGCCTTCGTGCGGCTCGGCGCGATGATCGAGTCCGGACGGGTCTCGCTGCAGTTCCCCGACGGGCGTACCTGGGTTTTCGGCGAACGCGAGCCGCACGGCATCATGTCGGTGAACCGCATGCGCGCGCTGTCGCGCACCCTGCTCGGGGGGCATCTGGGCTTCGCCGAATCCTACATGGACGGCGACTGGGACTCGCCGAGCCTGGTCGACCTCATCGAGGTCGCGGCTCGCAACGACAGCGTCGAGGCCGCGACGGACGGCCTGGCGTTCGTGCGCTGGCCGAGCCGGCTGTTCCACAGGCTGCGCGACAACACGCGCCGCGGCAGCCGCCGCAACATCGCCTATCACTACGACCTCGGGAACGACTTCTACGCCCGCTGGCTCGACCCCGGGATGACCTATTCCTCCGCCTACTACGAGCACCCGGAGCAAAGCCTGCAGGAAGCCCAGGCGGCCAAGAACCGCCGGCTCGCCGAGAGCCTGGACCTGCGACCCGGCCACCGCGTGCTGGAGATCGGCTGCGGCTGGGGCGGGCTGGCCGAGATGCTGGCCCGCGACTACGGCTGCCATGTCACCGCGCTTACGCTGTCGCGCCAGCAGCACGACCACGCGGTGCGCCGCATGCGCGAGGCCGGCCTTTCGGAACGGGTCGAAATCCGGCTGCAGGACTACCGCGACGTGCCGGAAACCTTCGACCGCATCGCCTCGGTGGAGATGTTCGAGGCGGTCGGCGAGCGCCACTGGCCGGTGTTCTTCGATGTCGTGCGCGAACGGCTGAAGGCCGGCGGACGCGCCGCGCTGCAGATCATCTCCATCGAGGAGAGCCGCTTCGAGCGCTACCGCGCCGGGACCGACTTCATCCAGCGCTACATCTTCCCCGGCGGCATGCTCCCCTCCCCCACTGTGCTGCAGCAGGAGATCGAGCGCGCCGGGCTGGCACTGCGCTCCGCCGACCTGTTCGGCCTGTCCTACGCCCGCACGCTGGCGGCCTGGCAGCGCGCGTTCCAGCATGCCTGGCCCGAAATCGGCCAGATCGGCTTCGACGCGCGCTTCAAGCGGATGTGGGAGTATTACCTCGCCTACTGCGAGGCCGGCTTCCGCACCGGGGCGCTTGACGTCGGCCAGTACGTGCTGGTGCGCACCTGACCGTTCCGCCTCCTGGACGCAGCTCATGAGCGAACGCAACGGCGCGCGCCTTTCCTGGACGACGCTGCTGTTCTACGGCCTGCCCGGCTTCGCGCTGGCCATGCCGACCATCCCGGTCTACGTCTACCTGCCGAGCTTCTATGCCGACAGCGTCGGCCTCGGCCTGACGGCGACCGGCGCGGTGCTGCTGTTCTCGCGTGTGCTCGACGTCGTGACGGACCCGCTGGTCGGCACCGCGAGCGACCGCCTGCGCGTCCCCGGCGGACGCCGCAAGCCGTGGATGGTCGCCGGCGCCATTATTGCCGCCGTGGCGCTGGTTCGCCTGTTCCAGCCGCCGGCGGAGCCGGATGCCTGGTACCTGCTGCTGTGGTCGGCCGTGCTGTACCTCGGCTGGACGCTGCTGGCGGTGCCTTACACCGCGCTGGGCGCGGAGCTGTCGTCCGACTACCACCAGCGGACCCGTATCACCGGCTTTCGCGAGGGAGCGCTGCTCGGCGGCATCCTCGCCGCCGGATCGATCCCCGCCCTCGCCACGGGCTTTGGCGCCAGCGAGGCGCAGAGCCTCGCCATCGTCGCCTGGCTGGCGATCGGAGCCGGAGCCCCGGCCATAGCGCTGCTGTGCTGGCGCGTGGCGGAGCCGCCGCGTCGTGCCGCCCTCGCCGCGGCTGCGGGCGGCTGGCGGGCCTATCGCGACGTGCTGCACAACGGCCCGTTCATGCGCCTGCTTGCCGCCTGGTTCGCCAACGGACTGGCCAACGGACTGCCGGCGGTACTGTTCCCGCTCTATCTCGAGCATGGGCTGCAGGCGGATTCCACGCAGCGCGGCATCCTGATCTTCCTCTATTTCGTGTGCGGCGTGCTGGCGATCCCGTTCTGGGTGCGACTCAGCGCACGCTACGGCAAGCACCGCATATGGTCGGCGGCGATGGTGGCCGCCTGCGCCGCCTTCGTCTGGGTGCCGGCTCTCGGCCCCGGCGACGTCTGGGCTTTCGGGGCGATCTGCGTCGTCACCGGCATGGCGCTCGGCGCCGACCTCGCGCTGCCGCCGGCGCTGCAGGCCGACGTCGTCGACTACGACACGCTGCGTACCGGCGAGCATCGCGCCGGCCTGTTCTTCGCGCTCTGGAGCATGGCCACCAAGCTGGCGCTGGCCTGCGCCGTCGGCTTCGCCTTCCCGGTTCTCGACCTGGTCGGCTTCGACACCGGCGGGGGCAACTCCGCCGACGCGCTGCTGGCGCTGGCGCTGATCTACGCCGCGTTGCCCGTCGTGCTGAAGATCGGCGCCATCGCCACGATCTGGGGCCACCCGATCACCGAGCAGCGCCACGCCGAGATCCGCGCCGGGCTCGCCGCCCGCAGCGTCAGTGCGGGATCAGCCGGCGCGTGACGCGAAAGAAAAGGCCATACGGCAGGATCCGCAGCAGCTTCATCATCCAGGTGAAGCGGCGCGGAAAGGTGGTCTCGAAGCGACCGCTGGCGAGGCCGTCGACGAGCCGGCCGGCGGCGGCCTCCGCCTCCATCAGGAACGGCATGTCGAACTCGTTGCGGTCGGTCAGCGGCGTCCTGACGAAGCCCGGATTGACCAGGCTGAGCCTGACGCCGGCCTCGTCCAGCTCCGGCTTCAGCGCCTCGCACATGTTGATCAGCGCCGCCTTGCTGGCGCCGTAGGCGGAGGCGGTCGGCAGCCCGCGGTAGCCCGCGACCGAGGCGACCACCGCCACATGGCCGCCGCGACGCCCGATGAACTCGGGCAGCACCGCCGCCAGGCAGTGCACGACACCGAACAGGTTGACCGACATCAAAGTGCGGAAGGCCTCGACCTTGAATTGCCGTGCGGGCACCGGCTGGTGCGTGCCGGCGTTGAGGATGACGAGGTCGAGCGGGCCGATCGTCCGCTCCACCGCCGCGAACGTCCCGGCGCACGCTGCCTCGTCGGTGACGTCGAGCGGAAAGGAATACGCCGTACCCGGAAGCGCCCGTGCGGCCTCCTCGAGCGACTCGAGGTCGTCCGCGGTGCGCGCGCTGGCGGCCACGGTGTCGCCGTCGCGCAGCAGGCGCAACGCGACCTCGCGGCCGATGCCCTTGCCGGCGCCGGTAATCCAGACCCGGCGGCTCACCGGACGGTTCCGTTGCCGTTGGTGTGACGGCAGGAGACGCAGAGATATTCGATGGTCGAGCCGTCGCGACCCTTGAAGACCATCTTCATCCAGTGGCCGTCGGCGTCATACCAGCTGTCGATGTCGAGGTCGCCGCTGTATCCGAAGCGCCGCGCCCTGGCGGGTCCCTCGCCTGTCGGGACGGTCTCCTCGCCGCGGTCGGCGATCGTGACCTGGTCGATCCCCCCGGTCAGGGTGTTGATCAGCTTGGATTGTGCGACCTGGCGCGGATTCCAGTGCGTGGTCGGCAGCGTGCCCGCCTCTGTCCAAAGCTCGCCCTTTGGTCCCTGCACGCGGAGGCGCCCGCCCACCAGATCGACGTCCACGGTGGATTTTTCGCCATCGTCGTCGACCGCGGCCGTCAGCGACTGCAGCCCCCCTTCCTTCCACAGCCCGACCGATTCGTAGGAATAGCGATAGACGGTGACCAGCAGCACCTTGATCGCGATGTTCATGCGGCTGGTCACTTCCAGCATGCCGTCGCGCCGCTCGAATGTAACGGTGTGGCGGCCGACCTCGTCGCCGTTGCGCATCACCCGGAAGCGGATTTCCTTGCCGTAGAGGTGGAACGGATCGACCGGCCGGCCGGGAGGGACGATGTCCATCGCGGGCGCCGGCCCGGCGACACCCGCCACGAGTGCGGTCAGGATCACTCCGGCGAGCGCGTGGCCATGTCTGATTCGCATTTCCGTCCCTCGGGAGCCGCGGCGGGGCAGCGAAGCCCTCGTCCCGCCTTGTTTTGCGCAGGCCGAGGGCGCCCGGATCACCGGCCGCGTTTCGTCCAGGCGGATGGTGCCCCCGGGGAGACTCGAACTCCCACCTCCTTGCGGAGAACAGATTTTGAGTCTGCCGCGTCTACCGGTTCCGCCACAGGGGCCCGGCCACCGTCGGGCTGGCGCCGATGATATCGACAAGCCCTGCACGGTCAACCGCGACGGAGGGAATTAGACTTTACCGTCACGTTTAAGGTCTTTACGTTTCGCCTCCGTCCGCTGTGGTTTCGGGGCCATATCCTTTCGCGGGCCGTGGAATTTTTTGCCGGAGCAGCTGAATGTCCAGGTCGGCCGTTGACGCGTCGGCTCGTCTGGCCGTCGATATTGGCGGCACTTTTACCGATGTCGTGGTCGAGGGGCCCAAGGGCCGCGCCACGACCAAGGTCCTGACCACGCACAAGGCGCCGGAGCGCGGCGTCATGGACGGCATCAAGACGGTGCTGGACGAGGCTGGGCTGCGGCCCGGCGACATCTCCCTGATCATCCATGGCACGACGCTGGCGACCAATGCGCTGATCGAGCGCAAGGGCGCGCGCACCGCGCTGATCACCACCGACGGATTCAGGGATTCCATCGAGATCGGCTACGAGCACCGCTTCGAGCAATACGATCTCTATGTGCAGAAGCCGCCGCCCCTCGTGCCGCGCCACCTGCGGCTGGGCGTGCCAGAGCGGATGGCCGCCGACGGCTCGGTGCTGCTGCCGCTGAACGAGAAGGCGCTCGGGCAGCTCGTCCCGATCCTCAAGAAGCACGAGATCGAAGCCGTGGCGATCGGTTTCCTGCACAGCTACGCAAACGGCGCCCATGAGCGCCACGTGCGCGACATTCTGCAGGAGAAGCTGCCGGAGACCTACATCACGCTCTCCTCGGAAGTGTGTCCCGAGGTCCGCGAGTACGACCGCTTCTCCACCGCCTGCGCCAACGCATACATCCAACCGCTGATGGCGCGTTACCTGACGCGCCTGGACAAGGACCTGCGCAAGATGGGCCTGTCCTGCCCGCTGTACCTGATGATGTCGGGAGGCGGACTGACGACGCTGGAGACGGCCATCGCCAATCCGATCCGGCTGGTCGAGTCCGGCCCGGCCGGCGGCGCCATCCTGGCCGCCTTCATCGCCGGGCGGATGGGCACGCCCGACGTGCTCAGCTTCGACATGGGCGGCACGACGGCGAAGATCTGTCTGATCGACGACTACAAGCCGCAGCAGTCGCGCTCCTTCGAGGTCGCGCGCGAGTACCGGTTCCTCAAGGGCAGCGGGCTGCCCTTGCTGATCCCGGTGATCGAGATGGTCGAGATCGGCGCCGGCGGCGGGTCGATCGCCCGCGTCGACGACCTCAATCGCATCCACGTGGGCCCCAACAGCGCGGGGTCGGAGCCGGGACCGGCCTCCTATGATCGCGGCGGCGAAATGCCGACGGTGACCGATGCGGACGTGGTGATGGGGCGCATCGACCCGAACAACTTCGCCGGCGGCAAGATGACGCTGAGCAAGCCGAAGGCGCTGGAGGCACTGAAGAAGCACGTCGGCGATCCGCTCGGGATGACCGCGAACGAAGCCGCCTTCGGCGTCTGCGAGATCGTCGACGAGAACATGGCGAACGCCGCGCGCGTCCACGCCGTCGAGCGGGGCAAGGTGCTTAATTCCCGCACCCTTATCGCCTACGGCGGCGCCGCACCGCTGCACGCTGCCCGTCTTGCCGAGAAGCTCGACATCGACCACATCGTCATCCCGAACAACGCTGGCGTCGGCTCGGCTCTCGGCTTCCTGCTTGCGCCCGTTGCCTACGAGGTGGTGCGAAGCCGCTACATGAAGCTGGAGGCCTTCGACCCCGAGGTGGTGAACGGCCTGTTCGACGAAATGAAGGAGGAGGCGACGGAGATCGTCCGCCGCGGCGCGCCGAAGGGCAAGCTGGCGGAAACGCGCACCGCGATGATGCGCTATGTCGGCCAGGGCCACGAGATCGTCGTCGAGGTGCCGGTGCGCCAGCTCAAGGCCGAGGACGCGGCGGTGTTGCAGAAAGCGTTCGACGCCGCATACAACGCGCTGTTCGACCGCACCATCCCCGAAGGCAGGGCCGAGATCCTCAGCTGGACCCTCGCCCTCAGCACCGAAGCGGAGACGCCCGAGAAGCTGCGCCCGGTGCAGAAGCGCCCGGCGCCACGGCCGAGCGGCCGGCGCGACCTGCTCGACCCCGACACCGGCGAGGCGGTGAGCGTTCCCGTGTATGATCGCCGCAAGGTCAAGATCGGCACGCTGATCCGCGGTCCGGCGGTGATCGTCGAGTCGGAGACATCGACCTTCGTCAGCAACAAATACGACGCCCACGTCAACGACCGGGGCTACATCGTGCTTGAGCGCAAGCCCGCGAAGTCGCGCCGCCGGAGATAGCCCATGGCCAAGACCCAGGCGCAGGTGCAGGCGGCGTCCGAGAAGGCCGTCAGCCGGATCCGCATGCAGATCATGTGGAACCGCCTGCTCGCCGTGGTCGAGGAGCAGGGGCGTACGCTGGTCCGTACCGGCTTCTCCACTTCGACGCGCGAGGCCGGCGACATTTCGGCGGGCGTGTTCGAGGTCCATCACGGCCGCATGCTGGCGCAGGCGGTGACCGGCACGCCCGGCCACATCAATTCGATGGCCGAATCGGTCAAGCATTTCATCCGCAGGTTCCCGGTCGACACGATGAAGCCGGGCGACGTGTTCATCACCAACGACCCGTGGATGGGCACCGGCCACCTGCACGACTTCACTGTCGTGTCGCCGGTGTTCCGGAGCAACGACAAGGGTGGCAGCAAGGTCGTCGCGCTGTTCGCCTGCACCACCCACGTGGTCGACATCGGCGGTATCGGCCTGTCCGCGGACGGCCGGCAGGTCTTCCACGAAGGCCTGCAGGTGCCGATGATGTACCTCGCCAGCGAGGGCCAGGTGAACGAGTGGTTCCTGGAGGTGGTGCGCGAGAACGTCCGTGAGCCGGTCCAGGTCGTCGGCGACATCTATTCTCTGGTCGCCTGCAACGAGGTCGGCGGCCGGCGCCTGCTGGCGATGATGGAAGAGTTCGGGCTGGAGACGCTGGACGAACTGTCCAACTACATCATCAAGACCAGCCGGCAGGCCAAGCTGGACGCTATCCGCAAGCTGCCGAAGGGAAGCTGGAAGAACGCGATGCGGATCGACGGCTACGATACGCCGGTCGATCTGGTCTGCACCCTGACCATCGCCGACGACGGCATCACCGCCGACTTTACCGGCACCTCGCCCGAGAGCCCCTACGGCATCAACGTCCCGCACTGCTATACCGACGCCTATTGCTCGTTCGGCATCAACTGCGTGATCGCCCCGCACATCCCGAACAACGCCGGCTCGCTGAGCGTGATCAACGTGGTGGCGCCGGAGGGATGCCTGCTTAATGCCCGCCGCCCCCGCGCGGTCGCCGCCCGCGGCACCATCGGTCAGATGCTGCCCGACGTCACCTACGGCTGCCTGCAGCAGATCATCAAGGGCGGGGTGCCGGCCGAGGGAACGTCGGGACTGTGGAGCATGGTGCTGTTCAGCGCCTACGGCCGCACCGATCCTCAGTACAAGTACCCGGAGAAGCACACGCCTTTCGACATCATGATCTTCCACTGCGGGGGCGCGGGCGCCCGGCCGACACTGGACGGACTGAACGCAACGGCGTTCCCGAGCGGCATCCGCAACGTGCCGGTGGAGATCACCGAGACGATCACCCCGCTGGTGGTCTGGAAGAAGGAACTGCGGCCGGATTCCGGCGGCCCCGGCCGCTTCCGCGGCGGCACCGGCCAGATCATGCACATCGCCAACCGCGAGAAGGCGCCGTTCGCCATCTCGGCACGCTTCGACCGGGTCATCTTCCCGCCGCGCGGCCGTGCCGGCGGCATCAAGGGCGCCAACGGCTGGGCGGGGCTGGAATCCGGCCCGGCGTTCCGGCCGAAAGGCATCCAGACGGTACCCGGCGAGGACATGCTGATCGTCGAGATGCCGGGGGGCGGCGGCTACGGCGATCCGCGCCGGCGCGATCCGCAGGCAGTCGCCCGCGACGTGCTGTACGGACTGGTCTCGCGCGAGTCCGCCGCGCACGATTACGGGGTAGTGGTCAGCGACGACGGTGTCATCGACGAGGCGGCGACCGCGGCGCTGCGTACCAAGCCGGCACCGGCCCCCAAGCCGGCGCGGAAGGGCTAGCGATGACGGCAATGCGCGCGAAGCCCCGGGCCAAGAAATCGGCGATCGACCTGATCCGCATGCAGATCATGTGGAACCGCCTGCTGGCGGTCGTCGAGGAGCAGGCGCAGGTGCTGGTACGCACCGGTTTCTCGACGTCGACGCGCGAGGCCGGCGACATCTCGGCCGGCGTGTTCGAGACCGTCGAAGGCAAGATGCTCGCCCAGGCCGTTACCGGAACGCCGGGTCACATCAACTCGATGGCGGAGGCGGTCAAGCACTTCATCCGCCGCTTCCCCGTCGACACGATGAAGCCGGGCGACGTCTACATCACCAACGACCCGTGGATGGGCACCGGCCATCTGCACGACTTCACGGTGGTCACGCCGATCTTCCGGGGTGGCGACGACGGGCGGGCGCCGCGCATGGTGGCGCTGTTCGCCTGCACCAGCCACGTTGTAGACATCGGCGGGTTCGGGCTGTCCGCGGACGGCCGGCAGGTCTTCCACGAGGGTTTCCAGGTCCCGCTGATGCCGGTGATCGTCGAGGGCCGGATGCAGGACTGGTTCATCGACATGGTCCGCACCAACGTGCGGGAACCGGTACAGGTGGTCGGCGACATCTATTCGCTGATCGCCTGCAACGAGATCGGCGGGCGTCGCTTGCTCCACATGATGGACGAGTTCGACCTCGACGACCTGGAGGTGCTCGGCCGCTACATCATCGAGACGTCGCGCGCCAGCAAGATCGAGGCGATTCGCAAGCTGCCACAGGGCTCGTGGACCAACAGCATGACCATCGACGGCTACGACGCACCGATCGAACTGGTCTGTACCGTGACCATCGACAAGGACGGCGTCACCGCCGATTTCACCGGCACCTCACCGGAAAGCCCTTACGGCATCAACGTGCCGTATTGCTACACCAACGGCTACACCAGCTTCGGCATCAACTGCGTGATCGCGCCGCACATCCCGAACAACGCGGGGTCGCTCGGCGTCGTCAAGGTGGTGGCCCCCGAGGGCACGATCGTCAACGCCCGACGCCCACGCGCTGTCGCGGCCCGCGGCACCATCGGCCAGATGTGCCCGGACGTCGCCTTCGGCTGCCTGGCACAGGCGATGAAGGGGCAGGTGCAGGCCGAGGGCACGTCCTGCCTCTGGAACCTGACGCTGCTCAGCGGCTACGGCCGCACCGATCCTCAGTTCCCCTACCCGAAGCATTACACGGCGTTCGACGCCACCGGCTTCCATTCCGGGGGCACCGGAGCCCGGCCGACGCTCGACGGCCTCAACGCCACCGCCTTCCCGAGCGGCGTGCGCAACGTGCCGGTTGAGATCACCGAGACGATCACGCCGCTGGTGTTCTGGAAGAAGGAACTGCGCGCCGACTCGGGCGGGCCGGGCAAGTACCGCGGCGGCGTCGGCCAGGTGATGCACGTCGCCAACCGCGAGAACGCGCCATTCGCCATCTCCGCCCGGTTCGACCGCGTGTTCCATCCGGCGCGCGGCCGCGAGGGGGGCATGAACGGCGCGACCGGCCGCCTGTGCTGGGCGTCGGGCAAGGAGCTCCGGCCGAAGGGCATGCAGACGGTGCCGCCGAACGACATGCTGGTGGTCGAGATGCCGGGTGGGGGCGGTTTCGGCGAAGCCCGAAGCCGCGATATAAACGCGGTAGCGCGCGACGTGCTCTACGGGCTGGTCTCGCCGGAGGCGGCGAGGAGCCAGTACGGCGTGGCGGTCGACGCAGACGGACAGGTGGACCAGAAGGCCACGTCGGCGCTGCGCCGGCGCCGCACCCGCAAAAGCTGAGAAGGCGAATGACCGACCCGATGGACCCGCCGGCCGCCCGGCAGGGCTGGCTGCGCGCCCTCTACGACCGCGTCATGGCGCTGGCCGCCCATCCGCATGCCGGCTGGGCGCTGTTCCTGATCGCCTTCATCGAGAGCTCGGTCTTCCCGATCCCGCCCGACGTGCTGCTGATCGCCATGGTGCTGGCGGCGCGCAACCGGGCATGGTGGCTGGCGACGGTGTGCACCGTCGGCTCGGTGCTCGGCGGGCTCGCCGGCTATGCCATCGGCTATTTCCTGTTCGAGGGCATCGGCGAGCCGGTGCTCGCCTTCTA
Source organism: Acetobacterales bacterium (assembly GCA_040905765.1). Classification (GTDB taxonomy): domain Bacteria; phylum Pseudomonadota; class Alphaproteobacteria; order JBBDQX01; family JBBDQX01; genus JBBDQX01. Next base: position 19,062 of record JBBDQX010000206.1, read on the forward strand.
CGGCTACGCCGACAAGTTCGCCGAGTTTCAGGGGCGCTACAACGACTGGGGGGCGTGGATCGTCTTCATCGCCGGGCTGACGCCGTTCCCCTACAAGGTCATCACCATCGCCAGCGGCGTCACCGGGCTCGACCTCGTGGTGTTCATGGTCGCGTCGGTACTCAGCCGCGGCCTGCGGTTCTTCTTCGTCGCCGGGCTGCTGTGGTGGTTCGGCCGGCCGATCCGTGACTTCATCGAGCGATACCTGGGCTTGCTGACGACGCTGTTCTGCATACTTCTGATCGGCGGATTCGTGATCCTGAAGTATCTGTTGTGACGCCCCGGACAGACGCCGGCCCCTCGCCCCGCCTCCTCGCCGCTGCGCTGCTGGCAGCCGCCGCAGCTCCCCTCGCCGCCGCCTACGCCGCGCAATATCTCGGCGGGCTGCAGCCGTGCGTGCTGTGCCTCTACCAGCGGGTGCCGTTCGCCGTGGTCGCGGTGCTGGCGCTGGCGGCGCTGGCCATGCCCCGCCTGCTGCGTCCCCTGCTGTGGCTGTCTGCCGCCGCGCTCGCCTGCGGCGCGGTGATCGCCGCCTATCATGTCGGCGTCGAGCAGCGCTGGTGGGAATCCTTCCTCGCCGGCTGCGGCGGCGGCGCGACCGCCGGTGCGCAGACGGTCGAGGAACTGCGCGCCGCGCTGCTGGAGACGCCGCCGGTGCGCTGCGACGCGGTGGCGTGGTCGTTGTTCGGGATCTCGATGGCCGGCTACAACGTATTCTACTCGCTGGCGGTCGCCGCGCTGTGCGCAGCCGCCGCCGCGATCCCGCTGAGAGGAGCCCGCGAACCATGAGCAGGACCCCGCGCAAGGCACCCGCGAAGAAAGCCGGCACCGGCAAGCCCGCCGCCCCTGCGTCCCGCAAGACGCCGACGGCGAGCAAGGCCGCCGCACCGAAGAAGACCGCACCGAAGAAGACCGGGCCGCAGAAGACCGGGCCGCAGAAGACCGGGCCGCAGAAGACCGCACC
>JBBDQX010000207.1:0-19601 GCA_040905765.1 Acetobacterales bacterium
CCGACGCCACCACCATGTCGATGATCAGGAACGGCACGAACAGCAGGAAGCCGATCTCGAAGGCGCGCCTGAGCTCGCTGATCATGAACGCCGGCACCAGCGCCTGGAGGCCGACCTCCTCGACGCTCGCGACCGGCCCGGAATTCGAGATATTGACGAACAGTTCGAGGTCGCGCTCGCGTACATGCTCCAGCATGAAGCGCCGCACCGGCTGGATCGAGCGCTCGAACGCCTCGCCCTCGTCGATCCGCCCCTCGATCAGCGGCTGCAGGCCGTCGTCGTAGACCTGCTGCAGCGTCGGCGCCATGACGAAGGCGGTGAGGAACAGCGCGAGGCTGATCAGCACCACGTTCGGCGGCGCCCCCATGGTGCCGAGCGCGGTGCGCAGGAACGACAGCACCACGACGATGCGGGTGAAGGAGGTCATCATCACCAGGATCGACGGCGCCAGGCTGAGCACTGTGATCAGGGCGATGAGCTGGATGATGCGTCCCGTCGCCGACCCGCCGGGGTCGCCGAAGTCGAGGTTCAGGCTCTGCGCCGCGGCCTCCGGGGCGAACAGCACGGCGCCCGCGACGGCCGCGAGCGCCAGCAGGGCAGGGCGCGCGGTCACGCCGTGTCTCCTGCGGGCAGCGTCCCGCCGGCGGGGGCCGCGATGCCGCTCTCGATCACCGTCTCCCTGTCCGCGCCGAGCAGCACGAGGTGCTCGGTGCCGTCGCGGCGCAGCAGTACCGCCCGGCGCCTGGCGTCCAGCGCCACGACCTCGACGATCGACAGCCGCCGTCCGCGCGTGCCGCGGATGACCGGCACGCCGCCGAGACCGAAGCGCCGGGCAAGCTGTCCGAACAGCCAGACAAGCCCCAGCACGAAGACGAGCGCGAGGCCGACGTAACTGATCTGCTGGATGTCCATGCGGTGCTGCTACTTCTTCGGGGGGCGGGCGTAGGCCGTCATCGCCTGCGCCCGCGACGAGAGCTGCCGCAGCTCGCGGCCGAGCGCCTCGTGCCCCTCGCGCAGCCTGGTTTCGAGGTCGTCGAGTTCGTCCTTCAGCGCGATCAGGCGCGGCTTCAGCGCGTCCGCCTGCTCCTTCGGCAGGGCGACCACCGCCTCGCACAGCGCCGCCATGGTGGTGTCCAGGCCGGTCAGGTCGACCGGCGTGCCCCCCTTCAGGTCGCGGCGCGCGCGGCGGATCAGGCCGGCGATGTCGCGAAAACGCGGCTCCGTCGCGGGTTTCCGGCTCATCGCGCCGACTCCTCATGCGGCGCGGGCCGCGCGTTGACCCGGTAGACGTAGGCCAGCACCTCGGCGACCGCGGCGAAGGCCTCGACCGGAATCTCGCTGTCGATGTCGATCGCGGCCAGCAGTTCGGCGAGGTCGGCGTCCTCGCGCACCTTGACGCCGTTGGCGAAGGCCAGCGCCAGGATCTGCTCGGCGACGGTGCCGCGGCCGGAGGCCGTCACCTTCGGCGCGGTCTCGCCCTCGCCCTCGTAGCGCAGGGCGACCGCCACCGGCGGCTTCTGCCGCTTCGGGCGTCGCCCCTCGCTGTCCCGCCGGTTGCTGTCCTGCCTGTCGTCGCTCATGGTCCCGTCCGGATCGCGTGGCGCGTTCCCCCTGCGCCGGGCGCCAGATTGGGGCCGCGCGCTTAAGAAAAGCTTAAGCGCGCCCGCGTCGGCCGGACCGTGCTCAGCCGTCCTCGCCGGGCTTGTCGCCGGGGGTGGCCTGCGTCGCCGTGCCGGTCGCCGTGCCGGTCGTTGGCCCGATTGACGGAAAGGCGTCCGAGATGCGCGCGCCGGCCTCGGCGGCGGCCCGGTTCTCGGCCTGTATGCGGTCGTAGACCTCGCGCCGCAGCACCGACACGTCGGCGGGGAAGTTGAAGCCGAGCTTGATCGACTTGCCCCGCACCTCGACGACGGTGATCTCGATGTCGTCGTTGATGACGACCGAGTCGCCGACCTTGCGCGTCAGATACAGCATACCTTGCTCCCGACCGGGCCCCTTGCCCCGTTGCGGGCGGGTGCCGCGTCACAACCGCATTTTACCGGATTATGGCGCCGGACGCGCGGCGGAAGAATCGGGTCCGCGCCGTTCGCCGCCGTTTTACGCTTTGTTAACCGCGGGCCCGGATACTCCGGCCGTTTCCGGAAAAGGCCCCGCGGGACGCGCAGGAGGCGGCACGATGGATCTGAGGAACCTCACGCTGTTCAGGATGTCCGAGCAGCGGATGGACTATCTGAACGAGCGCCAGAAGGTGTTGTCGACCAATATCGCCAACGCCGACTCGCCCAGCTACCGCCCGCGCGACCTCAAGGAGCAGCAGTTCCGCTCGCTGGTGCGCGAGGCGCAGAGTCCGCGCATCGCGTTCGAGCAGACCGATGCCGGCCACATCCAGTCGGCCAGCCTGCGCGAGCCCGACATGCGCGACCGCAAGGACAAGGTCAGCTACGAGTCGGCGCCGGCCGGCAACGCCGTGGTGATCGAGGAGCAGATGATCAAGGTCGGCGAGACCAGCCTGCAGTACGACACCACGTCGCGGCTGTACCGGAAGTATCTCGAGATGTTCAAGACCGCGCTCGGCGCCGATGGTCTCGGCTGACGCCGACGGCGCCAACAGGAGGCATTGAGACATGGATCTGGTCAAGGCGATGCGGATCTCCGCGGCGGGCATGAAGGTGCAGGGCACCCGGCTGCGCGTCATCTCGGAGAACCTGGCGAACCGCGACTCCCTCGCGCTCGGTCCGAACCAGGACCCCTACGCCCGCAAGGTCATCACCTTCAAGAACCACCTCGACCGGACGCTCGGCGTCGACCTGATCGAGGTCCACAAGATCACCGAGTCGCGCGAGGGCTTCCAGCGCGTCTGGGACCCGCAGCATCCCGCCGCCGATGCCGACGGCTACGTCCAGTCGCCGAACGTCAATTCGTTCATCGAGCTAATGGACATGCGCGAGGCGCAGCGTTCCTACAACGCCAACCTCAACGTCATCGAGACCTCGCGCGGGATGATCCAGAAGACCCTCGACATCCTGCGCTGACGTCTCCGCCGCCGCTTAATCCTTTCTCAACCGCTTTCCGCCAGATTCCGGACACGAACCCGGACACGGAGCAGACGCAGCCATGAGCACCGTATTCAGCCAGGCCATCGACGCCTACCGCGCCGCTTCCGGCGCCCACGGCAAGCCGGCCGCCCCGGCGCCCTCGAGGGAGCCGGAGCGCAGCTTCTCGAACATGGTCGCCGATGCGGTGAAGGACGCCGTCGACACCGGCAAGAAGAGCGAGCAGATGTCGATGAGCGGCATCGCCGGCGAGGCGGAGCTGAACGACGTGATCACCGCCGTCGCCAATGCCGAGGTGACGCTGAAGACCGCGGTCACCCTGCGCGACCGGGTGGTCGGCGCCTACAAGGAAGTCCTGCGGATGCCGATCTGAGCCGCGGTCCGAAGGGGAGCGGGGCGATGGACGAGGCGCAGGTTCTGGACGTCGGCCGCGACGCGGTGGCCACGGTCATCAAGATGGGCGGTCCGATCATGATGGCTGGCCTGGTCACCGGCCTGATCATCTCGCTGTTCCAGTCGCTGACGCAGATCAACGAGATGACGCTCACCTTCGTGCCGAAGATCCTGGTGATCTTCGCGTCGGTGCTGCTGTTGCTGCCCTACATGCTGCGCACGCTCGACGCCTTCACCCTGGGGCTGTTCGACAAGATCATCGCGCTCGGATAGGGCCGCGCGGTGGAAGCCTTCCTCGCGTCCTTCATCTTCCCGTACCTGCTGGTGTTCGCGCGCCTCGGCGCGGCGCTGTCGCTGATACCGCCGCTCGGCGAGGAGTTCGTCTCGATGCGGGTGCGGCTGCTGCTGGCGCTGGCGCTGACCGTGGTGGTCAAGCCGGTCGTCTCCGCCGGCATCCCGGGCATGCCGGCCGGCGCCGTCGAGCTGTTCCTGCTGCTCGGCGGCGAGATCTTCGTCGGCGCATACATCGGCCTGGTCGGGCGGATCCTGCTGATGGCGCTGGTCACCGCCGGCACCATCGCCGCGTTCATGTCCAGCCTGGCGAACGCGATGGTCAGCGACCCCGTGACCGGCACGCAGAGCGCCGCGATGGCGACCTTCCTCATGCTCACCGGCCTGACGCTGCTGTTCGTGACCGAGCTGCACCACCTGGTGATCCGTGCGCTGGTCGACAGCTACGTGCTGTTCGTGCCGGGCGAACTGCCGCCGATCGGCGATTTCAGCGAGGTGATCACCCGCGTCGTGGCGCAGAGCTTCCTGATCGGCTTCCAGCTCTCCGCGCCGTTCGTCGTCGTCTCCATCGTGATGTTCATCTCGATGGGCTTCCTCGCCCGCCTGATCCCGACCATCCAGGTCTTCTTCATCGTGCTGCCGCTGCAGATCCTCACCGCGCTCGCCATCCTCGGCGTCACGCTGTCGGGGCTGATGCTGTTCTTCATCGGCAGGTTCGAGGGCGAGATGGTCCGTTATCTCCGGCCGTATTGAGGGGCCATGGCCGACGACGATCGCGACCAGTCGGAGAAGACAGAAGAGCCGACAGACAAGAAACTGGAAGACGCCCGCGAACGCGGCGAGGTCATCCAGTCGCAGGAGATCAGGAGCTTCGCCGTGTTCGCCGCGGCGACGCTGTTGCTGGTGACGTCGTTCCCGTCGGCGATGCTGGATATCGCGCGCCACCTGCGCGTCTTCATCGCCCGGCCGCACGCCCTGCCCGTCGACGGCACCGGGCTGGGCCGCATGCTGGTGCAGACCGTCGGCAATGTCGCCGCCGAACTGGCGATCCCGATGGCGGTGATGATCGTCATCGTGCTTGGTTCGATCCTGGCCCAGGTCGGCTTCCTCTGGGCACCGGCGGTGCTGACACCGAACCTGAACAAGCTGAACCCGATCAAGGGCGCGAAGAAGATCTTCTCGCTCAAGAACTTCGTCGAGTTCCTCAAGAGCGTCGTCAAGTTCAGCGCCATCCTGGCGCTGCTCTACCTGGTGATCCGCCCGGAGGTGCCGGCGCTGGTCAACATGGGCGGGCTCGAGGTGCCGCAGATCCTCGCGCGCATCTACGACATGGTGGTCAAGCTGTTCATGGCGATGGTGGTGCTGGTCGCGGTCATCGCCGCGCTCGACTACCTCTACCAGCGCCACGAGTTCATGAAGAAGAACCGCATGGCGCGCACCGAGGTGAAGGACGAGCACAAGCAGACGCAGGGCGACCCGCATGTGCGTTCGCGCATCCGCCAGATCCGCTCCGAGCGCAGCCGCCAGCGCATGATGCAGGCGGTGCCCGGCGCCGACGTCGTGATCACCAACCCGACCCACTTCGCCGTCGCGCTGAAATACGACATGGACAGCATGGCGGCGCCGGAGATGGTGGCGAAGGGCGCCGACCTGATCGCCCACAGCATCCGCCGGGTGGCGGAGGAGAACGATATCCCGATCGTCGAGAATCCGCCGCTCGCCCGCGCCCTGTTCGCCGGCGTCGAGGTCGGCCAGTCGGTGCCGGAGGAGCACTACAAGGCCGTCGCGGAAGTGATTGGCTATGTCTACCGCGTGAAAGGTAAGATGGCGTCCTGAGACCCGGCGCGTCCGCGCCGGCCGCTGTCCGCCGACCACCGTGCGTGCGACGCGAGGGAGACGCGTCCTGTCCTCCATCCTCCGGAATTTCCGCGATACCCTGACGGCCTGGCGCGGCCACGGCGCAGCCGGACCGCCGCCGGCCGGCGTTGCCGGGCCGGGGGTGGCCGAGCCCGAATCCTTGTCCGAATCCGGGTCCGAGTCCTTGTCCGAATCCGGGCCCGGGCGCGTTGCCGCCGACTGTGCGGCGCTGATCGCCAACGCCCCCATCCCGATGGCGCTGCTCGACCTCGACGGCCGCATCCTCGACTGCAACGCCGCCTTCCGGCAGCTCTGCACCCCCGGCGCCGAGGCCGAGGGGCGGGAGCTCGCCGGCCTGCTGTCGCCGAACGACCGCGGCGAGCTGGCCGGGCAGCTGTCCAAGCTGGTGATGGGCACCAGCCGGGCCGCCCATCTCGACGTGCACCTCGCGGGACCTGCCGGCACCGCCGTGACGCTGGCGGTCAGCCGCATCGACGGCCCGGCCGGCGACAGCGCCGCGGTGCTCGCCCACGCGCTCGACGCCAGCGAGCGCAAGAGCCTGGAGCAGCAGTTCGCCCACTCGCAGAAGATGCAGGCGCTGGGCCAGCTCGCCGGCGGCATCGCGCACGACTTCAACAACGTACTGACGGCGATGAACGGCTTCTGCGAACTGCTGCTCGCCCGCCACGGCCCGGACGATGCCTCGCACGACGACCTGCTGCAGATCCGCCAGAACGGCGAGCGCGCTTCCAGCCTGGTGCGCCAGCTGCTCGCCTTCTCGCGCCAGCAGACGCTGCAGCCGCGTGTGGTGCAGGTGAACGCGCTGCTGTCCGAGCTGTCGGCGATGCTGGTGCGGGTGATCGGCGAGACGGTGGGGCTGGAACTCGACCTCCGCCCCGACGTCCGTCCGGTCCGTGTCGACCCCACCGAGTTCGACCGCATCATCGTCAACCTCGCGGTCAACGCCCGCGACGCCATGCCGAACGGCGGTCGGCTGTCCATCCGCACCGACGACGTCCGCACGACCCGGCCCGTGGTGCGCGGCGACGACGAGATGCCGCCCGGCGAGTACGTCATGGTCGAGGTGGCGGACGAGGGCAAGGGCATCGCGCCTGAGCATATCGACCGCATCTTCGACCCGTTCTTCACCACCAAGGAGGCCGGCAAGGGCATCGGCCTCGGCCTGTCTTCGGTCTACGGCATCGTCAGGCAGACCGGCGGCCACATCGCCGTCGACAGCACGCCCGGGCGGGGCGCGCGCTTCCGCATCTACCTGCCGGCGCTCGACGCCGCCGCCGCCGCCGTGCCGCCGCCGCCGCGGGCGGTCGTCCCGGCCGAGGGGGACGGGGCGGGTGCGCTGGTGCTGCTGGTCGAGGACGAGGACGCCGTCCGCCGCCTCGCCGAGAAGGCGCTCGGCCTCGCCGGCTTCGAGGTGCTGGCGGCGGAGGACGGCGAGACCGCGCTGGCCGCGCTGGAGGCCGCGCCGCGCCCGATCGACGTGCTGGTCAGCGACGTGGTGATGCCGGGCATCGACGGCCCGACGCTGGTGCGCATGGTGCGCGAGCGCACCCCCGCGGTGCAGGTGGTGCTGGTCTCCGGCTACGCCGAGGAGGCGCTCGGCAACCAGTTCGCCCTCGGCGAGACGGTCCGCTTCCTCGCCAAGCCCTTCGCCGTCGCCGACCTGCTCGACACCGTCAGGGAACTCGCCGCGGCGGGACCGCGGGCGGGGTAGGGCGCGCCAGGCTCCGCATATATCCCCTTGACCTATGTACTCCTGATGCCCATATTAAGGGTGAAGGGAGAGACAGATGGCCAAGACCTTTACGATCACTGAGTTTTTCAAGCGGTTCCCGGACGACGAGGCGTGCCTGAATCACTTGATGGAGGTGCGCTACGGCATGGAGGGCGAATGCCCCAAGTGCGGCAAGCACACCCGCTGGTCGCGCATCCGCAAGGAGCCGGCGTTCCAGTGCCAGTGGTGCGGCCACCACGTCCACCCGATGGCGGGAACGCCCTTCGCCCGCACGCGGACGCCGCTGCAAAAGTGGTTCTATGCGATGTTCATGTTTACCACGACGCGCAACGGCGTTTCCGCGAAGGAAATCCAGCGCCAGCTTGGCGTGACCTACAAGACAGCGTGGCGCATCGGTCACGAAATCCGCAAGTACATGGGCTGGGTTGACGACGACACGAAGATCGGCGGGCGGCGCGTTGTCGAAATCGACAAGGCGTTCATTGGCGGCAAGGACAAGCGGGGCCAGGATGACAAGTACGTGGTCCTTGGCATGGTCGAGCGGCAGGGCGAGATTGTTACTCGCGTCCTCAAGGACCGCCGCTCCCTTACGGTCATGCCGCACATCCTCGAATGGGTTAAGCGCGGCTCCAAGGTTGCGACGGACGAAGCCAAGGCGTTCGGCGATCTTCCCGAGGAAGGCTACCGGCACGGCACCGTCAATCACCGGAAGGGCGAGTACGTTCGCGGCCCCGTTCACACCAACACCATTGAAGGCTTCTGGGCTTGGCTAAAGCGCGGCATCAACGGCACCCATGTCTGGGTTTCGCGGAAGCACCTGCCAAAGTACTTGGGGGAGTTCGAGTATCGTTTCAATCTTCGGAAGAACCCCGAGTTGATGTTCGAGTTCCTGCTGCGGGCTTTCCCGAAGCCATAACTTTTAGAAGCCGGTTGAAGGTATTTTCATCGCCTTCGGCCGAATGCTCCTGCTGGAACCGCTTGAGAAGCCCCTGTTTCCGGGCTTCCTCAAGGCTCAGGTGTTTCCCCGCCGCCATTACTGGCTCCTATCCTCTAGGAATGAGGATTGCTGGTACTGATTTTCGAGAACAGATTGGACTTCCTCTACGAAATACTTCTCTCTAATTAGCTCATTATCATGACCATACGCCATCTCGATGCGAACCTTGCACTTCAAGGCGTCTCCTGGCCGAACATCGATACGTCGGCCCTGAAACTCACCAAGCCACCTGTCGTCTTCGACTCTAGCGGATATCGGCTTCCGGCCGTGGCGAAGATCCCACATGCTGGTACCCAAATAATCTGGTTTTCTGACAATAAGCACCATTGACGGTACGGAATGAACTTGGGTTTCTCGTACTGCCAGTTCTTCAATGTTTTCAACGTCAATCCTAAAAGAGAGATTGAAATCCACTTGTTCACCAGACGGCGCAATTATCGATGCCTTGTCGCCCTCCACGAGATGGTCCTTCACGCCTTGAAAGTCTTTCACTGCCGCTATCAAGGCGTTAGGGCTAATAGGCGTATAATCGGGCAAATGCCGTACATCAGTTTCAGCGGCCAAAGCCTGTATTTCTCTCCCGAGCGCCGGAAGGTCCTTAGGTGAATCTCTATTGTCTATCCACCTTAAAACCGCGTATTTGGCACGCACTAAATATTTACCGACTTGCGGTCTCCAGTCCAAATCTTTCAGTGCTTGGTCGTCGGTAGCTCGTAAGCTGCTTCGGAGCCACGTCTTTAAAGAAGCTGCTTCGATGTCTTCGAGTACCATTACGGTCTCGATATTAGCATCAATCGAGGTAACCAACTCGCGGTCAAGCCGTTCACATGCTTTAACGAAATCATGAGTAGCCGAGAACACCCTCGACGCGGGCCCTATGCCTTTCTTGAAATCGATATAGAAAGCAAAATCCGCCGCAGGAGGCTCTGGTCTTCGTGTTGTTAAGGACACTTCAGCCGGTGCCATGTCCGCCTCTCACACTAGTAAATCCCGCCGTCAGATATTGACCGATTGTTTATCTCTGCAAAAACTGCGGCTGCTCACCACGTTTTTCGGCAAATTCCAGCAACTCATCATATCTCACGACAGTTACTTCTCGCACATCATTTGTTTGAAAGTACTCTCCATCTGGTTGCGGCACGTAGGCCGGAAGGTCACCTCTCCGAATTGCACTCTGCAACATTTTAAATCGACCCAATGCATCACCATGAAGCATATTAGACGTTTTAGGTGTTTCACCCACCCAAAGAAATGCTGCGTCTACTACGCTGTATTCATCCAAACGCCACGCGGCATAATTTGGCGGCTCAAAATCCACCATAGCTAGCGCCGACTGCGGTTGGCCGCTTCCGCGTGTGGCCGTTTTAACACTTTCAATCTCAGTCAGCATGATCCGAGTTGGAGCCAGCCATAGGTTCCATAGAAACAACGTCACCAAAAACCCAAAGACCGGCAGAATCGTGTAAGAAGAAAATATCCAGAACTCATCCATCACCGCCGGCCATCCTTTGATGGAGCCGTAGATGAGAGACCCGGCGACCCACAGTCCGAGGACGATGCCCCCGCCCCATACATGACGTTTGGCGAATCGGAGGGTAGAGGCCCCTGCTTTTTGCCAAACTCGAAAGTTAAGGGTTCGCTCGTCCGGCACCGCACTCCCCCTTCGCGCTGTGCAAAAAACAGGAGAGTCATATCACATCCCTCCCGCCTGTACATAGGGGAAGGGGATAAATGCGCCAGGCTCCGATGCGAACGCCATATGAACATGACGGAAATCCATTCACAGAAACAATGCACTAACGATATCGCTTGCGCACGAGAACAAAGCGCGTACATTGGTGCGGTTGCACCCCTTTGAACCCTGTGGAATAAGGAGGCCCGCGAGATGAGCGTGACGGCACTGAGGGCGGTGGACAACGGCGGCATGGACAAGAAGAAGGCCCTTGAGGCCGCGGTCAGCCAGATCGAGCGGTCCTTCGGCAAGGGCTCGATCATGCGGCTCGGCTCCGACCAGGCGGTGGAGACCGAGGTCTTCTCGACCGGCTCGATCGGCCTCGCGATCGCGCTCGGCATCGGCGGCCTGCCGCGCGGCCGCATCGTCGAGATCTACGGCCCCGAGAGCTCGGGCAAGACGACGCTGGCGCTGCACGCGGTGGCCGAGAGCCAGAAGCTCGGCGGCAACTGCGCCTTCATCGACGCCGAACACGCGCTCGATCCCTCCTATGCCCGCAAGCTCGGCTGCAAGGTCGACGACCTGCTGATCTCGCAGCCCGACGCCGGCGAACAGGCGCTCGAGATCGCCGACACGCTGGTGCGGTCCGGCGCCATCGACCTGCTGGTGATCGACAGCGTCGCGGCGCTGGTGCCGCGCGCCGAGCTCGAGGGCGAGATGGGCGACTCGCTGCCCGGCCTGCAGGCCCGGCTGATGAGCCAGGCGCTGCGCAAGCTGACCGCCTCGGTGTCGCGGTCGCACACCACCATCATCTTCATCAACCAGCTGCGCATGAAGATCGGCGTGATGTTCGGCAACCCCGAGACCACGACCGGCGGCAACGCGCTGAAGTTCTACGCCTCGATCCGTCTCGACATCCGCCGCATCGGCCAGATCAAGGACCGCGACGAGGTGGTCGGCAACCAGACCCGCGTCAAGGTGGTGAAGAACAAGCTGGCGCCGCCGTTCCGCACCGTCGAGTTCGACATCATGTACGGCGAGGGCATTTCCAAGACCGGCGAACTGCTCGACCTCGGCGTCAAGGCCGGGGTGGTGGAGAAGTCCGGCTCGTGGTTCTCCTGCTTCGACCAGCGCATCGGCCAGGGCCGCGAGAACGCCAAGCAGTTCCTGCGCGACAACCCCGAGATCGCGCAGCGCATCGAGCAGGCGATCCGCAAGGACGCCGGCCTCGTCGCCGAGGCGATGCTGGCCGATCCCGGCGACGCGCCGGACGTCGACCCGGCCGAGGCCGCCGGTCCCGAAGACTAGAGCAAAATCGCTTCCCCCGGAACCGCAGGTTCCGGGGGAAGCGATAAATTTGCTCTATTTTCGCAAGCGGATAGATCGTCTTTATCGGACGGCAGGATCGCCGCAGGCGATTCCATCCGATCCGATGATGATCTAGCGTCATCCGGGCGCCCGGCGCGGTGAGGGGGCGTCGCTGGACACCCCCTTGCGCCGGCGCTAAAAGCACCGCACCTTTTTCGGCCGCGTCGCGCCCTTCCGGGCGGCGGCGCGGCCATGCGTTCTCACCTGGAACTGTCCGTCGATGACCAGCACCAGCGACATCCGCGCCGCGTTCCTCGGCTACTTCGCGCGCCATGACCACCAGGTCGTGGACTCGAGCCCGCTCGTGCCGCGCAACGACCCGACGCTGATGTTCACCAACGCCGGCATGGTGCAGTTCAAGAACGTCTTTACCGGCGTCGAGAAACGCCCCTATTCGCGCGCCGCCACCTCGCAGAAATGCGTGCGCGCCGGCGGCAAGCACAACGACCTCGAGAACGTCGGCTACACGGCGCGCCACCACACCTTCTTCGAGATGCTCGGCAACTTCTCGTTCGGCGACTATTTCAAGGAGCGCGCGATCGAGCTGGCCTGGAACCTGGTGACGAAGGAATTCGGCCTGGCGAAGGAGCGGCTCTGCGTCACCGTCTACGCCGAGGACGACGACGCCCACGCGCTGTGGCGCAAGATCGCCGGCCTGCCGGACGAACGCATCATCCGCATTCCGACGTCGGACAACTTCTGGGCGATGGGCGACACCGGCCCCTGCGGCCCGTGCTCCGAGATCTTCTACGATCACGGCGAGCATATCCCCGGCGGACCGCCGGGCTCGCCCGACGAGGACGGCGACCGCTGGGTCGAGATCTGGAACCTCGTGTTCATGCAGTTCGAGCAGGTGACGCCGGACGAGCGTGTCGATCTGCCGCGTCCCTCCATCGACACCGGCATGGGGCTGGAGCGCATCGCCGCCGTGCTGCAGGGCACGCACGACAACTACGACATCGACCTGATGCGCGCGCTGATCGAGGCCTCGGCCGAGGCGACGGGCACCGACCCGGACGGCCCCGGCGCCGTCTCGCACCGCGTCATCGCCGACCACCTGCGCGCCGGCAGCTTCCTGATCGCCGACGGCGTGCTGCCGTCGAACGAGGGTCGCGGCTACGTGCTGCGCCGGATCATGCGCCGCGCCATGCGTCACGTCAGCATGCTGGGCGCCGCCGAGCCGGTGCTGTGGCGGCTGGTGCCGGCGCTGCAGCGCCGGATGGGCGATGCCTTCCCCGAGCTGCAGCAGGCCGGCGGCCTGATCACCGAGACCCTGAAGCTGGAGGAGACCCGCTTCCGCCAGATGCTCGACCGCGGCCTGACGCTGCTGGAGGAGGAGAAGGCGAAGCTGCCGGCGGATGCGCCGCTGCCCGGCGCGGTCGCCTTCAAGCTGTACGACACCTTCGGCTTCCCGCTCGACCTGACGCAGGACGCGCTGCGCGCCGAGGGCCGCGGCGTCGACACCGCCGGCTTCGACGCGGCGATGGACGCGCAGCGGGCCAAGGCGCGCGCCGCCTGGGCCGGGTCCGGCGAGGCGGCGACCGAGCGCGTCTGGTTCGAGCTGCGCGACAAGGTCGGCGCGACCGAGTTCCTCGGCTACGACACGCTGGCCGCCGAGGGCGTCATCCGCGCCCTCGTGGTCGACGGCCAGCCGGTCGACAGCGCCGCGGCCGGCACCGAGGTCGCGCTGATGGTCAACCAGACGCCGTTCTACGGCGAATCCGGCGGCCAGGTCGGCGACAGCGGCATCGTCTTCGCCGCCGACGGCGTCGAGATCGTCGTCACCGACACGCAGAAGCGGCTCGGCGACCTGTTCGTCCATCTTGGCACCGTGCGCCGCGGCGAGGCGAGGGTCGGCGAGGCGGTGGAACTGCGCGTCGACGGCACCCGCCGCGACGCCATCCGCGCCCACCATTCCGCCACCCACCTGCTGCACGAGGCGCTGCGCCGGCGGATCGGCAGCCATGTGGCGCAGAAGGGCTCGCTGGTGGCGCCCGAGCGGTTGCGCTTCGACGTCTCCAACCCGACGCCGGTCGGCGGCGCCGACCTCGACGCCGTCGAGGCCGAGGTCAACGCGCGGATTCGCGCCAACGAGCCGGTCGTCACCCGCCTGATGGGGCAGGAGGACGCGATGGCCGAGGGCGCGATGGCGCTGTTCGGCGAGAAGTACGGCGAGGAGGTGCGCGTCGTCTCGATGGGCACCGATCCCGACGCGACCGGGCGCGGCGGCCACTATTCCATCGAGCTGTGCGGCGGCACCCACGTCCGGCGCACCGGCGACATCGGCCTGTTCAAGATCGTCTCCGAGGGCGCGGTCTCCAGCGGCGTGCGCCGCATCGAGGCGCTGACCGGCGCCGTGGCGCTGAAGTACGTCGAGGACGAGGAAGACACCCTTCGCCGCGCCGCCGAGGCGCTGCGCGTCACCCCGCGCGAACTGCCCGAGCGCGTCGCCGCGCTGCTCGAGGAACGCCGCCGGCTGGAGCGCGAACTCACCGACCTGCGCCGGAAGATGGCGTCCGGCGGCGGCGGCGGTGCCGCGCAGGAGGTGCGCGAGGTCTCCGGCATCCGCCTCGCCGCGCGCCGCGTCGACGGCGTGCCGGCGCGCGCCCTGAAGGGCCTCGCCGACGAGCTGAAGCAGAAGCTGGGCAGCGGCGTCGTCGCGCTGCTGTCGGTGGACGACGGCAAGGCGTCGCTGGTCGTCGGCGTCACCGCCGACCTGACCGACCGGGTCGATGCCGTCGACCTGGTGCGCGCCGGCGCCGCCGCGCTCGGCGGCAAGGGCGGCGGCGGCCGCCCCGACATGGCGCAGGCCGGCGGCCCGGGAGACAAGCCGGATGCCGCGCTGCCGGCCATAGAGGCGCGGCTCAAGGACCTCGTCGCCGCGTGATTTGAGGCAAAGGCGGGCCGGTGCGTCCCCTTCGCCGGTGCGTCCCCTTCGAAAGAGTCCTACCGCTCGTTCATCTTGCGCAGCGCGCCGGACCGGAACTCGCGCCGGAACAGCACCGCCACGACCAGCGCGCTTGCGGCGATGAACGCCAGCGGGTGGACGAACCAGCTCAGCAGCCCCAGTCCGAAATAGTAGGCGCGCAGCCCGCTGGTGAAGTGGCGCGTGGCCCGGCAGACCAGCTCCGCCGCCGGCCCGGCGGCCCGCTCCGGCATCTCGGTGCACTCGGCCGCCGGCGGGATCGCGCCGATGGCGACCGCCGTGTAGTTGTACAGGCGGTTCGACCACGAGAACTTGAAGAACGCGTAGATGAACATCACCAGCAGCACGACCAGCTTGACCTCGAGCGTCAGCCGGCCGACCGGCGCCAGGAACTCGACCTCGCGCAGCAGCGTCATCGCCTTATCCGCCGAGCCGAGCACGGCGACGAGGCCGGCGAGCACGAACATCGTCGTGGTGGCGTAGAACTGCACGCTGCGCTGCAGGCTGCGCAGGATGTTGACGTCGGGCATGCGGTTGTCGCGCCGCACGCACTGGCGAATCCACTCCTGCCGGTAATAGTCCATCGCCGCCACCACGGAGCGGTGGCGTAGCGGGCTGTAGTCGACCACCAGCGCGTAGCCGATCCAGCACAGCAGGAACCACAGGAAGGCGGCAGCGTCGAGGACGGTCAGGACCATGCCGCAAGCTTGACGCAAAAGCCGCGAACGCAAAAGGGCCCGGCGGTACGCCCGCCGGGCCCTTCCGTACGCGGTGGCGTGGCGGCCGCTACTTCAGCGCGGCGGCCAGTTCGTGGCCGATCTTGTCCATGAACGCCTGGGTGTTCAGCCACTTCTGGTCGGGGCCGACCAGCAGCGCCAGGTCCTTGGTCATGAAGCCCTTCTCGACGCAGCCGATGCAGACCGTCTCGAGCGTCTCGGCGAACTTGACCACTTCCGGCGTGCCGTCGAACTCGCCGCGGTACTTCAGGCCGCGGGTCCAGGCGAAGATCGAGGCGATCGGGTTGGTCGAGGTCTCGTTGCCCGCCTGCCACTGGCGGAAGTGGCGCGTCACCGTGCCGTGCGCGGCCTCCGCCTCGATGGTCTTGCCGTCCGGCGTCAGCAGCACCGAGGTCATCATGCCGAGCGAGCCGTAGCCCTGCGCGACCTGGTCGGACTGGGTGTCGCCGTCGTAGTTCTTGCAGGCCCACACGAAGCCGCCGTCCCACTTCAGCGCCGAGGCGACCATGTCGTCGATCAGCCGGTGCTCGTAGGTCAGCTTCCTGGACTCGAACTCCTTCCTGAATTCCTCGTCGTAGATGCGCTGGAAGATGTCCTTGAAGCGCCCGTCATAGACCTTGAGGATGGTGTTCTTGGTCGACAGGTAGAGCGGGTAGTCGCGCTGCAGCGCGAAGTTGAAGCAGGCCCGCGCGAAGCCCTCGATCGAGTCGTCGAGGTTGTACATGCCCATGGCGATGCCGGGGCCCTTGAAGTCGTGCACCACCTTCTCGAAGCCCTCGCCGCCGCCTTCCGGCTCGTAGCGGATCGTCACCTTGCCCGGCCCGGGGACGATGAAGTCCTCGGCCTTGTAGATGTCGCCGTAGGCGTGGCGGCCGATGATGATCGGCCGGGTCCACTGCGGGATCAGCCGCGGCACGTTCTTGCAGATGATCGACTCGCGGAAGATGGTGCCGCCGAGGATATTGCGGATGGTGCCGTTCGGCGACTTGTACATCCGCTTGAGGCCGAATTCCTTCACCCGCGCCTCGTCCGGCGTGATGCCGGCGCACTTCACGCCGACGCGGTGCTCGGCGATGGCCTTCGCCGCCTCGACGGTGACCTTGTCGTCGGTCTTGTCGCGGCCCTCGATGCCGAGGTCGTAGTACTTCAGGTCGATGTCGAGGTAGGGGAGGATCAGCTTCTCCTTGATCAGCGCCCAGATGACCCGCGTCATCTCGTCGCCGTCGAGCTCGACGACCGGGTTCTTGACCTTGATCTTTGCCATGCCTTGGACCTTCCGCGTGATGGGGCTCCCGCCGCAGGGACGGGGCATTGTGATTCAACCGGCGCTGTGGGAGTCGGAATCCGTTGAAAACCGGCGGGCAACATAGCATCGCCGCCGTCCGACGCAAGACCGCGGCGGCGGCGGGCAGGGCCGGCTAGAACAGTTCCGGGCGGGACGGGACGGCCGCCTCGCGGGCCGTCGCTATGGCCGGCAGCACGTCGCCGACGTCGCCGACCGACAGGAACAGCTCGCGGATCGCCGGCCGCGCGAAGCCGTTCTCGACGAAAGCGTCGAGCAGCGCCGCGAACGGCCGCCAGTAGCCGCCGGAATCCACCAGCACCACCGGCTTGCCGTGCAGGCCGAGCTGCTTCCACGACAGCATCTCGACGGTCTCGTCCAGCGTGCCGATGCCGCCCGGCAGCACAGCCACCGCGTCCGACAGCTCGAACATGCGCTGCTTGCGGGCGTGCATGGTGTCGACCTCGATCAGTTCGCTGACGCCGCGGTGCGCCACCTCCCGGTTCACGAGGTGATGCGGGATCACCCCGGTGACGAGGCCGCCGGCGTCCAGCGCCGCGTCCGCCATCACCCCCATCAGCCCGTTCAGCCCGCCACCGAACACCAGCCGGACGTCGTTCTCGGCGAGGATGCGGCCCAGCCGTGCGGCGTCCCCGGCATGCCGCGGATCGGCGCCGCGGGACGAGCCGCAGAACACGCAGAGCGCGTCGATCGGGGCGGGATGAGGCATGGCGAGGCTGCCCATGGTTGCCAGGAAGGGCCGTTGCCTACCACGGCTGGTGGCGGAATTCCCTCACGGATTCGTGAAGCGGCGCTTCCGGGTGCCGCCTGTGAGGGTTGCAGACCTGCTGGTACTATCCGACCGCCCCCAGAGGGCGAAGCAACAGGAGCGTGGGGACGCAAATGAAACGGATATTCCTCTTCGGCGTGGCCGCGGCGGCGGCTCTGGCCGTCGGCCAGGCGGTCCTGCCGGTGCAGGCGCAGGATGCCATGGCGGCCTACGAAAGCCGTCACAAGGCGATGGAATCGCTCAGCGGCAGCATGAAGACGCTGGCCGCCTTCGTGAAGGAAAACCAGGGCAGCATGTCCGAGGTCGTCGCCGCGGCCGACAACATCCACACCGTGGCGATGAACATCCCGAGCATGTTCCCCGCCAACTCGATGACCGAGAAGTCCCGTGCCAAGGCCGAGATCTGGACGATGTGGTCGGATTTCGAGGCCGACGCCAAGGCGCTCGCCGAGGCCAGCAACAAGATGCTGATGGCGGCGAAGGCCGGCGACGCCGACGCTGTGAAGGCATCGTTCGGCGCGGTCGGTTCGGCCTGCGGCGACTGCCACAAGGGATACCGCGGTCCGAAGAAGTAGCCGAACGGACGAACGGAGGATGCGGGGTGGCCCGGCTCCCGGGCGCGTCGCCCATGTCGCGACGGCTTCCGCCCCGATGGTGACGAACCGCATTCTCCGGGCCGCCATGCTTCTGGCGGCCTTCGCCGTCGCCTTACCGGCCCTGGCCCAGCCGGCCGACGGCGACGCCGTGGCGCGCGGGGAGTACGTCTTCCACGCCGCCGGCTGCGAGAGCTGCCACACCGACCGCAAGGGCGGGGGGGCATCGCTCGCCGGCGGCCGCGCGCTGGAGACGCCGTTCGGCACCTTCTACGCTCCCAACATCACGCCGCACCCGGAATACGGTATCGGCCGCTGGACCGTCGAGGACCTGATCGCGGCGCTGCATCGCGGCGTTTCCCCGGGCGGCGCGCACTTCTTTCCGGCCTTTCCCTATCCGTCCTACACCCAGATGAGCGAGGCGGACATCCGCGACCTGTGGGCATGGCTGCAGACGGTGGAGCCCGCGGACACGCCGAACCGGGCGCATGACGTGCCCCCGCCGTTCGGCTGGCGCTTCCTCGCCGGCGGCTGGAAGTGGATGTTCTTCGAGCCCGGCCGCTTCGAGCCCGATCCGGGCAAGAGCGCGCAGTGGAACCGCGGCGCCTATCTGGTGCGCGCGCTCGCCCATTGCGGCGAATGCCATACGCCGCGCAATTTCCTCGGCGGGCGCAAGGACGACTACCATCTCGCCGGTAACCCGCACGGCGCTGGAAACGAGCCGGTGCCCAACATCACCCCGCACGACTCCGGCATCGCCGGTTGGAGCGAGGACGACATCGCCACCTATCTCGACTTCGGCATGACGCCCGACGGCGACTTCGCAGGCGGCGCCATGGCGGAGGTCATCGAGCACGGCACCGGCAACCTGTCGGACGACGACCGCGCCGCCATTGCCGCCTATCTCAAGGACATCCCGGCGCTGCCGAGCCGGTCCGAATAGCGCCGGCCCGGCCGGCTGCGCGGCTGGCGGTGCTGTTGGCACTACGGCGGGGCCGCGGTACTGTGCCGGCCCTCCTGCCGTGACCGCAGCATGTCCATGATCCAGACCATCGTCGCGCATGTCGGCTTCGGCATCGCCGCCGCCTTCGCCGCCGCCGCGCTGGCCACGCTGGCGATCCGCCTGATCGGCGGGTCGGGGCGCGGCGCGCAGCTCGCCGGCGCGGGCATCGGCATCGGCGTCCTGACCTTCTTATCGATTTGGTTCCAGGGCCTGCCCGAAGTATCGGCTCGCCATCTGCATCACTTGGTTCCGTATGCTGTAGCAGCGGGCCTGCTGATCGGCCTCGCCGTCGACGCGGCCGCGCCCGGGCGCGGCGTGCGGGCGGCGGTGACGCTGCTTTGCTCGGCGGTCGCGGTGTGGTGGCTGCTCGGCGCCCCGTTCGCGGGGGTCGCGCGGCTGGCGTTCCTCTATGACGCGGCGCCCCTGTTCGCCGCCTGGGCGGTGGTGCTGCTGCGTCTCGGCCGGCCGGTCGAGGACGCGCGGTCGCCGGCGGTGATGCTGGCGATGGCCGCGCTCGGCGTCGCCGGGCTCGCCTGGCTCAACGGCGGCGACTTCTACCTGCTGGCGGCGCTTGCCGTGGCCGCCTCTGCGCTCGGCTTCCTGGTGTGGAACTGGCCGGGGCCGCGCTTCGCCTTTGGCAGCGCGGCGCTGCTCGGCGGCGGCGGCGCGCTGATGGCGCTGGTCACCGCGCAGTGGCTGTCGCGCATGCCGGCCGCGCTCGGCCTCGCGCTGCTGGCGCTGGGGCTGGTGTTCTTCGCCGACGGGGTCGCCGCGCGCATGCGTCTCGGCAGCGGCCTCGTCCGACAGATCCTCTCGCCGCTGCAGCTCGCGCTGCTGGCCGCTTTTCCGGTTGCGCTGGCACTGGTCGTGGGCTACCTCGCCGTGC
>JBBDQX010000208.1:0-19481 GCA_040905765.1 Acetobacterales bacterium
GGGCGGATTCCTCGGCTGGGTCGACCGCATGCTTTCACGCTGAAGGGGACCGGCGCGTGCATCCGGCATTCTCGGTCATCTTCTTCACCACGGCGTCGGGCGCCGGCTACGGCATGCTGATGCTGCTCGGCATCCTCGCGGCGTTTGGCACCGTGGAGCCGGACCTGCGGCTCGGCCTCGCCGGCTTCGGCGTCGCGCTGACGCTGGTCACTGCCGGGCTGCTGTCCTCGACCGCGCATCTCGGCCATCCCGAGCGGGCGTGGCGGGCGTTCTCGCAGTGGCGGTCGTCCTGGCTGTCGCGCGAAGGGGTCGCCTCCGTCGCCACCTACGTGCCGGCCGGCCTGTTCGCGCTGGCCTTCACCTTCTTCGAGCCGGACCGGGCGGCGCTCGCCTGGCTCGGTCTGATCACCGCGGCCTGCGCGCTGGTCACGGTGATCTGCACCGCCATGATCTACGCCTCGCTGAAGACCATCCGGGCGTGGAGCAACGGCTGGGTGGTGCCCGCCTACATCGTGCTGTCGCTGGAGACCGGCATCGCCTGGCTGCATGCGGTGATGGTGTCGGTCGGCGCGTTCTGGCCGACCGCCCTCGGCCTGCTGATGCTGCTGGCGCTCGCCGCATTCGCCGTCAAGCGCGGCTACTGGAACTTCATCGACACCAACCCGTCCGGGAGCACGCCGGAGACGGCGACCGGAGTCGGTAACTTGGGCAAGGTGCGGCTGCTCGACGCGCCGCACAGCCAATCGAACTACCTGATGCGCGAGATGGGCTACAAGGTCGCGCGCAAGCATGCCGAGCGGCTGCGCACCATTTCCACGGTGCTGCTCGCCGGCGCACCGATCGTGCTGATGGCGCTGTCGTTCTTCGCGCCGTGGTGGGCGGTGGTGCTGTGCGCCTGGCTCGCCGTCCTGTGCGTCACCGCCGGCGCGCTGGTGCAGCGCTGGCTGTTCTTCGCCGAGGCGAAGCACGTCGTCACCCTCTACTACGGCGCCGAGGCGGCCTGAGCGATCAGCCGATCGCCGGCCGCGCCTTGCGGAGGCGGGTGTCGCGCAGCAGCCCCGCCGCGTCGAGCAACGGATAGGCGGCCGAGACCAGGTGCGAGTTGATGTGCCGCAGGTCCCGGACGACATCCATGTGCAGGGCGCTGGTCTGGATGCTCTCGGCAAGGCGTTCGCTCAGCCGCTCCAGGTGGTTGCGCCCGGCCTCGAGCTCCAGCCGGCGCAGTTCCGCCTTCTCCGACACCAGCCGCCGCGCGGCCGGGATGTCGGCGGTCAGGAACACGCTGGTGGCGAGGGTCAGGTTCTCCTCGACGCGGTCGTAGACCGCGTTGATCTCGGCCATACCCTGGTCGGAAAAGTGCAGCTTGTGCTTCAGCTTGCGCCGGACGATGTCGGCCAGGCTCTTGTCGATGATGTCGCCGGCATGCTCGAGGTTGGTGGCGAACAGCAGGATCTCGCTGCCCCGGCGGCTGTCCTTGTCCTGTTGCGCCTCGCGGCTAAGCCGCGTCAGGTACAGCTTCACCGCCTCGTTGAGGTTGTCGAGCACGTCGTCCAGTTCGCCGACGCGGACCAGCGCCCGGCGATCGTCGTTCGACAGCGCCGCGCGCGTCAATTCCAGCATCTCCTTCAGCGTATCGGCCATGCGCATGATTTCGCGCGAGGCGCAGGCCAGCGCCACCGATGGCGTCTCCAGTGCGTTCTCGTCCAGATAGATGGGGCGTGCCTCGTCGCCGGCGATCGGCCGGTCGGGCAGCAGCCGCTCCGCCAGCCGGCCGATCAGCCCGGTCAGGCCGATGAAGACCAGCGCGGTGGCGAGGTTGAAGGCCACATGAAAGGTCGCGACGGCCGCGGCGGGTGCGCTGACGATCCAGCTTAGTGCCTCGTGCACCGGATCCAGTGCCAGCGCAGCGACCAGCGCGGCGCTGCACTTGAACCCGGCATTGCCCAGCGTCACCCGCCGCGCCGGCGGGCCGCCGGCCCAGGTCGCCAACGTCGGCGGTAGGGTGCCCCCGATGTTGGCGCCCAGCACCAGCAGCAGGCCGAGCTGCACCGGGATCACGCCGGTGCCCGCCAGCGACGCCGCCATCAGCACGAAGGCGAGGCTGGAATGCAGTGCCGCCGTCAGCAAGGCGCCCAGCAGCACCGCCAGCAGCGGATCGTCGGCCAGCGCGGCCAGCACCTCGATCACCACGGCGGAATGGCCGAGGGGTTGCGACGCGCCGACGATCAGCCGCAGCGCCAGCAGCATCAGCCCCAGGCCGATCCAGACGCGCCCGAGGTCGCGTACGCGGGTCGGGCCGGCCCAGATGAACGACAGCAGCCCGACCACCAGAAGCATGGGCGACAGCCAGTGGATGTCGAACGACAGCACGCGCGCGACGAAGGCGGTGCCGACGTCGGCGCCCAGCATCACCACCAGCGCCGTGCCGGTGGCGATCAGCCCCTGTCCTGCGAAGGACGCCGTCATCAGGGCCGTCGCGGTGCTGCTCTGCAGGATGGCGGTGACGCCGAAGCCGGCCAGGAAGGCAGTCGCGCGGTGGTCGAGAGACTGCGACAGCACGCGGCGGAGGTGGCCGCCGTAGGACCGGTTTATTCCGGTCCGCACCATCCGCAGCCCCCACAGCAGCAGGGCTACGGCACCCGCCAGGTCGACGAGGAAACGCGAGCCTTCTATCGGAGGAACCTCCCGCGATACCGGAAACGCAAGCCATAAAGGCGAGGACGTATAGATGCTGTCATAAAACTGACATGCTAGCTACCGGGCCATGATTTTCCGGTCCGAGTCCCTTGGGCTTCGCTGTAGTGCGGGAGTATGATCGGCTCATCCTGAGCCCGGTTCCGACAGCACACGCGATGCCCACTGCGCTTTCCGCCGCGCTCGACGCGGCCATGCCCCTAGCCGCGACGCTGTTCCGGCGCCTGCACGAGGCGACCTTCGACGGCGTCGGCATCACCCGCGCGACCTATGGCGCGGGCGAGCAGGCGGCGCACGACATCATCGCCGCGGCGGGCGACGAACTGGGCCTGGAGCGGCGCGTCGACGCGGCCGGCAACCTTTACCTGCACGCCCGCGGCAAGGATGCGGCCGGCAGGCCTGTCTTCGTCGGCTCGCATCTCGATTCGGTGCCGCGGGGCGGCAACTACGACGGAGCGGCCGGGGTGATCGCGGGGATTGTCGCGGCGGTGGCGCTGCGCGACGCCGGTGCGCTCCCCCCCGGCGGCGTGACGGTGATGGGCATTCGCGGCGAGGAGAATGCCTGGTTCGCCGCGCAGCATATCGGAGCACGGGCGGCGCTTGGCACGCTGGATCCGACGGTACTCGACGGAACGAGGCGCCTCGACACGGGGCGAAGTCTCGCCGAGCACATGGCGGAATGCGGTTTCGAGCCGGACCGGTTGCGCGACAACCGGCCGCTGCTCGACCCGCGCGGCATCGCCGCCTTCTACGAGCTGCACATCGAGCAGGGCCCGGTGCTGGTCGAGCGCGGCCTGCCGGTCGGCATCGTCACCGGCATCCGCGGCAACCTGCGCTTCCGCGAGGCGAGCGTCGCCGGCGAATATGCCCATTCCGGCGCAGTTCCGCGCCGTCTGCGCCATGATGCCGTGCTGGCGGCGGTCGAGCTGATCGGCGATGCCGAAACGGAATGGGCGCGGCGCGAGGAGAACGGCGAGGACCTGGTCTTCACCGTCGGCGAACTCGGCACCGATCCGGCGGCCCATGCCATCAACAAGGTACCAGGTACCGTCCGCTTCACCGTCGATGTGCGCAGCCACGACGCCGCCGTGCTGTCCGGCATGGGCGAGTTCCTGCGCGCCCGCGCCGCCGCTATCTCGGAGCGGCGCGGCGTTACGGTCGACCTCGGTCCGTCGCGCGGCGATTCGCCGGCTGCGATGAGCGACGCGCTGCGCGACCGGCTGGCGGCGGCCTGCGACGGCCTGGGGGTTCCGCACATCGATATTCCCTGCGGCGCCGGCCACGATGCGCAGGACTTCGCCGAGGTCGGCGTGCCGACCGCGTTGCTGTTCGTCCGCAATCCGCACGGTAGCCACAACCCGAAGGAACATATGGAGATGGCCGACTTCGAACAGGCCGTGCGGGTGCTGGCCGCGGCGGCGGCGGACGCCTGAATGGGCGAGGCGGCTACCCTCGGCGACGGCCTCGCACTGCTCGCCGGCGTCTCCTGGACCACGCTGGCGGTGATCGCCGCGGTGTCGTTCGTCGCCTCGACCGTCGGCAATACCACCGGGTTCGGCATGATGCCGATCATCATGATGGCGATCGCCCCCGTCGTCGGCGTCAAGGCGGTGGTGCCGGTGATGTCCGTGGTCGGCCTCGTCACCAACGTCGCGCGGCTGCACACCTATCGCGACGGCATTCGCTGGAGGCCGGCGCTGATCTGCTCGCTCGGCGCGGTGCCGGGGGTGATCCTCGGCGCGATGCTTTATGCCCGGATGTCGGCCGGCGTCGTCGCGCTGATCATCGCCGGGTTCATGTTCGTCACCGTCGCCGCGCGCCGCATGCCGAAGCGCGGTGCCGGGGAGGTGCGGCGCCGGCACCTGCCGCCGGCCGGCGTGTTCGGACTGTCGGCGGTGTGGGGCGTGATCAACGGCATCGTCACCGGCGCCGGCGTGATGATCGTCGTCATCCTGCTGTCTAGCGGGCTGGAGGGGGTGGTGCTGCTCGGCACGCGGGCGGCGGCGGGTATGATCATGACCGTCGCCAAGCTCGGCGCCTACAGCGGCCTGGACGTGCTCGGCTGGGACCTGGCGATGATCGGCCTGCTGATCAGCGCCTGCACGGTGCCGGGCGTCTGGGCGTCGCGCCGGCTGGTCGATGTCATGCCGGTAAGGGTCCATACCATGGTTCTGGAGGCGCTGATCGTGATCGGCGGCGGCTATTTCCTGCTGCGCGGGCTGGACGAGCTGAACGTCGGGTCGGGGTTCCTGGCATGATCGAGGCGACCGCCGCCCTCATCGGCGGCCTGTCCTGGCAGACGCTCGCGATGATCGTCGGCGTAGCGTTCGTCGCCTCGGTGTTCGCCGGCACCACGGGCTTCGGCCTGGGTCCGATCCTGATCCTCGTCCTGGCGCCGATCCTCGGAATCAAGGCGGTGCTGCCGACGCTGGCGGTGACAGCGGCGATGAACAACCTGACGCGCATCGCCGCCTTCTGGTCGCACATCCACTGGCGGGTCGCCGGGATCTGCCTGTGCACCGGGATTCCCGGCGTGCTCGCAGGAACGCTGATCTACGACGCGCTGTCGGCGGACGCCGTCGCGGTGCTGCTCGGCGTCTTGCTGTCGGGCGTGCTGATCGGCCGCAACCTGAAGGGCAGGCTTTTCCAGGCGCGCGAGATGCGGCTCGGAACCGGCGGCATCCTCGCCGTCTCGGCGTTCATGGGCGTGGTCAGCGGTGCGGCGGCGAACACCGGCGTCATCATCATCAGCATGCTGCTGTCCAGCGGCATCGAGGGCGCCGCCCTGCTCGGCACCAAGGCGGTGATCGTCGTCGGCATTACCGGCGCGCGTTCGGCGATGTTCGCCGGCCTCGACGTGCTGACCGCCGAACTCGCCTTCATCGGCTTCCTGGTAGGCTGCTGCACCGTCCCCGGCATCGCGCTGTCGCGGCTGCTGGTGCACCGCATCCCCGTGCACATCCACACGCGGGCGCTGGAGTGCGTCATCGCCCTCGGCGCCGTCAGCTTCCTGTGGCGCGGCCTGCGCGGCTATGGCGTTTTCTGACCGGGCGTCGGCCGTTTCCGGGCCGATCGTCCTCGTCACCGTCGCCGGCACGCTGCTCGCCGCGCTGGGCGACGTCGGCGCGGCCCGCGCGGTCGCGGTGGCCGCGCTGCTGCTTTATCTGGCGCTGGAGTTCCCGCGCGTCCCCGCGAAGGGCAGGTGGGTCGCGGTCGGCGTGGTGGCGGTGGTGGCGCTGTGCCTGCTCGCGGTCGACGAGCCGGCTGCGGTGCTGTGGGCCGGGCTCGTCCGCTCGTCCTTCCTGGTGTCCTTCTTCGCCGTGCTGGGCTTGTTGCGCGAGGCGGCGGAGACTTCCCCGGCGGTCAGGCGGGGCGGCGGACACCTGCTCGACCAGCCGCCGGGTCGCCGCTACCTCGCGCTGACCTTCGGCAGCCATCTGTTCGGCATGGTTCTGAACTACGGCGCCGTGGCGCTGGTCGGCGCGATGATCAAGGGCGCCAACGCCGGACCGGCCGCGGGCGGGGACGCCGCGTTGCGGGAGCGGCGCGAGCGGCGGATGATGCTGGCGATGTTCCGCGGCTTCGCCGCCGCGATGGCCTGGTCGCCGCTGTCGGTGATGCCGGTGGTGGTACTGGGCGCCCTGCCGATGCTGAACTGGCTTCAGGTCGCACCGCTCGGCCTGACGATGGCGCTGTGCTTCATGCTGCTGGGATGGCTGCTCGACCGGGTCGCGGGCGGCCGGCGCACCGGGCAGCCGCCGGTGCCGCAGAGCGGCGAGCGCTGGACCATCCACCTGCGCCTCGCGGGGCTGGTGGCGTTGATACTCGGCCTCGGCCTGACGATGGAGTGGTTGCTGCAGACGCGGCTGTTCATCGCCATGGTGCTGGTAGTGCCGTTCGTCGTCGCCGGCTGGCTGCTGGCTCAGTACCGGCGCCAGGGGCCGGCCGGGGCGGCCCGGGCCACCGCCGGACGGCTGGCCGGCTACGTCCGGAGCCAGATCCCGAACATGCGCACCGAGCTGTCGCTGCTGACGATGTCGGGGGTGGTCGGAACCGCCCTGGCGGCCGCGGTGCCCGGCGAGGCCCTGGCAGCGCTGCTCGCGGAGCGCAGCCTGCCGGGCATCCTGATGCCGCTGGCGGCGCTGTGGGGCGCCGTCGGCCTCGGCGTGATCGGCCTGCCGCCGCTGATCGCGGTGACCTTCCTGAGCGCCGGGATGCCGTCGCCCGGCCTTCTCGGAGTCGCGCCCGTGGTCGTCGCCGGCGCCTACATGGCGGCGTGGGGGCTGAGCGCAAACCGTTGCCCGCTCACCGCTCCGGCGATACTCCTTTCACGTTTCGTCGGCCAGAGTTCCTGGCACATCATGAAGAACTGGAACGGACGCCATACCGTGCTCTGCCTGATCGCCGCCAGCGTCGTGCTGGTCCTTGCTGACGGCCTGATCGCGCCGTGACCGCCCTGCCGCTGTCGCCGGCCGCACTGGCGACCGTCTACTTCGCCACCCTTGTCTACCGCCTCGGCCACGTCGCCGCGGCCGGTGCGATCGGCGCCGTCGCGCTGATCGCTTACCTGCTGCTGGAGTTCCGCCGGCTGCCGCACAAGGGCAAGGTGGTGATCTCCTGCATGATGGCGGTGTCGGCGGTGATGGCGCTGATCGTCCCGGCGCCGCTGGAGAGCGCGCGGCAGGGGTTGCACACCGCCTGCTTCTACGCCGCCTTCTTCACCGCTATCGGCTTCCTGCGGCAGGCGGCCGAGACCTCGCCGCTGGTGCGGCGCTGCGGCCAGCACCTGATCGCGCAACCGCCGGGGCGGCGCTACCTGGCGCTGACCTGGGGCGCGCATTTCTACGCCCTGATCCTCAGCTACGGCGCGGTCGAGTTGCTCGGCCAGATGGTGCGGCGCGCCAACACCCTCTCCGCGGCCGGCGGCGACGCGGCGGTGCGGGCGCTGCGCGAGCGCCGCATGCTGCTGGCGATCTACCGCGGCTTCGCCAACAGCACCAACTGGTCGCCGCTGGCGATCATGCTGGTGGTGGTGCTGTCGGTCGTGCCCGGCACCTCGTGGGAGCAGGTGGTGCCGCTCGGCTTCCTGTTCGGTGCCGCGCTCAACATGCTCGGCTGGACGATGGACCGCTTCAGCGCGGCCCGCGCCGCGACCAGCGGCGGCGTCCGCCCGCCGGCGACGCGCGAGCGCTGGCCGGTGCACCTGCGCATCCTCGGCCTGATCGTGCTGGTGCTCGGCACCGCCATCACGCTGGAGAACCTGCTCGACACGCACCTGATCCTCGCCACGGCGATGACTGTGCCGCTGATCTCGGTGCTGTGGATACTCATCCAGTACCGCCGCGCCCGTACGGTGAAGGCGGCGGCGCTGACCGCGCGGCGGCTGCGGCGGCACGTTCTGACCCAGTTCCCGCAGCACCGCATGGAGGTGGTCATCCTCGGCGGCGCCGGGTTCACCGGCACGATGGTCGCCGCCGGCATCCCGACCGAGGCGGTGGCGCAGTTCGTCGGCAGCCTCGGGCTGCCCGCCATCGTGCTGCCCATCGTGGCGATGTGGATCGTCGCGGCGACCGGGCAGCTCGGCCTCAATCCGATCATCTCGGTGACGGTGGTCGGCGCGGCGCTCGGCGATCCCCGCGTCTACGGCCTCGACCCGGCGGTGGTGGCGGTGGCCTACATGACCGGCTGGGCGCTCTCGACCAACTTCTCGCCGTTCGTCGCGGTGTCGCTGATCGTCGCCCGGCTCGCCAACACCACCGCCTACGACGTGACCATGCGCTGGAACGGCTGCTTCGTTGCCGCCGGCGGCCTGGTCGGGGCGGTCGGCGTATTGATTTTGCACATGCTGCGCGCAGGCTGACCCGGGACACCGGGCGGGCTATTCTGGGTCAACAAGCCAGTTCAGGGAGGAAGCGGGTTCCATGACGTCTCCGATCATCATCGCCTGCGCGATCACCGGCTCGGTGCCGCGCAAGAAGGACAACCCGGCCGTGCCGACCCAGCCGGAGGAGCAGATCGAGTCGACCCACGCCGCGTATGAGGCGGGGGCGTCGCTGGTGCACATCCACGTGCGCAACGACGACGAATCCTCATCCAGCGACCAGCGCCGCTTCGGCAAGGTGATGGAGGGCGTGCGCAAGCACTGTCCCGGCATGATCGTGCAGTTCTCGACCGGCGGCCGCGGCCGCGATCCGAAGGCGCGCGGCGACTGCCTGTCGCTTCGCCCGGACATGGCGTCGCTGGCTACCGGCTCGTGCAACTTCCCCTCGATCATCTACGAGAACCCGATCGAGCTGATCTACGACCTCGCCGGCAGGATGCTCGAATACGACGTCAAGCCGGAGATCGAGGCGTTCGACCTGTCGATGCTCTACAAGGCGCACGAGATGGCGGAGGAGGGCATGCTGAAGCGGCCCCTCTACATCCAGTATGTGATGGCCATCAAGAACGCGATGCCGGCGCGGCGCCAGGCGCTGGAGTTCATGATCGGCGAGACGAAGGATCTGGAACCGGATGCCAGGTGGGTTGCCGCCGGCATCGGCCGGTACCAGCGCGTGGTCAACGACTGGTGCGCCGAGCTCGGCGGCCACATCCGCACCGGCCTCGAGGACAACGTGCGCTACGACAAGGACCGGCTCGCGGCCGGCAACCACGAGCTGGTGCAGCTCGCGGTCGAGATCGCCGCGAAGCACGGCCGCCGCCCGGCCACCTGCGCCGAGGCGCGCGAGATCCTGTCGCTGCGACCCGCCGCCTGACGGGCGGGCAATGGGCGCTTTCGACGTCGCGGTCGTCGGCGGCGGAATCGTCGGGGCGGCGTTCGCCTGGGCTTGGGCGCGGCGCGGGCTGTCGGTCGTCATCGTCGACGCGGGACCCGGCGAATTCAGCGCGACGCGCGGCACCTTCGGCAACATCACCGTGCAGGGCAAGGGCTTCGGCATGCCCGCCTACGCCTGCTGGACCGAGCGTTCGTCGCAGCTCTGGCCGGAGCTAGCCGGTGTGCTGCGCGAGGAGACCGGCGTGGACATCGGCTTCCACCGTCCCGGCTTCCTGCACTGCTGCGTCGGCGACGATGCGCTGGAGGCGCGGCGCGCGCTGGTCGAACGGGTGCAGGCGGAGGACAGCCCGGCCGGCTCCGACCTGACGATGCTCGACGCGGTCGAGGCACGGGCACTGGTGCCCGGCCTCGGTCCGGCGGTGAGCGGCGGCAGCTATTGTCCGCGCGACGCGCAGTGCAACCCGCTCAGGCTGTGGCGGGCGTTGCGCGCGGGCTACCTCGCGCGCGGCGGCGTGCTGCTGCCGGGCCGCAGGGTGACCGGCGTGCGCCCGGAAGGCGACGGCTACCGCATCGACACCGACGGCGGCGTGCTCGACGCCGGCCGGGTGCTGATCGCCGCCGGGCTCGGCATGCCGCCGCTGGCCGCGCAGCTCGGCATCCCGCTCCCGCTGTACCCGCTACGCGGCGAGATCCTCGCCACGGCCAAACTCGCGCCGATGCTGACGGTGGCGCTGAACGGCGTTCGTCAGACGGAGGAGGGCACCGTGCTGATCGGCCAGAGCAGCGAGAAGGCCGGCTACGACGAGGGAACGAATCTTCCGGTGACGGCGGGGGAGGCGGCGAACGCGGTGACGCTGCTGCCGGCGCTGGCCGGCGCGCGGCTGGTCCGCGCCTGGGGCTCGCTCCGGGTGATGACGCCGGACAAGCTGCCGGTCTACGCCGAGGCGAACGAGCACCGCGGCGTCTTCGCCGTTACCTGCCACAGCGGCGTGACGCTGTGCGCGGCGCATGCGCTCGACCTTGCCGACCGCTTGCTCGACGATGGCGTGCCGTCGGAACTCTATCCCTTCACGGCGACGCGCTTCCATGTCTCGGAGGCGGCCTGAGTGGCGGAGACGGCGCACGACCTCGTCATCGTCGGCGCCGGGCCGGCCGGCCTGTCGGCGGCGGTGGCGGCGGCCGGCTACGGCCTCGACGTGCTGCTGATCGACGAGCAGCAGGCGCCGGGCGGGCAGATATGGCGCGGCGTCGAGCGCGTGGCGGCGGAACGGCCCGGCGACCTCGACCTGTTCGGCGCCGACTATGCCGCAGGGCGCGAACTGGTCCGGCGCTTCCGAGCCAGCGGCGCAAGCTACATGCCCGGCGCCACGGTCTGGCAGATCACCCCCGACAGGCGCCTCGCGGTCACCGACGCTGCCGGCACGCGGCTGGTCGCCGCGCAAGAGATATTGCTCGCATCCGGTGCCTACGAGCGCCCGGTGCCGATCCCCGGCTGGACGCTGCCGGGCGTCCTGACGGCGGGCGCGGCGCAGGTGCTGGTGAAACAGGCCGGGGCGCTGCCCGACGGACAGATCGTGCTGGCCGGCAACGGGCCGCTGCTGCTGCTGGTCGCGAGCCAGCTCCTCGCCGCGGGAGTCCCCGTCTCCGCGCTGCTGGAGACGGCGCCGACCGGCCGGGTGTGGAGCGCCCTGCCGCTGCTGCCGAAGGCGGTGCTGCGCAGCCGGCCTTATCTGGAGAAGGGCCTCGGCATGCTGGCGGCGATCCGCCGCGCCGGCGTCGCCCGATTCCACGGCGTCACCGCGCTGGAGGCCGTACCCGGCGACGACGGACGGCTCGGCGCCGTGCGCTTCGCGCATCACGGCCGGACCGAGGAGCTGAAGGCTGACCTGCTGCTGCTGCACGAGGGCGTGATCCCGAACGTGCAGCTGTCGATGGCGGCCGGCTGTGCGCACCGCTGGGACCCGGACCAGCTCTGCTGGCGGCCAGTGTTCGACGACTGGGGCGCGACCGACCGGCCTGGCATCGCGGTCGCCGGCGACGGCGCCTGGATCGGCGGCGCGCGTCTTGCGGAGACGTCGGGGCATATCGCCGTGCTCGGCGCGTTGGCCCGGCTCGGCCGCATCGACGAGGCGGAACGCGACCGCCGTGCCCGGCCGCTGCGCCGTGCGGCACTGCGCGACACGGCGATCCGGCCGTTGCTCGACGCCCTCTACCGGCCGCCGGCGTGGGCGCTGGCGCCGATGAGGGACGACGTGGTGATCTGCCGCTGCGAGGACGTGACGGCGGGGGCGGTCCGCGTCGCGGTGCGCGAGGGGTGCCACGACGCGCCGCAGGTCAAGGCGTTCACCCGATGCGGCATGGGGCCGTGCCAGGGCCGCATGTGCGCGCCGACGCTGTGCCGCCTGATTGCCGCCGAGCGCGGCGTAGAGCTGGCGGCGGTGCCGCCGCCGCCGCCGCGCTTTCCGGTGAAGCCGGTGCGGCTCGGCGACATTGCCGCGCTGTCCGGGCAGGGTGACGGCCCCGGCGCCCCCGACTGGATGTAGGCGACTGGATGTAGCCGGCTTCAGGCAACGCGGTCGCCCGGCTCGGCGCCACGCAGCAGCACCGCCTCGAGGTTGTCGACCGCGCGGTGCCCCATCGCCGAGCGGGTCTCGTGCGTCGCGCTGCCGATGTGCGGCGTCAGGAAGGCGTTCGGCAGCGTCAGGTATTCCGGGTGCAGCTTCGGCTCGTTGGCGAACACGTCGAGGCCGGCTGCGGCGATCCGGCCGCTCTTCAGCGCCGCGATCAGCGCCGCGTCGTCGACGATGCCGCCGCGCGCCGTGTTCACCACGATGGCGCCCTCGGGCAGCATCCCGATGCGCGCGACGTTCAGGAAGTCGGCCGTCTCCGGCGACATCGGGCAGTGCATGCTGAGGATGTCGCTGTGCGGCAGCAGCGCCTCGGCGCTGTCGTGGTAGGTCGCGCCCTTCTCATGCTCCGGCTTCAGGCGGCTGCGGTTGTGGTAGTGCACCTCCATGCCGAAGGCGCGGGCGCGGTCGGCGACGGCGCGGCCGATCCGTCCCATGCCGAGGATGCCGAGCCGCTTGCGCTCGGGATCGGTGCCGAGGTTCTCGGTGAACTTCATCCCGCGCCAGTCGCCGGCGTAGATCAGCTGCTGCGCCTCCCGCGCGCGCCGGCACGCACCCAGCAGCAGGAACAGCGTCAGGTCCGCCGTGGCGTCGGTCAGTACGTCGGGGGTGTTGGTGACGGCGATGCCGCGCGCCTTCGCGGCGGCAAGGTCGACATGCTCGAATCCGACCGAGGCGGTGGCGACGATGCGCAGCCCGTCCGGCAGCTTCGCGATGGTGTCGGCGTCGACCCTGTGCCCGGCGATCACCAGCAGGCCGTCCATGCCGGCGGCGCGTTTCGGCAGTTCCCTCGGATCGTAGCGGTCGTCGATGGCGGCGAGGGTGGGCGCGAAGTTCGCCTTCAGGCGTTCCTCGACGTCGTCGGGCAGCTTCGACGTGACCAGCACGGCGGGCTTCGCCATGGCCTTACTCTCCTGTCCAGAGCGGTGTTTCGCGGTCCAGCGACACCCGGGCCGGCGCAAAGGCTTCCATCCAGGCGTCCAGATGTTCCCGCCCCGCGAAGGCGGGCAATACCAGCCGCGCGCCGATTTCGCGCACCAGCCGACGCTGGTCGGACAACGGCGGATGGACGTTCCAGCGCTGGTAGGCGGCGCGCCCGGAGTCCAGCATGCGCTTGGCGCGCGATCCGGCGGGCGCGTGGCCGGTGACGATGATGGCCGGCAGCGACCCCGCCTCCCACAGGCTCGCGAGGCTGCCGGCGGTGCCGCCCTCGCAGGACGCGGCGGCGGCGATCATCACGCCGTCGGGATCGGTGCCGAGCGCACCGACCCGGGCGCGTAGCGTCTGCAGTTCGACGATCGCTTCCGGCCGCACCGACTCGCGGTCGGGGCCGAGCAGCGCGGCGAGCGATGCGAGGTGCGCGCTGTCGAGCGCCGGCGCGGCGCCTGCGCGCAGCGCGGCCAGCGCCAGTTCCGGGCCGCGCCCGTCGGCCGGGCAGGGCAGCAGCACCGGCCCTGCCAGCCACGGCTGCAGCGCGCTCTCGCAGCCGAACAGCGGCTCGTCGTAACCGCCATAGGAGCCGTCGATGACCGCCACCTCCGCCGTCGGCGGCGGGTCGTAGGCGTAGAGCAGCGATTCCATCGAGATGTCGCCCGTATAGAGGAAGCCGCCGCCGATCGCCGCGTGCAGCCAGACGCCGCCGGGGGCGTGTCCGTTGCGGCCGGTGCGGAAGCGGATGCCGGCGATCTCGGCCTCGCCGTGCAGCGGCAGCGGATGCACCGGCACCGTGCCGGCGAGCTGGCGCCTTACCGTGTCGGTGGCCCAGACCGGCGGATCGCCGACCTGCGCGCGCAGGTGGATGGCGCCGACGTGATCCTTGTGGCCATGGGTGATGACCAGCGCGTCGACCGGGCCGACGCCGTCCATGTCCGGGAAGACGCCGGGTTCCGGCCCCTCGCCGAGGTCGAGCATGACGCGGTTGCCGCCCGCCTCCAGCACGAAGCAGGCAGGCGCCTTGTCGCCCAGTCCGGATACCGCGATCAGCCGCGCCGACATGCATCCTCCCGCATTTTCAAGGACCCTAGCCCATTGCCCCGCTCCCTTGCCAGCGGCAGCGCCGGCGGGGGATAAAGGCAATGCGCCATTCAGGCCAATCGACAACGCCCAGGGGAGAGGAATATGGATCTCGGCATCAAGGGACGCCGCGCCCTCGTGCTCGGCGGCAGCAAGGGCCTCGGCTACGCCAGCGCGCATGCGCTGGCGCAGGAAGGCGTCGCCGTCGCGGTGGCGAGCTCCAGCCTCGAGCGCTGCACCGAATCGGCGCAGGCGATCGCGAAGGAGACCGGCAGCAAGGCCGTACCCGTGGTCGGCGATGTCTCCGATCCCGACAATATGGACAAGGCCCACGCCGCCGCGGTGAAGGCGCTCGGCGGCGACATCGACATCCTGGTCAACAACCACGGCGGCCCGCCGCTCGGCATGGCGAAGGATCTCAAGGAGGCGGACCTCAAGAATCAGTTCACCGGGATGGTGGTGAGCATGATCCGCATGACCTCGCTGTGCTTCCCCCCGATGGTGGCGCGGAAGTGGGGGCGGATCATGTTCGTCGGCTCCTCCGGCATGATCCAGGCACTGCCGAACATGGTGCTGTCAAACACGCTCCGCGGCTGCATCGTCGGCTACTGCAAGACGCTGGCGAGCGAGCTGGCGGCCGACAACGTCACCGTCAACATCGTCGCACCCGGCACCATCCTGACCGACCGCTCGCGCAGCTCGAACGAGCAGAACGCCAAGCGCCGCGGCATCACTGTCGAGGAGGTGATGGCGGAACGGGTCAAGACCATCCCCGCCGGGCGCCTCGGCGACCCAACCGAATACGGCTCGATGGTCGCTTTCCTCGCAGGCGACAAGTCGTCCTACATGACCGGCAGCATCTGGCGGGTCGACGGCGGGATCGTGCGCAGCATCCTGTAGCGTCACGGGGGAGGAAAAACGGCATGAACCTCGGCATCAAGGGGAAGCGCGCCATCGTCCTCGGCGCGAGCAAGGGCCTCGGCTATGCCTGCGCGGAGGCGCTGTCGGCGGAGGGCGTCCAGGTTGTCGCCGCCAGTTCCAGCGTCGAGCGCTGCGAGGAGGCAGCGGAGAAGATCCGCAAGGCGACCGGCGGCAAGGTGGTGCCGGCGCTCGGCGACGTCTCCGATCCGGACAACATGGACCGGCTGTACGAGGCGGCGGTGAAGGCCCTCGGCGGCGTCGACATCCTGATCAACAACCACGGCGGCCCCGCCCGGGGCCTGGCGCAGGACCTGAAGGAAGAGGATCTGGAAAGCCAGTTCACCAGCATGGTGGTCAGTCCGATCCGGCTGACATCGCTGTGCTTCCCGGGCATGGTGGAGCGCAAGTGGGGCCGCATCCTGACGATCGGCTCGTCGGGCAACGTGCAGCCGCTGCCGAACATGGTGCTGTCGAACACGCTCCGCATGGCGATGGTTGGCTATACCAAGACCCTGGCCGGTGAGCTGGCCGCCGACAACGTGACGGTGAACATCGTCGCGCCCGGCTCGGTGCTGACCGACCGCAGCCGCGAGGGTACCGAGAGCACCGCGCGGCGCCTCAACATCAGCTTCGACGAGGCGCTGCAGCAGCGTGCCTCCAGCATCCCGGCCCATCGCATGGGCGAACCGTCCGAGTTCGGCGCGCTCGCCGCTTTCCTGTGCGGCGAGAGGGCGGCCTACATGACCGGCAGCGTCTGGCGCGTAGACGGCGGTGCCATCCGCAACATCCTGTAACGCTACGGAGCGACATGAATACCGATACCGCCAACATCCAGCCCGACGTCGACCTCGCGAAGGAGCTGTTCGACAAGCTGCGCGAGGCCACCTTCGACGGCGTCGGCATCACCCGCGACACCTTTGGCGAGGGCGAGCAGAAGGCGCACGACATCGTCACCGCGGCGGCGAAGGGTCTCGGCCTCGAGATCGAGACCGACTTCGCCGGCAACCTGTACCTGCGGCTGCCCGGCGCCGACCGGAAGGCGAAGCAGCTGCTGCTCGGCTCGCACCTCGATTCGGTGCCGCAGGGCGGCAACTACGACGGCGCGGCCGGGGTGCTGGCCGGCCTCGCGGTGGTCGCCGGGCTGAAGCGGGCGGGGGTGACGCCGGCGCGTGACATCACGGTCATCGTCGTCCGCGGTGAGGAGAGCGCCTGGTTCCCCTATTCCTACATCGGCAGCCGCTGCGCCCTCGGGCTGATCCCGCCCGAGGTGGTGGACGAAGTGAAGCGCTCCGACTCCGGGGTCAGCCTCGGCGAGCAGATGCGCAAGGGCGGCTGGGACCCGGACGCCGTGAAAGCGGGTCGCAAGCACGTCACGCCGGAGAACACCGCTGGCTACATCGAGGTGCATATCGAGCAGGGTCCGGTGCTGCTGTCCGAGGGGCTGCCGGTCGCCGTCGTCACCGGCGTGCGCGGTTCCTCGCGCCGGCGCTCGGCGAAGATCGCCGGCGAGTACAGCCACTCCGGCGCGGTGCCGCGCAAGTACCGCAAGGACGCCGCGGCGGCCTTCGCCGAGTTCGCCTACCGGGTCGACCGGCGCTGGATCGAGATCGACGAGGCCGGCGGCGACCTCGTGGTGACGTTCTGCACGCTCGGCACCAACCCGAAGCGGCACGCTTTCTCGATCATCCCCGGCGAGGTCTCCTTCAGCCTCGACATGCGCTCCACCTCGCGCGAGACGCTGGACGAAATGGACGCCTTCATCGCCAAACTGGTGCCCGAGCTGGAGGAGAAGCGCGGGGTGACTTTCGACCTCGGCCCCTACACCGACACCCCGGCGCCGGGCATGGACGACGGCCTGCGCAAGGGGTTGGCCAGGGCGGCGGAGAGTGCCGGCGTGAAGTTTCGCGAAATGGCGAGCGGCGGCGGCCACGACGCCGTCGCCTTCAACCAGGCCGGCATTCCGGCGGCGATGCTGTTCGTCCGGAACGAGCACGGCAGCCACAATCCCGACGAGCACATGGAGATCGCCGACTTCGCCGAGGTCTGCCGGGTGCTGATGACCTACGTCCGGGCGGAGGCCTGAGTCGTGGCGAGTGCGACTCCGAAGGCCCGCCTTGCCATCGACATCGGCGGCACCTTCACCGATCTCGCTCTGGAGCGCGGCGACCGACGCTGGACGGTCAAGGTGCTGACCACGCCGTCGGCGCCCGAGCAGGGCGTCATGGACGGCGTCGCGCGCATCCTCGAGGAAAGCGGCGTCGCCGCCGGCGAGCTTGACCTCGTCATCCACGGCACCACGCTGGCGACCAACGCGATCATCGAGCGCAAGGGCGCGCGCACCGCGCTGGTCACCACCGAGGGCTTCCGCGACGTCATCCAGCTCGGCACCGAGAGCCGCTTCGAGCAGTACGACGTCAACCTCGACCTGCCCGAGCCGCTGGTGCCGCGCTGGCTGCGCCTGCCGGTGCCCGAGCGCGTGCGCAACGACGGCAAGGTGCTGCTGCCGCTCGACGAGCAGGCGGTCGAGGGGCTGGTTCCGACGCTCGAGGCGGAAGGCGTCGAGAGCCTCGCCATTGGCTTCCTGCACTCTTTCGTCACGCCCGACCACGAGTGCCGCGCCCGCGACATCCTTGCGAAGCGCCTGCCGGACATGCCGATCACGCTGTCCTGCGAGGTGTCGCCGGAGATGCGCGAATTCGAGCGCTTCTCCACCGCCTGCGCCAATGCCTATGTGCAGCCGCTGATGGCGCGCTACCTGACCCGGCTGGCGGAGCGGCTGCAGGCGGACGGGGTCGGCTGTCCGCTGTTCATGATGCTGTCCGGCGGCGGCCTCGCCACGCTCGACACCGCCGTGCGCTTCCCGATCCGCCTGGTCGAATCCGGCCCGGCCGGCGGCGCCATCTTCGCCAGCGAGATCGCCGCCGAGATGGGCCTCGACAAGGTGCTGTCAT
This sequence comes from Acetobacterales bacterium, assembly GCA_040905765.1. GTDB lineage: Bacteria > Pseudomonadota > Alphaproteobacteria > JBBDQX01 > JBBDQX01 > JBBDQX01. The sequence goes on from JBBDQX010000208.1 coordinate 17,982, forward strand.
ACGATATGGGCGGCACCACGGCGAAGGTCTGCCTGATCGACGACGGCAGGCCGCAGACCGCCCGCACCTTCGAGGTCGCCCGCGTCTATCGCTTTCGCAAGGGCAGCGGCCTGCCGCTGCGCATTCCAGTCATCGAGATGGTCGAGATCGGCGCCGGCGGCGGCTCGATCGCCCATGTCGACCGGCTCGGCGTCATCGCCGTCGGACCGGAAAGCGCGGGCGCCGAGCCCGGGCCAGCCTGCTACGGCAACGGCGGCGGCAAGCCGACCGTGACCGACGCCAACCTGCTGCTCGGCCGTTTCGATCCCGACGCCTTCGCCGGCGGGCGCATCCGCCTCGACACCGCCGCCGCGGAGGCGGCGATGCAGAGTGCGGTCGGCGGGCCGCAGAAGCTGGAGCCGCGCATGGCGGCGCTCGGCGTCATCGAGATCGTCGACGAGAACATGTCGAACGCCGCCCGCGTCCACGCCATCGAGAGCGGCAAGGGCTTCGACGACCGCACGCTGATCGCCTTCGGCGGCGGCGGACCGGTGCATGCGGCGCGGGTCGCCGAGAAGCTCGGCATCGGGCGGGTCGTCGTGCCGACCAGCGCCGGCGTCGGCTCGGCCGTCGGCTTCCTGCGCGCGCCGGTCGCCTACGAGGTGATCCGCAGCCTCTATCAGCGCCTCGGCAGCTTCGATGTCGATGCGGTCAACGCCATGTTCGACGCGATGTCGACGGAGGCGCGCGATACCGTCCGCCTTGGCGCCGGCGACGTGCCGGTGACGGAGACCCGCATCGGCTACATGCGGTACGTCGGCCAGGGCCACGAGATCGCCGTCGCGCTGCCGGCGCGGCGCCTTGGCGCCGGCGACGTCGAGATGCTGCAGAAGGCCTACGACGACGAATACCGCCACCTTTACAACCGCCTCGTGCCGCAGTCCGACGTCGAGGTGCTGAGCTGGGCGGTGACGGTGACCACCGCCGCCGACCGCGAGCCGTCGGCCACCCGCCATGCCGAACGGTACGAGCCCGAGCCGGCCGGCCGGCGGGAGGTGTTCGACACCACCGCCGGCAAGGTCGTCGAGGTGGCGATCCACGAGCGCGCGTCGCTGCGCGCCGGCGCCCGGATCCCCGGCCCGGCGATCGTGGTGGAGGACGAGACCTCGACCGTCGTTACCGGCGGCTTCGACGCGCTGATCAACGACCTCGGCTACATCGAGCTGCTGGCCAGGCAGGCGGCCGGCAAGGAGAAAGCGGCATGAACGTCTCCTCCGACCTGTCCCGCATCCACAACCAGATCATGTGGAACCGCCTCCACGCGGTGGTGGAGGAGCAGGCGCAGACCATGGTCCGCACCGCCTTCTCGACCACCGTGCGGGAGTCGGGCGACCTGTCGGCCGGGGTGTTCGACCTCGACGGGCGCATGCTGGCGCAGGCGGTGACCGGCACGCCGGGACATATCAACTCGATGGCCGAGTCGGTGGTGCACTTCCTGAAGCGGTTTCCCGTGGCGGAGAT
>JBBDQX010000209.1:0-18975 GCA_040905765.1 Acetobacterales bacterium
AATCGAATCACCTGCCGGACCGCGATGGAAGACACTTTTTCAGCAGCCTGCTAGACACGAACTGGCGGCGTCCCTTCCCGGGATGCCGCCTTTTTCGTTCCTGAGACTGCCTGCACCGGTCGTCCGGAAAGACCCCCGTTGCCACTTGCGCGGCATGTCCCGGCGGGACAGACTCACCTCCCGCCGCCGACGTGCGACCGAACCCCAGGAGACGACAATGAAGAACCGCATCGACCTGCGCAGCGATACCGTCACGCGCCCAACCGAGGAAATGCTGGACGCGATGCGGCACGCGGAAATCGGCGACGACGGGCGCGAGGGGGATCCGACGGTCGGCAAGCTCGAGGCGCTGGCCGCCGAGAAGCTGGGCATGGAAGCCGGCATCTTCCTGCCGAGCGGGACGATGAGCAACCACATCGCCCTGCTCGTCCACTGCCCGCAGCGCGCCACCGTGCTGGTCGAGGAGAAGGCGCACATCCTGCGGTCCGAGATGGGGTTCGTCAGCGTGCTGGCGAGCCTGTTCTACAAGCCCGTACCGAGCGACCGCGGCGCCATGCACCTGGACGTGCTGGAGAGCATGATCCAGCCGAAGCTGGCCATCGGCGAACTGCCGACCGGCGTGATCTGCATGGAGACGACGCACAACGCGCACTGGGGCCGGCCGCTGCCGCTCGAGCACATGAAGGCGGTGCATACGCTGGGCAAGAAGTACGGCATTCCGGTGCATACCGACGGCGCGCGCCTGTTCAACGCGGCGGTGGCTCTGGGCGTGCCGGTCAGCGAGATCGCGCAGCACACCGATTCCGTCGGGTTCTGCATCTCGAAGGGCCTGAGCTCGCCGATCGGTTCCGTGCTGTGCGGCACGAAGAAGTTCATCGCCGACGCCAAGGCCTATCGCCGGCTGATCGGCGGCACCATGCGCCAGGCCGGCGTGGTCGCCGCGGCCGGCATCATCTCGCTGGAGAAGATGGTCGACCGCATGGCGGAGGACCACGCCAACGCGAAGAAGCTGGCCAAGGGCCTGCATGCCATCGACGCGTCGCTTACCCAGCCCGAGCGCGTCGACTCGAATATCCTGATGGTCGACTTCTCGAAGTCCGGCCGCAGCTCGGAGGCCTGGGCCGAGGACCTCAACCGGCACGGCCTGTGGACCCGCGGCAGCAGCGGGCCGGTGATGCGCATCGTCATCAACCGCCACGTCTCGGCGCCGGACATCGACACCGTGCTCGGCGTGTTCAAGCAGGTCTACGCTGGCGCCTCGGCGCCGATGGCGGCCGCCGGGGAGTAAGCCACCGGTGCGGGTCCTCACCGAAGCCGAGACCCGCGAGCTCGTCACCACCGCCGACGCCTACCGCATCGTCGAGGCCGCCTACCTCGCCTATGGCGAGGAACGGACGGTACTGGCGCGACCGCCCGGCGCGACCATGCTGGTGCCGCACGAACCGCCGACCATCGTCATCCTGAAGGGCGCGATGCTCGCGTCGCAGGGGATCGTCGGCACCCGCTATGCGATGCAGTTCGGCAACTACTACTGCTTCGTCAGCGACAGCCGGACGAACCGGCTGCTCGGCGTCGTCGAAGAGAGCTGGCTGTTCCGCCACAGGGTCGGCGTCACCGCCGGCGTGGCCGCGCGGTGGCTGGCACCGCCGGACGTGCGCACGATCGGCCTGATCGGCGCCGGACTGCTCAACACCGAGGCGTGCATCGCCCTCGCCCACGACTTCCCCGACGCACGGTTCCGCGTCAACGCGCGACGGCCCGAGCGCGCACGGTCCTTCGCCGAGAGGCTCGGATCGCGCACAGGTGCAGCCGTCACGTCCGTCGCCACGGCGCGCGAGGCGGTCGAAGACGCCGATATCGTCGTCGCCATCACCCTGGCGGAGCAGCCGATGATCGAGCCGGGCATGCTGAAGCGCGGCACGCTGATGCTGTCGATGGGCGGCGTCGAGGAGGTGACGTTCGACTGCCTGCCCGAATTCGACCGGATCGTCGTCGACGACCCGGACTACGCCTTCGTGCGCGGCGACTTCGCGGCCTGGGTGGCGGCGGGGCATATCGAGCGCACGGCGCTGGAGGCGCGCATCGACGCTGACATCGGTGAGATCGCCTGCGGCACGAAGGCGGGACGGCGGGACGACGGAGAGACCATCCTCGCGGTCATCCAGGGCATGGCGTGCTTCGACATCGCGCTGTCGAAGCATGCAATCGACGAGGCCAACCGGCGCGGAACAGGTACCTGGGTCGAGAGCATCGCCGCCTCTCCGGGGCATGCCCCGCCGGAGAACCGCAGGCTGGTGCGGACGCCCTATCCGACGCTCGTCGTCGACGACTGACCCGCCATGCGGGTCATCACCACCGCCGAGGCGCGGCTGCTGGCGACGGTGCCGGCCGCCTACGCGGTGATCGAGGACGCCTGGCGCGACTACGGCCGCGCGCGGCGCGTGCTGTCGGAACCGTCGACGGCCGTGATGATCGTGCCGCACGACCCGCCCTCGGTGTTCAGCGCCAAGGGAGCGTTCTCGGCCGGGCGCGGCCATTGCGGCATCCGCTTCGGCATGCAGTTCGGCAATTACTACGACATCGTCTGCGACAGCCGCGACGGCCATGTCCTCGGGCTGCTTGAGGAGACCTGGCTGCTGCAGCGGCGGGTCGGCGTGACGGCCGGCGTGGCGGCGAAGTGGCTGGCGCCACCGGAGGTGCGGACCATCGCGCTGGTCGGCGCCGGGCAGCTCATCGGCGAGACCTACCTGGCGATGCCGCACGCCTTTCCCGACGCGACGTTCCGCGTGGCCTCGCGCACCTACGACGGCGCGAAGGCCTTCGCCGACCGGGTCGGGCCACACGGTCCCGCTGTCATCGAGGCGGTGTCCGGCGTCGAGGAAGCGGTGGCGGACGCCGACGTCGTCGTCGCCATCACGCTGGCTGAACGGCCGTTCATCCTTCCCGGCATGCTGAAGCGCGGCGCGCTGATGCTGTCGATGGGGGGCGTGGAGGAAGTCGCGTTCGACTGCCTGCCGGAGTTCGACCGGCTGATCGTCGACGACCTCGACTTCGCGCTGCTGCGCGGCGACCTCGCGGCATGGGTCAATGCCGGCAGGATCAGCCGGAAGGACGTGGAGGCGCGCATCGACGCCGACATCGGCGAGGTGGCGACCGGCGCAAGGCCGGGCCGCACGGGCGCGGACGACAGGATCCTCGCCGTCATCCAGGGCATGATGGTCTGCGATGTCGCGCTGGCACGCCATTGCCTGGACAATGCGGCCGAGAGGGGAATCGGCACCGTGGTACAAAGCCTGGTGCGGCAGCCCGACTGAGCAAAACGGAGGACATGTGCGCGTCATCACCACCGAGGAAGCCCGCCGCCTCGCCACCGTCGAGGACAGCTTCGCCACCGTCGAGGAAGCCTACCGCGATTACGGGCGGGAGCGTCGGGTGCTGGCGAACCCGTCCGCCGCGGTAATGATCGTGCCGCACGAACCGCCGTCGCTGTTCATCGCCAAGGGCGCGTGGTCGGCCGCCAAGGGCTGGGCCGGCGCGCGCTTCGGCATGCAGTTCGGCAACTACTACAACATCGTCTGCGAGAGCCGGGAGGGTCGCATCCTCGGCCTGGTCGAGGAGACCTGGCTGACCCAGCGCAGGGTCGGCGTGACCGCGGGCGTCGCCGCGAAGCACCTCGCTGCGCCGGGGGTGAAGACCGTCGCGCTGATCGGCGCCGGGCAGCTCAACAGCGAGACCTACCTGACGATGCCGCACGTCTTCCCCGAGGCGCGGTTCCGCATCGCATCGCGCAGCTTCGACGGGGCGAAGCGGTTCGCGGACGAGTTCGGCCGCGACGGACCGGCGCCGCTGGAGCCCGTCGAGAGCGCCGAGGCGGCGGTCGACGGCGCCGACGTGGTGGTGACGATCACCCTGGCCGACACCCCGCCGATCCGGCCCGGCATGCTGAAGAAGGGCGCGACGATGCTGTCGATGGGCGGCGTCGAGGAAGTCTCCTTCGACTGCCTGCCGGAGTTCGACCGCCTGATCGTCGACGACATCGACTATGCGATGCTGCGCGGCGACCTCGCGACATGGGTCAACGCCGGCAGGATCAGCCGGAAGGACGTGGAAGCCCGCATCGACGCCGATATCGGCGAGGTGGTGATCGGCGCGAAGCCCGGCCGCACGTCGCCGGACGAGACGATCCTCGGCATCATCCAGGGCATGGCGGTATGCGACGTGGCGATGGCCAAGATGTGCATCGACAAGGGCGCCGATGCCGGCGTCGGCACGGTGGTCGAGAGCATGGCGCAGTCGCCGGGCCGCAAGCCGCCGGAGGCGTCGCGCGCCGGCTTCGTCGCAACCGGACTGAAGACCTCGCGCGGGATGAAGTAGCTCAGGCGGCGGGCGGCACCGGCCGCTTGCGCCGGTCCTCGTCGATGGCGACGAAGGTGAACAGGCCGTCGGTGACCATGATCGCCCCTCGGCCGTCCCTGCCCTCGCGCCACGCCTGTACCCGGAAGGTCAGCGAGGTGTTGCCGATGCGCTCCTCGAACGCATAGAAGCTCACCACATCGCCGACGTGGACCGGCTGCCTGAAAGTGAAGGATTCGACCGCGACCGTCGCGACCCGTCCCTGGGCGCGGCGAATGGCGGCGGTGCCGCCGGCCGAATCCATGTGGGCCATGATCCAGCCGCCGAAGATGTCCCCGAACGGGTTGGCGTCCTTCGGCATCGCCACAACGCGGAGGGCCGGCTCGGCGTCCGGGAGGCAGTCGTTCGTACTCATCCTGGTCCCCTGATCGACATCGACGGAACTTCCTGTTCGCAATCCCGTCTCCATCTGTAGAGTGCGGTCGCCGCCGGGCGCAGCGCAAGGCCCGACGTGGCCGGAAGCGAGCACCCGAAGCCGCCAGATATAGGGTATAGGGCTCCTGCCTTCTACGCTATATTGCGTCCCTGTTCCCCAAGCCATGTGACCGCATCGAATGTCTGACCTGTTCGAGGAAGCCGCCCTGCCCGCCGGCCGCAAGGGCCGGGATTCGGGCTATACCGCCAAGGACATCGAAGTCCTCGAAGGGCTGGAGCCGGTGCGCCGGCGTCCCGGCATGTACATCGGCGGAACCGACGAGCGTGCGATGCACCATCTGGTCGCCGAGGTGCTGGACAACGCCATGGACGAGGCGGTCGCCGGCCACGCAAGCTGGATCGACCTCGAGCTCGGCGAGGACGGCACCGTGACGGTGCGCGACAACGGCCGCGGCATCCCCGTCGACGCGCATCCGAAAATCAAGGACAAGCCGGCGGTGGAGGTGATCCTCACCACCCTGCATTCCGGCGGCAAGTTCGGCGGCGATGCGTACGAGACTTCGGGCGGCCTGCATGGCGTCGGCGTTTCGGTGGTGAACGCACTGGCGGAGCACCTGCGCGTCGAGATCGCCCGCGACCAGCGGCTGTGGACGCAGGAATACGCCCGGGGCAAACCGACCGGGAAGCTGAAGGACGCCGGCGAGATACGCAACCGGCGAGGCACCTCGGTCAGCTTCCGTCCGGACATGACGATCTTCGACAAGGACGCGAAGTTCCGTCCCGCCCGGCTCTACCGGATGGCGCGTTCCAAGGCATACCTGTACCGCGGCGTCGAGATCCGCTGGCGCTGCGCCGAGGGGCTGATCGGCGACGATACGCCGGCCGTCGCGACGCTGCATTTTCCCGGCGGTCTGGCCGATTTCCTGACCGAGGCGGTGTCCGGCGAGGACCTGCTGACCCCCAGCCCGTTTCGCGGCGAGGCGAAGTTCCCCGACGGCCGCGGCCGGCTGGAATGGGCCGTGACCTGGACCGACGGCGCCGACGGGTTCCTCAACTCATACTGCAACACCATTCCGACACCGGAGGGCGGCACCCACGAGGCCGGGCTGCGCAACGTCCTGACCAAGGGGCTGCGCGCCTACGGCGAACTCACCAGCAACAAGCGCTCGGCGCGGATCACCGGCGACGACGTGCTGGCCGGGGCCGCCGGCATGTTGTCGGTGTTCCTGCGCGAGCCGCAGTTCCAGGGCCAGACCAAGGAGAGGCTGGCCACCACGGACGCCACCCGGCTGGTCGAGAATGCGGTGCGCGACCACCTGGACCACTGGTTGAGCGGCGATCCGAAGATGGCCGATGCGCTGCTGGAGCGGATCGTCGACCGCGCCGAAGAGCGGCTGCGCCGCAAGCAGCAGAAGGAGACCCAGCGCAAGACGGCGACCCGCCGGCTGCGCCTTCCGGGCAAGCTCAGCGACTGCTCTCGCGGCACCGCCGAGGGCACCGAGCTGTTCCTGGTCGAGGGCGATTCGGCCGGCGGATCGGCCAAACAGGCGCGCGCGCGGGAGACCCAGGCGGTGCTGCCGCTGCGCGGCAAGATCCTCAACGTCGCCAGCGCCTCGTCGGACAAGCTGATGGCGAACCAGGAGCTGTCGGACCTGATCGAGGCGCTCGGCTGCGGCACGCGCTCGTCCTTCGACGAAGCGAAGCTGCGCTACGAGCGGGTCGTCATCATGACCGACGCCGACGTCGACGGCGCGCATATCGCATCGCTGCTGATGACCTTCTTCTTCCGCGAGTTGCCGGGGCTGGTGCGCAGCGGACACCTCTTCCTGGCCGTGCCGCCGCTGTACCGCCTGTCGCAGGGCGGCAAGGTGCTGTTCGCGCGGGACGACGCACACCGCGAGCAACTGCTGAAGTCGGTCTTCGATGGCCGCGGCAAGGTGGAGATCAGCCGCTTCAAGGGCCTGGGCGAGATGCCGCCTGGTCAACTGCGCGAGACCACCATGGCGCCCGGCAAGCGGGTGCTGCTGCGCGTCACCCTCCCCGGACCGGAGGATATCAACGGCGGCGCGGTGGAAGACCCGGCGGTGCTGGTGGAGGCGCTAATGGGCCGGAAGCCGGAATTACGCCTCGCCTTCATCCAGGATCGCGCGCGCTTCGTGGATTCACTGGACGTTTGAGCTCCGCAGCGGCTGCCACAGCGCCGCCGCAATTCCGCCGGGAAATATCACGGTCTCCCGACAGTCTATATGCCGGTACGTGTCCGTATCCGGCCAGGGAGAGGTACATGCAAGCGATGACTGCGGAAAGCGAGGCGGTTCCTTTGCCCGGGGTACGGCCCCCCCGCGACACGCAGTCCTTCCTCGCCGAGATGGACCGCGTGCTGCTGCTGCTGCGCAACAGCAACATGCGGATATCGCTGTTCGCGCTGACCCTGCACGGACTGGCCGGCGAGAGGCTGCCGCGGCAGGCGGAAGACGCGCTGACCCCGGTCGCGTTCACCGGCCGGATGCACGACGGGCGGCTTGCCATCCTCTACGTCGGCCCGCGTCCAGCCTCCGGCCGTGACGGCGAGGTATGGGACGACTTGCGCGGCCGACTGAAAACCGGCCTGGCCGCGGCGGGGGGCGGCCGCATCGTCGACGTCGCCGTGGCTCATGCACCGGCGGCCTCGATCGGACGGATGCAGGACCTGATCAGGTTGCTGGTTCCCTCGAATTCCTGAAGTAGCGCTTGCCGCAAGCCGACGTGGCAGGCAGGGTGGAACGATCATCGGAAAAGGATTGTAGAGCGTGTCCAAAGCACCCGCCGGGCCGGCCACGGCCGGTCAGGAGAGCAAACAGAACCGGTCCACGGAACGCCGGCAGCTCGTCGTCGGCGAGGGCATCACCCTGAAGGCCGACATCGAGCACTGCGAAGAGTTGACGGTACGCGGCCAGCTCGAGTCCTCGCTGCGCAGCCAGCGCGTCGAGGTCGTGCACGGCGGCGTGCTGAAGGGCCGGATCGACACCGACCATGCGGTGATCGAGGGCAAGCTGGAAGGCACCCTGACCGTGCGTACGATGCTGATCCTCAAGCGCAACGGCCATCTCAGCGGCAAGGTCCGCTACAAGCGCCTGGAAATCGAGGACGGCGGCACCATCGCCGGCGATGTCGGCCCCCTCGGCGAGGGGGCCGACGAGGCGACCGCCCCGGCAAGTTAGGCGAGGAGCCAGTCGCGCATCGCCTCTGACACCGCCTGCGGCCGCTCCAGCGCAGACAGATGGCCGCAGTCGTCGAACAGCCGTAGTTTCGCGCCCGGTATGCCGGCAGCCAGTTCCTCGGACAGTTCCGGAGGCGTCAGGGCGTCCTGCCGACCGCAAAGGACGACGGTCGGACAGCGGATGCCGCGGACATGGCCGAGCTGGTCGACACGCCCCATGATCGCGCGCTGCTGGCGCAGGAAGGCGTCCTTGCCGACGCGCTCCGCCATCGACATCACCACCTCGGTCAGCGCCTCGTCGTCCTGGCGATCCGGGTGGATCAGCAGCGGCAGCAGCTTCGGCGTGACGCCGCGGAAGCGGCCCTTCTCCGCCAGTTCGATCAGGCCGCGGCGGCGGCGGATCTGCTCCGGCGTATCGGCCCGGGCCGAGGTATCGGCGAGGCACAGGGCGGAGACGCGCTCGGGCGCGCGGCGCACGACCTCCAGCGCGACATAGCCCCCCATCGACAGTCCCGCCAAGGCGAAACGCGGCGGCGCCTCGGCCAGCACGTCATCCGCGAGGTCGGCGATACTGTCGCTGCGCGTCAGATCTATCACCCGGCTATCGGCGATATCGGCAAGCGCGTGCTGCTGGTGAGCCCACAGTTGCGCGTCGCAGAGCAGGCCCGGCAGGAGCATGAGAGCAGGTTTTGCGGCCATCGATCCCGGCTGATCAGGAGGAAATACGGCGGCATAACCGCTGCCGCACTTGAAATTCGGCACGAAACCGTATGTATAGGGGCAGCCGGCAGGTTGCAAAGGCAACGTCGACCGGCGCTTTATCTTTATCAAGTCTGGAAGTACATGGGTTTCGACGAACTCGGACTCAGCGATAACGTCCTTCGTGCGGTCGGCGACGCCGGATACAAGCATCCGACTCCGATCCAGGAAAAGGCGATACCGATCGTCCTGATGGCGCGCGACGTGCTGGGTTGCGCGCAGACCGGCACCGGCAAGACGGCGTCTTTCGTGTTGCCGATCCTCGATGTGCTGGCCAGCGGCCGCGCGCGGGCGCGCATGCCGCGGTGCCTGATCCTCGAGCCGACCCGCGAACTCGCGGCGCAGGTGGCGGAGAACTTCGAGACCTACGGAAAATACCAGGACCTTTCGATGGCGCTGCTGATCGGCGGCACCTCGTTCGACAAGCAGGAGGCACTGCTGTCGCGCGGGGTCGACGTGCTGATCGCCACGCCGGGGCGGCTGATCGACATGTTCGAGCGCGGCGGCCTGATCCTGGCCGACACCAAGATCCTGGTAATCGACGAAGCCGACCGGATGATGGACATGGGCTTCATCCCGGACGTCGAGCGCATCGTCAGCATGCTTCCGCCGATCCGGCAGACGCTGTTCTTCTCGGCCACCATGCCGCCGGAGATCCGGCGTCTTGCCGACAAGTTCCTCTCCAACCCGAAGGAGATCAGCGTCGCGCCGCCATCGACCCCGGCCGCTACCGTCGACCAGAGCCTGATCGTGGTGCCGTCGCGCGACAAGGAGAAGGTGCTGCGCCACCTGCTCGAAAACCAGCCGGTGAAGAACGCGCTGATCTTCTGCAACCGCAAGCGCGACGTCGCCAGCCTGGAGCGGTCGCTGAATCGCGCAGGCATGGACACCGCGGCCCTGCATGGCGACATGTCGCAGCCGGCACGCACCGAGACGCTGCAGAAGTTCCGCAGCGACGAGGTGAAGATCCTGGTGTGCTCCGACGTCGCCGCGCGAGGGCTGGACATCCAGGGGCTGTCGCACGTGTTCAACTACGACGTCCCGCAACATGCCGAGGACTACATCCACCGTATCGGCCGCACCGGCCGCGCCGGGCGTCCGGGCCGCGCCTTCACCATCGCCACGGCGTCCGAGGGCAAGGAAATCGCGGCGATCGAGAAGCTGATCGGCAAACCGATTCCTCGCGACGCCGTCGAAGGCAGCGAGCCTGAAGACTTCTCCGACTGGGAAGAGGGCAAGGGCCGCAAGCGCCAGCGCGGCGGCGAGTCGGAGAAGAAGAAGCCGGCAAAGAAGGCCGAGAAGGTCCCCGCCGAAAGCGAGAGCCGGGAAAGCAAGCGCGAGTCCGACAAGACGGACACACCCAAGACGGACTCACCCAAAGCGGACTCACCCAAAGCGGACTCACCCAAAGCGGACTCACCCAAGGCGGACTCGCCCAAGAGGGAGAGGCCCACGAAGGACGCGCCAAAGACGGAGGCAAGGAAGCCCCGCCGTGGACGCTCCAGGTCCGCCGAACGCGAGGACGACGACGCCATATCCGAGGGCCCAACGCCTTTCGGCGATGCCGAGCAGGTGCCCGCGTTCCTGCGGCGCCCGGTCCCGAAAAGGAAGTCGGACAAGCAGAACGAGAACGTCTGACAGTCGGACGGGCGGCGCCGCCGGAACTTGACGGCCGGCGTCCCCATCGGAACCATTGCCGCCTTCGTTGCGCCGCCTATTCGCCCGGGAGACCGAGATGGCACCAGCCGAATCCGCCGCTGCCGCCGCATCGGCACGCAAGAGTAGCAGCAAGCCTTCCTTCCAGTGGGAGGATCCGTTGCTGCTCGAGGACCAGTTCGACGCCGAGGAGCGGATGGTGCGCGACGCCGCGCACGAATACTGCCAGAGCAAGCTGATGCCGCGGATCATCGAGGCCAACCGGAAGGAAATCTTCCACCGGGAAATCCTCAACGAGATGGGCGAGATGGGCTTCCTCGGCTCGACCCTCGACGGCTATGGCTGCGCCGACGCCAACTACGTGTGCTACGGGTTGATCGCGCGCGAGGTCGAGCGGGTCGATTCAAGCTATCGCTCGGCGCTCAGCGTGCAGTCGTCGCTGGTGATGTACCCGATCCACGCGTTCGGCAGCGACGCGCAGAAGGAAAAATACCTGCCGAAGCTGGCCACCGGCGAACTCGCCGGCTGCTTCGGCCTCACCGAGCCCGACCATGGTTCCGACCCCGCCGGCTTGAAGACCCGCGCCAAGCCGGTCGACGGCGGCTGGGTGCTGAGCGGATCCAAGAGCTGGATATCCAACGCCCCCTTCGCCGACATCTTCGTCGTCTGGGCCAAGGACGGCGGCGACAACGATGCCATCCGCGGCTTCATCATCGAGAAGGGCGCCAAGGGCCTGAGCGCGCCGCGCATCGAGGGCAAGTTCTCGCTGCGGGCCTCGACCACCGGGCAGATCGTGATGGACGAGGTGTTCGTCCCGGCGGAGAACGTGCTGCCGGACGTGAAGGGTCTCAAGGGCCCCTTCTCCTGCCTCAACAACGCGCGCTACGGCATCATCTGGGGGGCGCTCGGCGCCGCCGAGTTCTGCTGGCACGCGGCGCGCAGCTACACGCTGGACCGCAAGCAATTCGGCCGTCCACTCGCCGCCAACCAGTTGATCCAGAAGAAGCTCGCCGACATGCAGACCGAGATCACGCTCGGCCTGCAGTCCGCGCTGAGGCTAGGCCGCCTGTTCGACAAGGGGCAGGCCGCGCCGGAAATGATCTCGCTGCTGAAGCGCAATTCCTGCGGCAAGTCCCTGGATATCGCCCGCATGGCGCGCGACATGCACGGTGGCAACGGCATCGCCGACGAGTATCATGTGATCCGCCACGTCATGAACCTCGAGGCGGTCAACACCTACGAGGGCACGCACGACATCCACGCGCTGATCCTCGGCCGCGCGCAGACCGGCCTGCAGGCCTTCACGACGGATTGAGCCGCCCCGGGCCGGTGCAGGCGACGTTCTCCAAATACCACTGGTAGGTCCGGCGCATCCCCTCCTCAAGGGTAGTGGACGCGGTCCAGCCGCCGGCGGTCATGCGCGAGACGTCGAGCAGCTTGCGCGGCGTGCCGTCGGGCTTCGAGCGGTCGTAGGTGAACTCGCCTTCGAAGCCGACGACTCGGGCGATGGTCCGCGCGATCTCGTCGATGGTGGCATCCTGCCCCGTGCCGACGTTGACATGCGCCTCGTCGCTGTACTGCCGTAGCAGGTGCACGCAGGCGTCGGCAAGGTCGTCGACGAAAAGCAGTTCGCGGCGCGGCGTCCCGGTGCCCCAGATCTCGATCGACGGCCTGCCCTCCAGCTTCGCGCGATGCGCCTTGACCATCAGGGCCGCGCCGACGTGGCTGCTCTCGAGATCGAAATTGTCGCCGAGGCCGTAGAGGTTGGTCGGCATCGCCGAGATGAAGTCGCAGCCGAACTGGCGGCGGTGCGCCTGGCACAGCTTGATGCCCGCGATCTTGGCGATGGCGTACCACTCGTTGGTCGGCTCCAGGGGGCCGGTCAGCAGCGCGTCCTCGGAGATCGGCTGCGGCGCCAGCTTCGGGTAGATGCAGCTCGACCCGAGGAACAGCAGCTTCTCGACGCCGATCCTGCGGGCGGTGTCGATGACGTTCGACTGGATGGCGAGATTCTGGCCGATGAAATCCGCCGGCCAGGTGTCGTTGGCGAGGATGCCGCCGACCTTCGCGGCCGCGACCACCACGGCCTGCGGCTTCGCTTCGGCCATCCAGTCCTCGACCTCGGCCTGGCGCGTCAGGTCCACCTGCTCCCGCCCGGCGGTCCGGACCTCGCAGCCCTCGGCGGCGAGCCGGCGAACGACGGCCGAGCCGACCATCCCGCGATGACCGGCGACCCATACGCGCTTGCCGGCGAGCGGGTAGAGCGCCTCGGCCGGCGCGGCGCGAGCCGGTTCAGCCCGAGCGATCACGGCGGCCGCGCTCCATGTTGACCACGCGAAGGTCCGACTGGACCATGTCCTTCACCAGATCCTCGAAGCTGATCTTGTGGCGCCAGCCGAACTTGGCTCGTGCCTTCGACGGGTCGCCTTCGAGCCTCGGCACCTCGGTCGGACGGAAATAGCGAGGATCGATCTCCACCAGCACGCGGCCGGTGTCAGCATCCAGGCCATGCTCTTCTACGCCGTCGCCCCGCCACTCGATGCGATGGCCGATCTGGTGGAAGGCGACCTCGACGAACTCACGCACCGAATGGCATTCGCCGGTCGCGAGCACGTAGTCGTCGGGCTCCTCCTGCTGCAGGATCATCCACATGCCCTCGACGTAATCGCGGGCATGGCCCCAGTCGCGCAGCGCGTCGAGGTTGCCGAGATAGAGCTTGTCCTGCAGTCCGCTGCGGATCGCCGCCACCGCGCGGGTGATCTTGCGGGTGACGAAGGTCTCTCCGCGAATCGGACTCTCGTGGTTGAACAGGATGCCGTTCGATGCGTGGAAGCCATAGGCCTCGCGATAGTTCACGGTGATCCAGTAGGCGTAGAGCTTGGCCGCCGCGTACGGGCTACGCGGCCGGAACGGGGTTTCCTCGTTCTGCGGATAAATCGGAATGTCGCCGTAGAGTTCCGAGGTGGAGGCCTGATAGAAGCGCGTCTTGTCCCGAAGGCCGAGGATGCGCATCGCCTCGAGCAGCCTCAGAGTGCCCAGGGCATCCGCGTTCCCGGTGTATTCCGGCGTATCGAAGCTGACCTGCACATGGCTCTGCGCCGCGAGATTGTAGATCTCGTCCGGCTGCGTCTCCTGGATCAGGCGGATCAGGTTGGTCGCGTCCGTCAGGTCGCCGTGGTGCAGGCGGAACCGCACGTCCCGCTCATGCGGATCGAGATAGAGGTGGTCGACCCGCCCGGTGTTGAACGACGAGGAGCGTCGCTTCACCCCGTGGACGACGTAGCCCTTGCCGAGGAGAAATTCGGCGAGGTAGGCGCCGTCCTGTCCGGTGACGCCGGTGATGAGAGCGACCTTGTCGGGCATTTTGGGGGACCTGCGGATCGGGAAAGGTCTGGCTGTTAAACGTTAAGGCGCAGCCGCGAGGCAAGCCCTTTCGCAACGGCCTCGGCGTGGATCGCCTCAAGCGCCGCCCCGACCCGGGCCCCGAAAGCGGCGGTATCGAGGAACGGCGCGGTCCCCATCGCCTCGGCGAGGCGGGTCCTCAGGAAGCGAAGGGTTGGCGCACCGCGGCCGAGGGCGACGACGCGGCGGACATAGTCCTCGGGGTCGGAGGCGACGAGGTCATCGAGGCGGAGGCTGCGCAGCATCGACGGCCCCTGCAGGCCGCGCTGGCTTTCGCCCGCACAGGTCAGCGCCGGCAGGCCGAGGCGGAGCGGATCCACGAGCGAGCCGGAGCCGGTGAAGGGAAAGCTGTCCAGATAGAGATCGGCCACGGCGAGCAGGCCGTCGACGCCGCCGCGGTCCGCGAAAGGCGGCAGCAGCCTGACACGGCCGGTATCGACCCCTGCCGCGGAAAGGCTGCGCGACAGCCGCCGGGCGAGCAGCCAGACCGGATAGCGGTCGGTCCAGTTCGGGTTGAACGGATACAGCGCCAGCACCGCCTTCGGCAATTCGGCAAGGATGCGGACCCACGCCGCCTCAAGTTCCGGCACCAGCTTGTAGTGGTTGGCGCCGGACACCAGCAGCAGCGCGTCCTCCGACACGCCGAAGGTGGCGCGCGGCGGTCGAGCGCCAGCCAGGGGTGCCTCCGGGCCGTAGTCGAAGCAGTTGAAGCCGCCGGGCATGAGGTGCAGTCGCTCGGTGTAGTGCGCCTGCGCCTGCTCGGGCTCGGTGAGTTCGGAGGAAAGGAAGACGTCGACCGTCGCCAGTCCGGTCGTCGCCGGGCAGGTCGCCAGCGCCACCTGCACCGGCGCCATGCGGTGCTGCGCCAGTTCGGCCGCCTCCCCTGCGCCTGCGGCGATGTTGCTGCCAAAGACGAGCAGGTCCGGCTCGTCCCAGCGGATCGCCGCGGCGCGGCGCGCCACCGGCATGTCGGGCAGGACAGTGAAAGAATCGGCGATATTGCGGCAGTACGCCTCCATCGGGGTGTCCTGCCAGCGATCCGCATATAGCCGCACCTCGAAGCGCTCGCGGTCCAGCGCCGCGACATGCGGCAGCACGAAAAAGGTCTCGGTCCGCGCCACCCACGCCGGCATCGCGACGCCGATCCGGAGGCGCCGCCGGGCGGCGGGACGTCGCGGCGGGACCGGGGCCGGCTCCTCCTCCTGCTCCCGCCGCAGGAACGCCAGGATCTCGCCGCGCAGGCGCATCGTCTCGCGCAGGTTACGGCGGGAAAAGTAGAGCGGCACCGCGAGGAAGCGCTCCCGGAAAAGTCGCGCCAGCCCGACCGCATCGGCTGCCTTGGGCATGCCCACCGTAGCAGCGTGGAAGCCGGCCGCAGCCCTCTCCAGCGCGGCGGCGCACGCATCCGCCTCGCCGCACTCCTGGAAGATTTCCGGCATCGTCAACAGGTAGCGGCCATACCAGGCGCGCATGCCCTCCGGCACGTCGGCCAGCGCGGGAAGGCCATCGAGCCGGTGCGCGGGCGCCAGCGCCATAGCCGCGAGCAAGTGCGGCGGACGTGCGAGGTCGAGCCCGTCGAGCACCTCGCGTTCGTCCGGAATCTCCGGGGCGAAGGCCAGGCCGCTGTGAAGGACGAGGTTCAGCGCCTCCCTCACCACGGCCGGCACCTCCCCGTCGAGCTCGGCCAGCCGGCGCGCCAGATCGAGGCGAGCCTGCCGCAGGTCGCCCTCGCCCGCGTCGGGATTGGCGGCAAACGCCGCCACCAGCGCGCGCAATGCCGCGAGGTCGTAGCCGCTGCGGCCCTTCCCGATGCCCTTCCCAGTCATTCCCGCAGTCCGATGGGGGTGAAGCCGGGCAGCAGTATTTCCGCAAGCCGTTGAGAAAGAATTAATCTCTCGGACCGACGCTGCGCGGGCAATCGACCGGGACCAGGCCGTTGGACACAGCCGCCGCCATGCAGCAGGACCTTGCCGCGGAGATCGACCGCATCCACCGGTTCGAATCCGCGCCACCGCCGCCAGAGAGCGAGTGGTACGGCCTCGGAACCATCCTGAGGACCTGGCTGGGCCTGCCGCGGACCATGCCGGTCCTGGCAAAGTTCCACCATGCGCCGCATCTGGAGACTATCGCACACAAGTTCTACTTGCAGGGAGAGGCACCGGTTCTCCTGTCGGCCCGTCGCTTCGTCGCGCCCTTCGCGGAGGCAGGACGGACAGACGTCCACGTCATGGGCGCGTTGCAGGTACGCTACCGCCGCCTCGCCGGCATCCGGCAGCGGCCCGACGCGGCAGGCACCCTCGCCTTTCCGGCACATGCCTCGCACCACGTCGGGCCCGTGTTCGATGAGGCGGAATACGCCCGCTTCCTCGCCGGACTCGGCGCCGATCTGCAGCCCGTGCGGGTATGCCTGTACTGGAAGGATCTGCTCGACGGGCGTTACGAGGCCTATCTGGCCCGTGGCCTGCCCGTGGTCACGGCCGGCCACATGTTCGACCCGACGTTCTGCCAGCGGCTCTACCGCCTGCTCGCCGGTGTGCGCCTCACCACCGGCAACTCTTCAGGCACCCATGCGGTGCTGTCGCTCGAAATGGGCATCCCCTACGTCCAGTGCGGAGCCACGCCGGACTGGGAGAGCCGCAGCGAGGGAGACCCCGACTTCGGCACCGGCCGACGCGGGGAATATGCGGTGAACCCGAACCGCAAGCGGTTCGACGCCCTGCTGCCGCGCGATTTCGGACAGGCCGCGATCTCCGGAGATCTCGCCGCCTTCAACGCCGGTCTGCATGGCTGCGACGAGGCCGACGACGAGGCCGTCCTGCGCCGGCTGCTGTTCCGGCGCTATGTCGAAGCGAATGCCGGGGTGGCGGAACTGGTGGCGGTGCTGCGGCGCAATCCCGACCTGCTCGACGCCTCGAGTACCCGCCGTTAACGGCTTGTTAGTGCCGCTCCGATAGACCGGACGGGAAAATCCGGCAAAGCTGCTGGGGATGGCCCCGTGAACGACCTTACCCGATCGATGACCTGCGCCGAGACGAGCGACTGCACCCTGACCATCGGCGTGCCGCTGGCGGACTATCTGGAGGACGGCCGCTGGATGGGCGGGACCGTCTACCTCGTCAATCTGATGGAAGCGCTGGCGACGCTGCCGGCGGAAAGCCGGCCGGCGATCGTGCTGGTCGGTGTCGGCGACGAGACCAGCCCCCTTGTCAGGCAGCTCTTGTCCTACCCCTTCGTTTCCATCGCCCGGGACGAGGCCGGTGCGCCGCTCGGCTTCGCCGCTACCGGCGGCACACCCTGCTGGGACGTCCTGTTTCCGTGCCGGGAGCCGGTCGATGCGTCGCGGCGACCGATTTACTGGATCCCGGACCTCCAGCACCTTCATCTGCCGGGAAACTTCTCCGGGGCCGACGCCGAGCGGCGTAACCGCGAGACGCAGGCGATGCTCGACAGCGGCGCGGTGGTGGTCGTGAGCAGCGAATCGGCACGGCGCGACGTGGAGCGCTTCTTCCCCGGTACGCAGGCACGCATCGAGACCCTGTCCTTCTGCTCCGGCCTGCACCGCCTCCCCTCTCCGGAAGGCGACGTTCGGGCGGCCTACGGACTACCGGAAAAGTTCCTGTACCTGCCGAACCAGTTCTGGGTTCACAAGGATCATCCCGTGGCGCTGGAGGCCATCTGGCGACTGCGCAAGGCCGGAACGTCAGTGCCGGTGGTGATGTCCGGGCCGACCGGCGACTATCGCGCACCCGGCTATTTCGAGAAGCTGACCTCCTGGATCGGGACCAACGGGCTCGGCGATCTGGTGCGCTATATCGGCGTGGTACCGCGCGACGAACAGCGGGAAGTGTTCCGCCTCGCCGCCGCGGTGCTGCAGCCGTCGCGCTTCGAGGGCTGGAGCACGACGATCGAGGACGCCAGGGCGATGGGCAAGACCATCGTCGCTTCCGACCTGCCGGTCCACCGCGAGCAGATTGGCGAGCACGGACATTACTTTCCGGTCGGCGATGCCGCGGCGCTCGTGCATGTCCTCGGAGACCTGTGGCCGCGCCTCCGGCCGGGGCCTGACGCGGGAGCCGAGGCGCAGGCCGCGGTGGCGACCGAGCGCCGGCGCCATCAGATGGGCAAGCGGCTGATGCAGATTGCCGGGGCCGCACGGCCAACCGCGTCCGTGCCGCAACGCCCCGCCTACCGCGAGGAGACCTCCGTCGCGCCGGGCCTGTGCCGCGTGCCGCCGCCCGGCGAGACCGCGTGGTACCCGCCGCCGCTGGCCGGCGCGGAAACCGTGGCCCGGCGGCTGACGAAGGATGCCGGGTACATCCGCCGGGCGCTGGCGCTGTACGAGACGCTGATCCCGGACGACTACACGCGCTACCTCGCCGCCTACTATCGCGACGGGCTGGAGCGGTTCGGCGACGACTGGGTCTATGCCGACATCGTCACCGTGCTGCTGTGCCTCGCCGAGACGATCCGGCCGCGGCGCTATCTCGAGATCGGCGTGCGCCGGGGCCGCTCCGCCTGCGCCGTCGCGGCCGCCGCGCCCACAGCAGAGTTGGCGCTGTTCGACATGTGGGTCGCCGGCTACGCCGGCATGGATAACCCCGGGCCGGCGCTGGTCCGCAGCGAGCTGGCGAAGGTCGGCCACCGCGGCGCGGTTCGGTTCATCGACGGCGACTCCCGCATCACCCTGCCCGAGCATTTCGCGCAGGACGGCGCGCCGACCTACGACCTGATCACGGTGGACGGCGACCACAGCGACGAGGGTGCGGCCCGCGACCTGTGTGCCGTGCTGCCGCATCTCAGTGTCGGCGGTGCCGTCGTGTTCGACGACATCGCCCATCCGGCCCACCCCGGACTCGCCGCCGTGTGGCACGGGCTGGTCGCCGGAGACCGGCGCTTCAGCAGCTGGGAATTCCGCGACGCCGGGTACGGCGTCGGATTCGCGGTCAGGCTGCGGTGAGCGCGAGTCGCGGCATCGCCTGGGTCACCGGCGCCGCCGGCTTCTTCGGAAGCCACGCCGCCAACCGGCTCGTGCGCGACGGCTGGACGGTCTACGGCATCGGCCACCAGCCGGCGCATCCGGACGGGCTGGCGCGCTCGCGCCTGGCCGGCTGGCTGCCCGGCACGGTAAACGACGAAAACCTCTCGCGGCTCTTCGCCATGTCGGAGCGACC
>JBBDQX010000210.1:0-261 GCA_040905765.1 Acetobacterales bacterium
GCCCGGCTTTTTTTTGGCTCGAGGGCTTGGCCCCGTCGGACCTTGCCGCGGCGCCATCGGCCGATGGCGCGCGCGCCGCCGGGGCACGACAGCGATACCCGCCTCCGACCTCCGCAGTCCGGACTGCGCCCCTGCTTGCTGAAGGATGGCTGCCCGAAGGGTCGCTCAGGGAGTATTTGATCCGCGCACGCGACATCGCGAACTACCGGGGTGTGGGGAGCACGATCCGCCCGGATCGAAGCGATCCGGGCGGTGAATCAC
>JBBDQX010000210.1:271-18917 GCA_040905765.1 Acetobacterales bacterium
GGGGGGGGGGGGGGCGGCGACGGTTGGAGCGCGTCACTGGTTCCGGCGGACCCATTCGTCGACCTGACGCTCCGCGTCCTCCTTGGCAACGCCGTACCTCTCCTGGATCCGACCCGCCAGTTGGTCACGTTTGCCGGCGGCGCGATCCAGGTCGTCGTCCGTGAGATCGCCCCACTGTTCCCGCGCCTTGCCTTTCATCTGCTTCCAGTTGCCCTTGATCTGATCCCAGTTCATTCCGTCCTCCATGTGTCTGTCGCTACCGCTCGCTCTTGATGAACCAATGGCGGGCGGCGCGGGTTCCTCGCGGGCGCCGGGCGGAACGGCCGGACGCCCGAAAGCGTTTGCCTGTCATCTGCATCCGCATGGGGAGGGAATGATGCCGAATTCCGCGATCGCCGCCGTTGTCGCCACCGCCATCGCCGCCGGGCTGGCGCTGTCTCCGTCTCTGGCACAGGCGCAGAACACCCAGCCAACCTATGGCGAACTGCGCACCCAGGATCTGACGGAGCTGGACAGCAATCGCGAGAAGCGCGACTGGACCAGCCTGTCGGTTCGGGATCTTACGGTCGACGACCTCCGGGAAAAGGAGGTCGTGGACGCGGCCGGGGAGGAACTCGGCGAGGTCGACAAGGTGCTCGGCAACGCGGCGGGGCAGATCCTCGCCGTCGCGGTGGAGATGGGGGGCTTCCTCGACATCGGAGACAAGGAAGTCGTGATCGCCCTCGAGCAGCTCGAGTTGCAGGAGGACGGCACCCTGCGGACCGGTCTGTCCCGCGAGCAGGTGAACGAACTGCCGACCTGGGAGAACTAGGCCCACCCGGCGGCGATGCCGCCGGGGGAGCGTTCTACGGCGACGCCGCGCACTCTAGTACTGACACTCCGTTGAACCTGCGGGAGCAGTGACGAATGGGCGACAGCGACGGGTTGGTGACGGCCGACATCGGCCTGGAACGCGACGTCTTCCTGCGCTCCCTGTTGCGCGAGCTTGCCGGCACGCTGCAGAAGGTGGTCGGAATGGAGGAAGCCGCGGGTTACATCAGCGTGGTCGGCGGCACCATCGGCGAACAGATCGACGGCGAGTACCGCCGGGCGCTGCGCGTCGACCGGCTCTCGCGCGAGCAGGTCAGGGATGTGCTGGTGGACCTCAAGCGCCGGATCCAGGGCGACTTCCATGTCATCGAGGAGCTGGATGACCGGATCGTCCTCGGCAACCGCAAGTGCCCCTTCGGGCATTTCGTGGAGGGGCATCCGTCCCTCTGCATGATGACGTCGAACGTGTTCGGCTCGATCGCCGCGCAGAACCTCGGCTACGCCCGGGTCGAGGTGCAGGAGGCCATCGCGACGGGGCACGACGGCTGCCGCGTCGTCGTCCACCTCAAGCCCGCCGACCGCGTCGAGCCCGGCGCGCGAGAGTATTTCAGGCTCGATGAATGACGGACCGGGGGCTGGCCGTACTTTCGCTCGAGTTCCTGTCCGAGGCATCGCTGCTGCTGTATCGGAACGGCGAGATACTGAACGCCAATGGCGCGGCCCGGCGGCTGTTCGATCCGGAACCGATCGGCCGCAACCTGTTCGACTTCGTCGCCTCGGACCACGAGGATCTCGCCGCCTACCTGCGCCGGGCGGGAGGGTCGACCGCGCCGATCGTCGGTGCGCTTTCCCTGCGGACCCCCGAGGGGCCGGTGCGGCTGCGGCTGCACTGCGCCGCGGTCGCCGACGGCGCCGGCGGCCGGGCGCTCGTTCTCCGCTGCCTGGCGCGGCAGGATAACGAGTTCTCCGTCCTGACCGGACGGCTGCGCGAGCTGACCGCCGAACTGCACGCCCGCCTCCAGCGCAATGCCGGCCTTGAGGAGGCGCTACGCCAGAACCAGGGCCTGCTGCGGGAGTTGCAGCACCGGGTCAAGAACAACATCCAGATGATGGCGTCGCTGCTGCAGATGTCGGCCAGGGGCAACCAGGGCGGCGAGGTGGCGAAGTTCACTATCGTCCTGCGCCATCGCCTGCAGGCGATGGCGAGCGCCCAGGAGGCGATCTATCGGTCGACGCGCCCCGAAACCATCGCCGCGGGACCGATGCTGGAGGAACTCGTCACCTCCGTCGCCCACGGCTTCGGCGCGCCGGGCAACGTGCGGACCGAGATCGCCGACGCGGAACTCTCCCACGACACCGCCCATGCCATCGCGCTGATCCTCAACGAATTGCTGACCAATGCCATCAAACACGGATTGCGTGGCCACGAGGGCACGATCGTCGTAATCTTCCGTCCGCTCGCGGAGGGGTTCGAGCTGGCGGTGCGAGACGATGGGCCCGGCCTGCCTGCGGACGCCGCTCGGCGGTCCTCCGGGCTGAAGCTGGTACGGGCCCTTTGCCGCCAGATCGGCGGCATGCTCGCGACGTCCAGCGATAATGGTGGAAAATGCTCCGTACGCTTCAAGGGGAGCGCCGCTTGAGCCGCGCCTCGCTGCTCACATCCGACCGTCCGGCGGCCCGTGACCGGCTGCCGCGCCGCGGACTGCCCGAGCGGCCGCCCGTCTTCCGGACCGCTAAGACCATGTTGATGATGCTGGAGTCCGGCGAGGGCAACGGCGACCGCACCGGCGAGGCTGCCGGCGGCGAGACCGAGTCCGCCGGCTCGTCCGCCAGCCGGGGCGACGCGCTGCGCGTGCTGATCGTCGAGGACGAGGCGATCATCGCCCTCGACATCGAGGACGGCCTGACCGACCTCGGCGTCGAGGTGATCGGCACCGCCGCTTCCGCCGGGCAGGCGGTCGACCTCGCCGGCGCGGCCCTGCCGGACGTGATCATGATGGACGTCCGCCTGCAGGGCGGGCGCGACGGCGTCAGCGCCGCACTGGAGATATTCGAGCGCTTCGGCATCCGTTGCGTGTTCCTCTCGGCGTACAGCGACGAGGAAACCAGGCAGCGCGCCGCAGCCGCCGAGCCGCTGGCGTGGCTCTCCAAGCCGCTGTCGCGCGAGCGTCTTGAGACGATTTTCCGGCAGCTGTCGCCGCACGGCCCACGATAGGGCCCGGGCGGCCGTTCCCGGACTCCGCGGGGGCATCGACTCCGCGGATTCCGCACCCCCGTATGCCGCTGCACGGCCTGCTGTCCCGCCTGCGTCCCTGTGCGATCGTGGCGTCCGCGCCGGTCGACGGGCGGTGCCGGGTGACGTGGGGCTTTGACGTGGGGCTTGCCCGGCGCGCGACGGCGACGCTGATTCGGTCATTGCTGATTCAGGCATTGCCATTGCGAACTATTCGCAATAAAAATCGCTCATCCGATGACAGGAGAGCGACCATGACCGTGATGACGGACACTGCGGCGCCGACCGACGCCGCCGCTACCCGCACCGAGGATCTGTCGTCCGGCGAACGGCTGCTGCTGTGGCTGTTCCGGCGCTGGGTCGCCGGCGCGCTATCGGGCGATGCGATCCACTGGCGCATCCTCTGGCGCGATCTCGCCGCCCGTGCCGGTGCCGCCCGGGCCCAGTTGCTGGTCGCGGCGCTCGAGGAATGGCTGACCGCGCTGGCCCGCGGCTCCGCCCGGCCGATCGCCTACCATCCGCCGTGCTGCGGCCTGGTCAATCCCGACGAGGCCCTGCTGCTGCGGCTGGTCACCTGCGCCCAGGCCGGCGACAGCGACGGCGCGCTGAGGCTCGCCGGCCGCTTCGTCGGCGACGAGGCGGCGGCCCGGCTGTCCGAGGCCTCGGGCGAGCTCGCGGCCGCCCTGCTCGGGGCCGGCGAGGTGCTCGCCGGCCGCCGCCCCGGCCGCTGCGGCTCGCCGGGGACGCTGGCCGATCCGCTGGCCGATCCGCTCTACGACCTCGCCGCCGGCTCCGTCACGATTCATTGAAAGCCGGCGACGCGAAAACCATGTCGGAATCGGTTGACCGGCGCCGACGAAGGTCTAATATTCGATTCAGATGCGGTTGCGAATGGTTCGCATTACTTTCTTCGCCCGCCACCGCGTCCCGCGATTCGCCCGACCCCGACTCGACTGACCGCGAGTCGCCTGGGCGCCGACCGCGGCCCTGCCGGGACTCCCGGCAGGCCGCCAGGACCGATCCGAAGCCCGGAGCCGCCGCGCCCGATGTTCGTTTGCCTCTGTAACGCCCTGCGCGAACGCGACTGCAAGACAGCCGCCGCCCACCCGGATACCCGCAGCCCCGCCTGCGTCTACCGGCGGCTCGGCTGCCAGGTGCGCTGCGGCGCCTGCGTCAAGACGATGCGCGAGATCATCGAATATGTCCGCGTCGAAAATTTGAATGGTTCTAAAGAGAGTGATAAGGTTCTGACCGACGCAAACGATTGATCGGTCAGGAGCAATCACCGTGGCGAAGGAAGTGAAGGGCGATCCCGACGTCCTTAAGGCGCTGAACATCGCCCTGAAGGGCGAGTTGACGGCCATCAACCAGTATTTCCTGCATGCCCGCATGCTGGAGAACTGGGGTTTCAACAAGCGCGCCAAGGCGGAATACGACGAATCCATCGAGGAAATGCAGCACGCGGACAAGCTGATCCAGCGTATCCTGCTGCTCGACGGCCTGCCCAACCTGCAGGACCTCGGCAAGCTCTACATCGGCGAGGACCTGAAGAACGTCATCGAGTGCGACTATCGCCTCGAACTCGAGGGCATCGAGCATTACCGGGCCTCGATCGCGCTCTGCGAGGAGCGCAAGGACTACGTCAGCCGCGACCTGCTGCAGCACATCCTCGACGAAGAGGAAGAGCACCAGGACCAGAACAAGACCGAACTCGAGCTGATCGAACGGATCGGCATCCAGAACTTCGGCCTGTCGCAGATCTGAGGGCGATTCCGGCCCCGGGGGGCGCCGGGATCACCCGGCGCCGGCCCGCACCTCCCGCGCCGCCGCGACGAGGTTGGCGAGCGACGCCTCGACCTCCGGCCAGCCGCGTGTCTTCAGCCCGCAGTCGGGATTGACCCACAGCCGATCGGGATCGATCGCCCTGGCCGCCTTGCCGAGCAGCGCGGTCATCTCCTCCTTCCCCGGCACGCGGGGTGCGTGGATGTCCCAGATGCCCGGCCCGATCTCGTTCGGGTAGCGGAACGCGCCGAACACGTCGAGCAGCTCCATGTCCGAGCGCGAGGTCTCGATCGAGATCACGTCGGCGTCCAGCGCGGCGATCGTCGGCATGATGTCGTTGAACTCCGAGTAGCACATGTGGGTGTGAATCTGCGTGTCGTCGGCGACGCCCGACGCCGACAGCCGGAAACAGCGCACCGCCCAGTCCAGGTAGGCGTCGCGGTCGGCCCGGCGCAGCGGCAGGCCCTCGCGCAGCGCCGGCTCGTCGATCTGGATCATCCGGATGCCGGCCGCCTCCAGGTCCGTCACCTCGTCGCGGATCGCCAGCGCGATCTGCGTGCAGGTCGCCGACCGCGGCTGGTCGTCACGCACGAACGACCACTGCAGGATCGTCACCGGGCCGGTCAGCATGCCCTTCATCGGCCGCTCGGTCAGCGACTGCGCGTAGGCCGACCACGCCACCGTCATCGGCCCCGGCCGCGACACGTCGCCGAAGATCACCGGCGGCTTCACGCAGCGCGAGCCGTAGGACTGCACCCAGCCGTGCTGCGTGAACGCGAAGCCGTTCAGCTGCTCGCCGAAGTACTCCACCATGTCGTTGCGCTCGAACTCGCCGTGCACCAGCACGTCGATGCCAAGGCGCTCCTGCAGCCGCACCGCCTTCTCGGTCTCGGCCTTCAGGAACGCGTCGTACTGCGCGTCGTCCAGCTCGCCGCGGCGGTGCGCCGCGCGCGCCTTGCGCACCTCGGCGGTCTGCGGGAACGAGCCGATGGTCGTCGTGGGCAGCGGCGGCAGGGCAAGCCGCGCCCGTTGCGCCCGGCGCCGCGCCGGATAGGCGCTGTGCCGCCGGGCGTCGGCCTCGCGGATGCCCGCCACCCGCTTGGCCACTGCGGCGTCGTGGATGCGCAGCGAACCGGCACGGCCCGCCGCGGCCTCCGCGCTCGCGGCAAACGCCGCGACGGTATGGCTGCCGTCGCGCAACGCTGACGCCAGCGCCGTCACCTCGCCCAGCTTCTGCTTCGCGAAGGCGAGCCAGCCGCGCAGTTCGCCGTCCAGCTTCTTCTCGTTGTCCAGGTCGACCGGCACATGCAGCAGCGAGCATGACGGCGCCACCTGCAGCCTGCCAACGCCCAACCGCTCCCCCGCCCGCGCCAGAGGCGCGAAGGCCCGGTCGAGATCGGCGCGCCAGATGTTGCGCCCGTCGATCACGCCGAGCGACACCACGGTCTCGTCGCCGATCGCCTCGAGCACCGCCTCGAGCTGGTCCGGGGCCCGCACCAGGTCGACGTGCAGTCCCGCGACCGGCAGCCCGGAGCCGAGACCGAGGTTGTCGCGCAGCCCCTCGAAGTAGGTCGCCAGCATGATCTTCGGCCCGATCCCCGCCAGCGCCCGGTAGGCCGCGCCGAACGCCTGCCGCTGCGCATCGCCGAGGTCGAGCGCCAGCACCGGCTCGTCGATCTGCACCCAGTCCGCGCCCTCCGCCTGCAGCGCCTCCAGCAGTTCCGCATAGACCGGCAGCACGTCGCGCAACAGCGACAGCGGCGACAGCCCCGCGTCCTTCGCCTTGCCGAGGCTGAGCCACGTCACCGGCCCGACCAGCACCGGCCGCGTATGGATGCCGAGCGCCTTCGCCTCGCGGAACTCGTCGACCGCCTTGGTCGTCGACAGCGCGAAGCGCTGCCCCTCGTGCAGTTCCGGCACGATGTAGTGGTAGTTGGTGTCGAACCACTTGGTCATTTCCATCGCCGGCTGCGCGTCGGTGCCGCGCGCCATGGCGAACACGGTGTCGATGTCGACGGCTCCGCCCTCGTGCCCGAACCGCGGCGGCACCGCGCCGAGCGCGGCGGTCATGTCGAGCATCTGGTCGTAGAACGAGAAATCGTTCGACGGAATGACGCCGAGACCGGCGTCGCGCTGCATCGTCCAGTGCCGCGCACGCAGCTCGGCGCCGGCGGCGAACAGCGCCGCGCGGTCGAGGTTGCCCTTCCAGTAGGCCTCGGTCGCCTTCTTCAGCTTGCGCTTCGCGCCGATGCGCGGGAAGCCGAGGTTGGCCGCTACCGGGCCGGGGGTCGCGGGCATGGTTGTTCTCCCTGTCCTCATGCGTTCGGCCGCGATGGTAGGGAGAAGACTCTTGTTGAATCAAATTCATTATCTTCATATTAATTATGAAATTACCGACACTGCCGGAGTCCCCATGGCCGCCCTGCCGCTGCTCGACGTGCGCCACCTGCGCACCGTCCTCGCCATCGACGCCGCCGGCAGCCTGAGCCGCGCCGCCGAGCGCCTGCACATCACCCAGTCCGCCCTGTCGCACCAGATCCGCGGGCTGGAGGAGGCGCTCGGCCTGCCGCTGTTCCTCCGCAGCAGCAAGCCGCTGCGCCTGACCGCGGCGGGCCAGCGCGTGCTGGCGCTGGCGCGGCGCGTGCTGCCGGAGCTGGAATCCGCCACCGTCGAGCTGATGCGCATGGCGAAGGGGGAGACCGGCCGCCTCTACATCGCCATCGAGTGCCACGCCTGCTTCGAATGGCTGCTGCCGGTGCTCGACCGCTTCCGCCGCGACTGGCCGGAGGTCGAGGTCGACATCCGCGTCGGCCTCAGCTTCGACGCCCTGCCGGCGCTGCAGCGCGGCGACGTCGACCTGGTGATCTCGTCCGACCCCGGTGCCGAGCCGGACCTGCAGTTCGACCCGCTGTTCGACTACGAGGCGCAGTTCGTCGCCGCCGCCGGCCATCCGCTGGCGGCGCGGCCGCACATCGAGCCGCCCGACCTCGCCGGCGAGACGCTGATCACCTATCCGGTGGAACGGCGGCGCCTCGACGTGTTCAGCCATTTCCTGACGCCGGCCGGGATCGAGCCGGCGGCGACGCGGCAGGTCGAGCTGACCTCGGTGATCCTGCTGCTGGTCGCCAGCGACCGCGGGGTGTCGGTGCTGCCGGACTGGGTGGTTCGGGCGCTGGCCGGCGGCGAGTCGTTCACCGTGCGGCGGCTCGGCCCGGGCGGGCTGGTGCGCACGCTGTTCGCCGCGGTGCGGGTCGCCGACCGCGACCGCCCGTTCGTCCGCGACTTCGTCGCCATCGCGCGATCCGCGCATGCCGGCCGCGCCCCGGCGGATTGAGCCGCAACCCGGCTCCGCCGCCCGGCGTTGTATGATTTCGTTGCCGCGAACCGGAGAGATACCCGCCGATGGTCTACTGCCGCAACTGCGGAAACCAGATCCAGCCGTCCGCCGTCACCTGCCCGTTCTGCGGCACGGCGCAGGCGCCCTACCGGCGCGGCGGCAAGAACAAGCTGGCGGCAGCTCTGCTCGCCATCTTCCTCGGCGCCTTCGGCATCCACCGCTTCTATCTCGGGCAGTGGTGGGGAATCTTCTACCTGCTGCTGTTCTGGACGGCGGTCCCGGCCGTGATCTCGTTCATCGAAGGCATCGTCTTCCTGCTGACGGACGACGAGAGGTGGGAGGAGAAGTACGGGCCTGCGCCGTGACGGGACGCAGGCCGCGGGAGCCGAGGCGCCGGTCCCGCAGCCGCATCCACTGACGCGGGCGTCCCCTCAAGGTTGCGGTGTCCGCCTCGGAAAGCGGTCTGCGGCGGCAGCACATTCGCCATCTTCGATACGCTCGTACACGATCCAGCCGAGTTCATAGGCGGCGATGGCCCCGCTCTCGGTCATCTTGCGATTGTGCTCGTTGTGGACCCAGCCCTTCGGCGTGACCAGCAGGATGTTCTCGCGCTCGAGCCGGTCGTAGTCGCTGCGGTCGAATCCGAAAGGAGCCCCTGAATCCCGGAACGGCCTGGGCGTGAGCCCGGCGTGACACTGCCAGCGGTTCATGAGCCACGGTGCCGTGCAGCGGTACCTCAGTTCCTTTTCCTCCTCGCCCGGAGCGCCGCGCCGCACTTCCTGCGTCCAGGTGTCGCTGGACATGTGATAGCGCCAGATTTCGTGCCAATGCGGTACCACCTGTCCCTGCCTGTTGAAGGACGCATGAGCGAGCGTGACGGCCCCGTCCCCGGACGCTTCGTAACCGACCCATTCCGTGATCGGGCCGAGTGGCCTGCCCTTGGCGAAGGCATCGTGCTCGCCGTCCTCGGCGAAGGTGTAAGTGACCCTGAAACATCCGGAGAGATTCTGGATGTTCCGCAGATCCCCGGCAGGCGGCTCGCCGGCCAACGCGGCGGCGCCGCAGAACAGGCCGAAGGCAAGCAGCGGCGCCTTGATCAGGATCGAAAATGGCATTGCCTGCGCCTCCCCTGCGAAAACGTCGTCCGGACCCGGAAGCTGCAACGCTAGGATAAATGCGAATAGGTCGCAATTGAGTTCGTTGCCGCGTTGCTTCAGACGCGGCGTCATGGCTCCGGGCATTGCAGGTCCAGGCGATTCGGCGGCGCCACTCCGTCAGTAGAAGTACGCCCGATCCTTCATGTCCGGATACAGATGCGCCACCTGTTCGGCGTAGCCGTTGAACAGCTGCGTCGGCACGCGGTTGCCGGTGCCGAGCATGCGCTCGCTCGACTGGCTCCAGCGCGGATGCGGGAAGCCCGGGTTCACGTTGGCCCAGAAGCCGTACTCGTTCGGCTGCAGCGTCTCCCAGAACGAGGTCGGCCGCGTGTCGGTGAATTCGAAGCGGACGACCGACTTGACCGACTTGAAGCCTTACTTCCACGGCGTCACCAGCCGCAGCGGCGCGCCGTTCTGCTTCGGCATCGGCTTGCCGTACAGGCCGGTGCCGATGAACGCCAGCTCGTTTGCCGCCTCCTCCATGGTCAGCGCCTCGACATAGGGCCACGGATACCAGAACTGCCGCTGCCGCTCGGCGATCTGCGGCATGTTGAAGGTCTCCATGCGGACGTACTTCGCGCCGGACGCCGGCTTCGCCAGCGCCAGCAGGTCCTTCATCGGGAAGCCGGTCCACGGCACCGCCATCGCCCAGGCCTCGACGCAGCGGTGGCGGTACAGCCGCTCCTCCAGCGTCACCCGCTTCAGCAGGTCGTCGATGCCGATCCTGAACGGCTTCTCGACCATGCCGTCGATGGCGATCTCCCACGGCCGGACCGGCAGGTCCATCGCCGAGCGCCAGATGCTCTTGGAGCCGCCGAACTCGTAGAAGTTGTTGTAGGTCGTGGCCTCCTGCTCGTCGGTCAGCGGGCGGTCCAGCGTGAATGCCTCGTTCCGACCGGCGGGGTACAGCGAGGCCGAGGGGTCGGTCGCGGCGCGCGCGCCGCGCGGCAGCAGCAGCGCGGGGGCGGCGCCGGCTCCCGCCGCGAGGACCGGCCCCGCGGCCAGGCCGCGCAGCAGCATGCGGCGGTTCAGGTACGCCGATTCCGGGGTCGCCTCGGACTCGCGGATCTCCCAGCCCTTCCTGGTCTTCAGCAGCATCGCGGGCACTCCCTTGCCGGTGCGTGGCCGTCGGACGTCGCGGACGCCCTGTCGACTAGCTAATTGGCGGCGCGGAACACGCGCAACGCAAGCTTCCGTGAGCGCCCGGGCACATCTTTCCCGCTGCGCGCAAGCTGGTAGGATCGGCGCCAATTGCCCGCCGGCCGGCAAACGGTTCCTGGCGGCCCACCCCCTGAGGAGCGTCTTTCATGTTCGAGGGCTTCGAGCGCACCGAGATGAAGGTGCCCGACCGCGGCTTCGGTTCCGCGCTGATCCACTACCGCATCGGCGGCGAGGGGCCGCCGCTGCTGCTGCTGCACGGCAACCCGCTGTCGCACGTCTCGTGGCACAAGATCGCGAACCGGCTGGCGAAGCACTTCACCGTGGTCGCCGCCGACCTGCGCGGCTACGGCGACTCGGTCGGCCCCGAGGAGGGCGGCGAGAAGTCGATCAACTATTCCTTCCGCGCGATGGGCCAGGACCAGGTCGACCTGATGGAGCAGCTTGGCTTCGAGCGCTTCCTGCTCGCCGGCCACGACCGCGGCGGCCGCACCGCGCACCGCATCTGCGTCGACCATCCCGACCGCATCGAGAAGGCGACCTTCATCGACATCCTTCCCAACCGGCACGTCTGGCACAACGGCGACGCGGCCTGGGCGAAGAAGTCGTGGCACTGGCTGTTCATGATCCAGCCCTACGACTTCCCCGAGCGGATGATGGCCTCGGTCCCGCCCGACTGGTACATGGAGAAGAAGATCGGCAAGCCCGGCATCGGCCTCGAGCCGTTCCCGGACGAGGTGTTCCAGGAATACGTCCGCTGCTTCACCTGGAAGACGATCCGCGGCTCGTGCGAGGACTACCGCGCCTGCGCGACCTGCGACCTCGAGATGGACGACGCCGACTTCGGAAAGAACAAGGTTCAGTGCCCGACGGCCGTCATCTGGGGCGCCAAGAGCCACACCGGCACGGTGTGGGGAGACCTCACGCAGATCTGGAAGGACTACGTCGACGGCGACCTGATCGGCGGCGGCCTCGACTGCGGCCACTACGTGCCCGAGGAGGACCCCGACGGCACCTTCGACTGGCTGATGAAGCGGTTCAAGGGCTGAGGAGGCTGAGCCCGCCCCGGCCGGGCGGGCTCAGTCCGGTAATCACCCGACCAGCGCGCGCAGCATCCAGGCGTGCTTCTCGTGGGAGCCGATGCGCGCGGTCAGCATGTCGGCGGTGACGCTGTCGCCGACCTTCTCGGCGCTCTCGACGGTCTCGTGCATTTGCCGCGAGATCGCCTCGTTGGCGTCGATCAGGTGCTGCACCATGTCCGCCGCGGCGACCACCTCGGTCTCCTCCTTCAGCGTCGCCATGTCGAGGAACTGGCGGTAGCTGCCCGGCGCGAAGTAGCCGAGGGCACGGATGCGCTCGGCGATCTCGTCGTTCGCCTCGGCGAATTCCTGGTACTGCGCCTCGGTGAGGTCATGGATCGCCTTGAAGGTCGGGCCGGTGACGTTCCAGTGCACCGCCTGCGTCTTCATGTAGAGGACGACGTTGTTCGCGAGGATCGCCGACAGCTCCTCCGCCAGCCGCTTGCGGCTGTTGTCGTTGATGAAGATGTTGACGCCCTCGTCGGACGGCTTCGGCGCATGCTTCGCGGCCATGGTTCCTCTCCGCTGGTCGTGACGGGTGTCGCCAAGACCAGTTGGGAGGCGCGCCCGGCCCGATCAAGCTCTTTTTGGAATTATTCTAAAAAGCGTCGTCAGGCCGCGGCGTGCTGCGACACGACCTGGTCGGCCAGCTTGCCGCGCAGCTCCTGCAGGTGGTCGAAGCGCGCCGCGTAGGTGCCGACGCCGAGGCTCAGCGAGCGCAGCTCGATGATCAGGTCGTGCATCTCGGCGTGCGGCAGCAGGCCCCGGATCTCGTCCCAGCCGGGCCAGCCCTGCTTGGTGTCGAAGCCGAGGATCTGGCCGCGCCGGCTCGACAGCAGCCGCTGCACCTTCGGGGTGAAGGCCGACGGCACCGCGACCTCGACGCGCCAGATCGGCTCCAGCAGCACCGGGTCGCAGGCCGGGATGCCCTCGGCCATCGCCATCCGGCCGGCGGTGCGGAACGCGGCGTCGGAGCTGTCGACCGAATGGTGCTGTCCGTCGGTCAGTTCGACGTGCAGGTCGACCAGCTCGAAGCCGAGCGGCCCGGCCTTGAGATAGTCGCGCACGCCCGCCTCCACCGACGGGATGAACTGCCGCGGGATGGCGCCGCCGACGACGCTGTCCTCGAACTCGAAGCCGGCGCCGCGCGCCAGCGGCCCGATCTCGACCCTGATGTCGGCGAACTGGCCGTGGCCGCCGGTCTGCCGCTTGAACCGGGCGTGCTGCGACGTGGACTTGCGGATCGTCTCCTTGTAGCCGACCTGCGGCCGGTGGCGCAGGACGTCGAGGTTGAACTTGCGCTTCAGCCGCTCCAGCGCCACCGACAGGTGGATGTCGCCCTGGCCGCCGAGCCGCAGTTCCTTGGAGACGGGGTCGTGCTCGACGACGACCGACGGGTCCTCCTCGGCGGTCCTGGCGAGCGCGCCGCTCAGCTTCACCTCGTCGCCGCGGTCGCCGACCGAGAGGGCGAGGCTGTAGAGCGGCGGCAGCGGCGCGGGCCACGGCGCGGCCTCCGGGTGCGCGCCCTCCTGCGGCGCCAGCAGGTCGCCGGTCCTCACCCCGTCCATCCGGCCGAGCCCGACCACCTCGCCGATCAGGGCGCGCGTCAGCTTCTCGGACTTCGCGCCATGCAGGCGGTAGATGCCGCTGACCCGCTCGCCGTTCAGCGTCTCGCCGTCCTTGATCGCGCCCGACAGCACGCGGCCGAGCGAGACCTTGCCGACATGCGGCTGGTGCCAGGTCTTGCACAGCCGCACCGCCGCCACGCCGCGGTCGGGGTCGACGCCGTTGCGGGTCGCGGCCTGCTCCACCGCCGGCGCCTCGTGGCGCAGCGCCTTGAACAGCCGCACCATGCCGTTGGCGTGCAGCGCCGAGCCGAAGAACACCGGCACGATATGCCCGGCCTGCAGGTCGCGCGTCAGGTTTTGGTAGATCACGTCGGGGGGCGGCGTGGCGTCCTCCAGCAGCTGCGCCAGCAGTTCGTCGTCGAAGTCGGCCAGCGTCTCCAGCAGGTCGTTGCGGGCCTGCAGCTCGCGGTGCTGCGCCGTCGCCGGGATCTCGATCAGCCTCGACGGCTGGCCTTCCTGGTACTGCCAGGCCCGCTCGCTGGCGAGGTCGACAAAGCCGGTGACGCGCTCGCCGTCGCGGATCGGCACCTCGCGCAGCGCCAGCGGCCGCGGCGAGACCGCCTGCAACGCCTCGAGGATGTCGGCGACGCTCTCGGTCGCCTCGTCCATCTTGTTGATGTAGACGACGTGCGGGATGTCGTGGTCGGCGAGGAACTTGAGCAGAGGCGTCAGCGTCACCGCCTTCTCGGCGAAGGGTTCCGCGACGACGACCGCGATGTCGGCGACCATCAGCGCGTTCAGCGCCTCCTGCGCCAGCTCGATGGAGCCGGGGCAGTCGAGGAAGGTCCACGGATCGCCAAGCCAGATGCAGCAGCCGACGCTGAGCTCGGTGCTCATCTGCCGGCTGCGCGCCTCCGCGGTGATGTCGCCGGCGCCGTCGCCGTTGCGCGCCGCGCCGGGGCCGTTACCGGCGCCAGCGACGTGCAGCAGGGCATCGAGAAGGGTGGTCTTGCCGCTGAGGTAGGAGCCGACGAGCGCCGCGCAGCGCGGCGCCCCCGGCTCGATGGTCGCGCCCGGGGCAGCGTCCGCCATGTTGCCTCTCCACGTCCGTTTTCCGTGCCCGCCGGGGCCGGCTTATCGACGTTGGCGCTCGCGGCGAGCATCCCTGACGGGGATGCTTCCACGCCCGCCGGGGGTCTGGCAAACGGAAAAACGCGCGGTGGCGCGGCGCCTACTTCAGCGCGGTGCAGAACCGCTCGATGCGGCGGCAGGCCTCCTCCAGCTCCGGCAGCGCCGAGGCATAGGACACCCGAAAGTACGGCGACAGCCCGAACGCCCCGCCGTGCACTACGGCGACGCCCTCGGTGTCGAGCAGTTCGCGGACGAAATCCTCGTCGGTCTCGATCGGCTTGCCCGACGGCGCCGTCTTGCCGATGCAGCCGGCGATGTTCGGGTAGACGTAGAACGCCCCGTCCGGCTTGTGGCAGTGGATGCCCGGGCAGCGGTCGAGCGCGGCGACGACGATGTCGCGGCGCTTGCGGAAGTCCTCGGCATTCCTCTTCAGGAACGACTGGTCGCCGTTCAGCCCCGCCGCCGTCGCCTCCTGGCTGACGACGTTCATCGACATCGCGCTATGGCTGTGCAGGCGGACCATCGCCTTCACCAGTTCCTTCGGCGCGCCGGCGAAGCCGACCCGCCAGCCCGACATGGCGAAGCCCTTCGACATGCCGTTCATGGTGACGATGCGGTCCTTCAGGTCCGGCGCCACCGCGGCCAGGCAGTGGTGCTCCGCGCCGTCGTAGATCAGGTGCTCGTAGATGTCGTCGCACATCACCCAGACATGCGGATGGCGCCGCAGCACCTCGGCGATGCCCTCCAGCTCGGCCTTGGTATAGACCGCGCCCGACGGGTTCGACGGGGTGTTGAGGATCATCCACTTGGTCTTCGGCGTGATCGCCTCCTCGAGCTGCTCCGGGCGCAGCTTGAAGTTGGCGTTGTGGTCGCAGGCGACGAACACCGGCTCGCCGTCGGCCAGCGTCACCATGTGCGGGTAGCTGACCCAGTACGGCGCCGGGATGATCACCTCGTCGCCCGGGTCGACCGTGGCGAACAGCGCCGAATACAGGATCTGCTTGCCGCCGTTCGACACGATGATCTCGTCGAGGTCGTAGTCGAGCCCGT
Organism: Acetobacterales bacterium; assembly: GCA_040905765.1. Lineage (GTDB taxonomy): Bacteria > Pseudomonadota > Alphaproteobacteria > JBBDQX01 > JBBDQX01 > JBBDQX01. The sequence goes on from JBBDQX010000210.1 coordinate 15,577, forward strand.
TGTCGCGCTTGAACTTGAGCTGCACCGCCTTGCGCACGTCGGGGCTGCCCGCGACCGCGCTCGGGCGCGTCTTGTGCGCCTTGATGGCGTCGATCGCCGCCTGCTCGACGAACTCCTCGACGTCGAAGTCGGATTCGCCGGAGGACAGCCGGATGACGTCCTGGCCCTTCTCCTTCAGCGCCCGCGCGCGGTCCGACATCGCCGCCGTCGGCGACGAGGGGATGCGCTGCATCTTCTTGGACACGATGGTCATTGCTCGGCCCTCCCAGGCTCTCAGGCGTTCAGTTCAGGCTCTCGCAGAACCGCCGGATGCGGCCGCAGGCCTCCACCAGCTCGTCCATCGAGGCGGCATAGGAAATCCGGAAATAGGGCGACAGGTTGTAGGCCGCGCCGTGCACCGCCGCCACCGACTCCGCCCGCAACAGCTCGGCGACGAAGTCCTCGTCGGTCTCGATGGTCTTGCCCGACGGCGCCTTCTTCCCCAGCGTGCCGGCGATGTTCGGATAGACGTAGAACGCGCCCTGCGGCTTGTGGCAGATGACGCCGGGGCACTCGTTCAGCATCTTCACGACGGTGTCGCGGCGCTCCTGGAAGGCGTCGCGGCGCTCGCGCACGATCTCCTGCGGCCCGTTCAGCGCGGCCGTCGCCGCCGCCTGCCCGACCGAGCTGGCGCCGGCCGTGACCTGGCCCTGCATCACCAGCATGCCCTTGATCAGGTCGCGCGGCCCGGCGGCGTAGCCGATCCGCCAGCCGGTCATCGCATAGGCCTTCGACACGCCGTTCACGGTCAGCGTGCGGGCCTTGATCTCGTCGTCGAACTGCGCCGGCGTCGCGAACTCGAGCCCGTCGTAGAGGATATGCTCGTAGATGTCGTCGCTGGCGAGCAGCACCTTGGGGTGCTGGCGCAGCACCTCGCACAGTTCCTTGAGCTCGTCGCGCGTGTAGGCCGCGCCCGACGGGTTGGACGGCGAGTTCAGCATCACCCACCTGGTGCGCGGCGTCAGCGCCGCCTCGAGGTCCTCGGCGCGCAGCTTGAAGCCGGCGTTCTGCGAGCACGGCACGATCACCGGCCGGCCGCCCGCGCCGACCACCATGTCGGTGTAGGAGATCCAGTGCGGCGCCGCCACGACGACCTCGTCGCCGTCGTTCAGCGTCGCCATCATCGCGTTGTACAGCACCTGCTTGGCGCCGTTGCCGACGGTGATCTCGTTGAGCTGGAAATCGAGGCCGTTCTCGCGCCTGAACTTGTCGCGGACAGCCTCCTTCAGCGCGCGCGTGCCGTCGGTGTTGGTGTACTTGGTCTCGCCGCGCTGGATCGCCTCCCACGCCGCCTGCTTGATGTGGTCGGGCGTGTCGAAGTCCGGCTCGCCGGACGACAGCGAGATGACGTCCTTGCCCTGCTCGCGCAGCTCGCGCGCCAGCGCCGAGATCGCGGCGCTGGCCGACAGCGACAGCCGGTTCAGACGATCCGCCAGCTCCACCATGCCGGCCGCCCCTACTTCAGGCCGTCGCAGAACCGCCTGATGCGGACCATCGCGTCCTCCAGCACCGAATCGGCGGTGGCGTAGGAGATGCGGAAATGCGGCGACAGGCCGAAGGCCGCGCCGTGCACCACGGCCACGCCCTCCTCCTCCAGCAGCGCGACGACGAAGTCCTCGTCGGTCGCGATCTTCTTGCCGCCCTGCGAGGTCTTGCCGATGCAGCCGGCGCAGCTCGGATAGACGTAGAACGCGCCCTCCGGCGTATGGCAGTGCAGGCCGGGGCAGGCGTTCAGCGCCTTCACCACCAGGTCGCGGCGGCGCTTGAAGGCCTCGTTGTTCGACTGGATGAAGTCCTTCGGGCCGTTCAGCCCCTCGACCGCGGCCGCCTGGCTGATCGTGCAGGTCGCGCTGGTCGACTGCGACTGCAGCTTCGACATCTGCGAGATCAGCGCCTTCGGCCCGCCGGCGAAGCCGATGCGCCAGCCGGTCATCGCATAGGCCTTCGACATGCCGTTGATGACCAGCGCCCGGTCCTTCAGCTTCGGCTCGACCTCGACCAGCGTCTTGAACTTGAAGCCGTCGTAGGTCAGGTGCTCGTAGATGTCGTCGGTCATCACCCAGACATGGGGGTGCTTCAGCAGCACGTCGGCGATCTCGCGCAGCTCCGCCTCGGTGTAGGCGGCGCCGGTCGGGTTGCACGGGCTGTTCAGGATCAGCCACTTGGTCTTCGGCCCGATCGCGGCGTCGAGGTCCTCGGCGCGCATCTTGAAGCTGTTGTTCTGCGGGCAGGTGACGAACACCGGCTCGCCCTCGGCCAGCAGCACCATGTCCGGATAGCTGACCCAGTAGGGCGCCGGGATCACCACCTCGTCACCCGGAGCGACGCTGGCCAGCAGGGCGTTGAACAGCACCTGCTTGCCGCCGGTCGACACGATCACCTCGTCGGGGGTGTAGTCGAGGTTGTTCTCCCGCTTGAACTTGTCGCACACCGCCTTGCGCAGTTCGGGGGTGCCGTTCAGGTGGGTGTACTTGGTGTCGCCGGCGTCGATCGCCTTCTTCGCCGCCTCCTTGATGTTCAGGGGCGTGTCGAAGTCCGGTTCGCCGGACGACAGGCCGACGATGTCGCGGCCTTCGGCCTTCAGCTCCTTGGCGCGGCTGGAGGCCGCGTTGGTGGGCGACGGCTTGATGCGGTCCATGCGAGGGGCGACGATGTTCATGACGCGCCGGTGTCCTGTGTGGAGGAAGCCTGTGGATGAAGAGAATTCTGCCGCTTCCGCAGGGCGGAGCGACCCGGTCAACCTAGGCCGCGCCCAATGGCGTGACAAGCCGGAAAGCTGGGGCGCGCGCCCCGTCGCGGGGGCTTTTGGTGCCGCCCCTCGCCGCCTCCGGCCGCCTTGCGGGGCGGGATTGCCGCAGGTTTCGGGGATTCCGTAGGCCCTTGAAACATGGGAATATGCACCTATATGAAGCGGTGCCCGCGCGGCGCGAAGGACCGGCGTCGTCCCCTGCGCCGCCGTGCGGCGGCCGGGGTTGACAGGGCCGGGAGTCCCGCTAGACAGGCGGGAACCGATCGGCCCCGAAGCGCTTGGATTTCAGCGGCTTGCCGGGCCGCATGTTGACAAATGATGACATTTCGAACCGTGGTCCGATGAACCAGACCGAAACCGCCCAGCAGGTCTACTGGATACCGCCGAAGCGCGAGGCCGTCGATCATGGCGGGCGCTTCCGCATCGAGTCGGAGTTCGAGCCCGCCGGCGACCAGCCGCAGGCGATCTCGGAGATCGTCGCCGGTCTGCGCGAGGGCGAGCGCGACCAGGTGCTGCTCGGCGTCACCGGCTCCGGCAAGACCTTCACCATGGC
>JBBDQX010000211.1:0-18706 GCA_040905765.1 Acetobacterales bacterium
ATGGTCGCGGTACGCGAGCGCGAGGCGGCCGCCGAGGCCGAAACGCAGCTCCAGGCCGAACCGCAGGAGCCCCCCGTCGCCGCGGCGCCGGAGAAGCCCCGTCGCTCTGCCCGGGAGCTCAGCGCCGCGGAGAAGGCCGCACGGACGCGCGCCGTCCAGGACGCGCAGCGCCGCGATGCCGACGCCGAGGCGCGTGCGATGGTCGAGGCGGAGGAGCGCCTGCGCCGTCAGACCGAGGAACGTCGTGAGGAAGAGGAAGCCCGTCGCAAGGCCGACGAAGAAGCCGAGTCGCAGCGGGCCACGGAGGAGGCCCGGCACAAGGCGGAAGGCGACCAGACAGGCATGCCGGTGGCCGCCGAGACGGCGGCGCCCAGTGTGGCCAAGCCTTCCCCGGCCGCGGAGGCGCCGGCCCGTCCGGTGCGCCCCGCCGCCACCGAGGAAGGCGACGGCGACGACGCTGCCAAGCGCAAGCGCCGTCCCGGCAAGGCCGACCCACGCAAGCTGTCGCTCGGCGCCAGCCGCCGTTCCGAACCGCGCCGGCGCGCGGAGCGCCTTTCCGTCAATACCGCCCTCAACGAGGAGGAGCAGGAGCGCGTGCGCAGCCTGGCGTCGCTGCGCCGGGCGCAGGAGCGGGAGCGCCGGCAGCAGCAGGCCGAAGCCCTGCGTTCAGGGGAGCATAAGGTAGTGCGCGAAGTAGTGATCCCGGAGACGATTACCGTCGCCGAACTCGCCAATCGTATGGCGGTTCGCGGCGCCGACGTCATCAAGTCGCTGATGCAGAACGGGATCATGGCGACGATCAACCAGGCCATCGATGCCGATACCGCGGAAGTGATCGTCGGCGAGTTCGGCCATCGCTCCAAGCGCGTCGCCGCCGCCGACGTCGAGGTCGGCCTGCGCGGCCCGGAGGACGTCGACACCGACCTGCAGACGCGCGCACCGGTGGTCACCGTGATGGGCCATGTCGACCACGGCAAGACCTCGCTGCTCGACGCGCTGCGGTCGACCGATGTCGCCGGCCGCGAGGCGGGCGGCATCACGCAGCATATCGGCGCGTATCAGGTGCGGCTGGAGAGCGGCGCGGCGATCACCTTCATCGACACGCCGGGCCATGCGGCATTCACCGCGATGCGTGCCCGCGGAGCCAAGGTCACCGACATCGTCGTGCTTGTGGTCGCGGCCGATGACGGCGTGATGCCCCAGACGGTCGAGGCGATCCACCACGCCCGATCCGCCGAGGTGCCGATCATCGTCGCCGTCAACAAGATCGACGCGCCCGGTGCCGACCCGAAGAAGGTGAAGCAGGGCCTGCTGCAGCATGAGATCGTCATCGAGGAACTCGGCGGCGACGTGCAGTGCGTCGAGGTCTCGGCACTGAAGCGCCAGGGGCTCGACACGCTCGAGGAAGCGATCCTGCTGCAGTCCGAGCTTCTCGATCTGAGGGCCAACCCCGACCGGGCCGCCGAGGGCGTCGTCGTCGAGGCCAAGCTGGAGCGCGGCCGCGGCGCGGTCGCCACCGTTCTGGTCAAGCGCGGCACGCTGAAGGTCGGCGACATCTTCGTCGCCGGCTCCGAATGGGGGCGCGTCCGCGCGCTGGTCGACGAGCGCGGACAGAACCGCGATTACTCCGGTCCCTCCGAGCCCGTCGAGGTGCTGGGCCTGCAGGGCGTGCCCTCCGCCGGCGACGACTTCGTCGTTGTCGAGGACGAGGCGCGGGCGCGCGATATCGCGAAGTACCGCCAGGGCATCGACCGTCAGAAGAAGGCGGACGCCGGGGCCCGCGGTACCCTGGAACAGATGTTCGACCAGATCGCCGCAGGCGAGGCCAAGGCCCTGCCGCTGGTCATCAAGGGCGACGTCCAAGGCTCGATCGAGGCGATCCAGGGCTCGCTCGACAAGGTGAGCACCGATCAGGTCAAGGCGCAGATGCTGCACATCGGCGTTGGCGGCATCAACGAATCCGACGTCACCCTGGCGAAGGCGTCGAACGCGCTGATCATCGCGTTCAACGTGCGCGCCAACGCGCAGGCGCGCGAACTCGCGCGGCGCGAGGGCGTCGAGATTCGCTACTATTCGATCATCTACGACCTGGTCGACGACCTGAAGGCGATGATGTCGGGCATGCTCGACCCGCTCATCAAGGAGCATTTCCTCGGCTACGCCGAGATCCTGCAGGTGTTCCACATCACCAAGGTCGGCAAGGTCGCGGGCTGCCGCGTCACCGAGGGCGTCATCAAGCGGGGTTCCGGCGTGCGTCTGCTGCGCGACAACGTGGTGATCCACGAGGGCCGGCTGGGGACCCTGAAGCGCCACAAGGACGAGGTGCGCGAGGTCAATGCCGGCACCGAGTGCGGCATGGGCTTCGAGAACTACCAGGACCTCCAGGTCGGCGACCAGATCGAGTGCTTCGAGACCGAGGAGGTCCAGCAGACCCTTTAGGGCCATGCTGTGCGCCGAGGCTGAGATGACTGCCCAGTCCGATCGCGGGCCGACCCAGCGACAGCTTCGGGTCGGAGAGGAGATTCGGCACGCGCTGGCGTGGATTCTCGAACGCGGCGATTTCCGCGATCCGGATCTGGCGGAGGCGCGTGTCACCGTGACGGAGGTGCGGGTCAGCCCGGACCTGCGCAATGCCACGGTGTTCGTCACGCCGCTCGGCGGCCTCGGCGACATCACCGCGCTGCTTGAGGCGCTCGGGCGCGCCAGTGGCTTTCTCCGGACCCAGCTTGCGCGGCGCCTGCGCACCAGGGTCACTCCGGCGCTCAGCTTCGCTGCCGACAACAGCTTCGACCACGCCCAGCGTATCGACGACGCGCTGCGCCGCGCCGATGTGCGCCGCGACCTGGCGCGCGAAGACGACGACGATGGGACGTAGGCGCGGCGGCACGGCGGTGCACGGCTGGCTGGTCGTCGACAAGCCCGAGGGGCTCAGTTCCGCCGACGTGGTCAACCGGGTGAAGCGCCTGTTCGACGCGCGAAAGTGCGGCCATGGCGGGACGCTGGATCCGCTGGCGACGGGTGTGCTCCCGGTCGCGTTCGGCGAGGCGACCAAGACCGTGGCCTACGCCATGGACCGCAGCAAGGCCTACCGGTTCCTGCTGCGGTGGGGCGAGGCACGCAGCACCGACGATCGCGAGGGTGAGGTCACGGAAACCAGCCCGACGCGGCCGGATGAGGCGGCGATCGACGCTGCCCTCGACGCTTTCGTAGGGGAGATCGAGCAGGTTCCGCCCGTGTTCTCCGCCATCAAGGTCGGCGGGGAGCGGGCGTACAGGCTCGCCCGTGCCGACAAGGAGGTGACGCTGGAGGCCCGGACCGTGCGCGTCGAATCGCTGCGGCGTGCGGCGGACGGCAAGCGGAACGATGCGGACCACACCGAATTCGAGGTGGTCTGCGGCAAGGGCACCTACGTGCGCAGCCTCGCCCGCGACCTGGCGAGGGCGCTCGGAAGTTGCGGCCATGTGGCCGCGATACGCCGCACGCGGGTAGGCGGGTTCCGGGCGGAGGACGCGATTTCACTGGCATCGCTGATCTCTCTCGGTCATAGTGCCGCGGCTTTCGAGTGGCTCAAACCGGTCGAGACCGCGCTGGACGACATCCCGGCGCTGGCCGTGACCGGTGACGAGGCAAACCAGCTTCGCAGCGGACAGCCCGTTTCGGTTGTCCGCATGCTGGGCCGCCTTGCGGCGGACGCCTCGGCTCTCGATGAAATCGGGAACGGGTCCGTCGTCGTCGCCATGGCTCAAGACAGGCCAGTGGCGCTGACGAGGCTGGACCGGGGAAGGCTCTGCCCCTTCCGCGTTCTCAACCTGTGAACGAGGAGAATGGCACGATGTCGATCACTGCCGAGCGCAAGCAGACGCTCATCAAGGAATACGCCCGCGGCACCCAGGATACCGGGTCGCCCGAGGTGCAGGTGGCGATCCTCAGCGAGCGGATCCGCAACCTGACGGAGCACCTGAAGACGCATAACAAGGACACGCATTCCCGCCGCGGCCTGCTGATGATGGTAGGCCAGCGCCGGCGACTGCTCGACTATCTGCGTCGCATCGACCGCAGCCGCTACGACAAGATCATCGCGTCACTCGGCCTGCGGCGCTGATCGGGTGGCCGGGCGGTACCGGGCTGGACTTGCGGCACGGGTGTGGTCCGCGCCCGCCGGGGGGCGGACCTCGGACGATATGCTGACATTCGGCGTTTCCGGCCACATGGTTCCGATCGCGGGCCGCCCCATCGCGGGGCGGCGCAACGCGAGCCGGCGCCATGCCGCCCGAAGCGCCGGTTTCCCTTCGTCCGGAATGACGCGGTGCCTGGACCGTACGAAGATGAAAGGAATAAGATGTTCAATATCCACCGCAAGGAACTGACCTGGGGCGGCCGCCCCCTGATTCTCGAGACCGGCAAGATTGCGCGACAGGCCGACGGCGCCGTGCTGGTCACCTATGGCGAGACCAAGGTGCTGGTCACCGCAGTCGGACAGAAGCAGCCGAAGGCCGGCATCGACTTCTTTCCGCTAACCGTCAACTATCAGGAGAAGACCTTCGCCGCGGGCAAGATCCCCGGCGGTTTCTTCAAGCGCGAGGGGCAGCCGCGCGAGAAGGAGACGCTGACCTCGCGGCTGATCGACAGGCCGCTCCGTCCGTTGTTCGCCAAGGGCTACCGCAACGAGACACAGGTCATCGCAACGGTGCTGGCCCATGACCTGGAGAACGACCCGGACATCGTCGCGCTGGTCGGCGCATCCGCGGCGCTGACGCTGTCCGGCATGCCGTTCCTCGGCCCGATCGGCGGCGCACGGGTCGGCTACATCGACGGCGAGTACGTCCTCAATCCGACCGCCGGGCAAATCGAGGAGTCGGCGCTCGACCTCATCGTCGCCGGGACGCAGGAAGGCGTCCTGATGGTCGAGTCCGAGGCGCATGAGTTGACCGAAGAGATCATGCTCGGCGCGGTGATGTTCGGCCACAAGGAGTACCAGGCGGTGATCGACGCGATCATCGAGCTGGCCGAGCTCTGCGCCAAGGAGCCGTGGCACGTGCCCGGCCCGCCGGAAGGCAAGGCGGAACTCGCCGACCGCATTCGCGGCATGGCGGAGCAGGACCTGCGCGACGCTTACGCCGAGACGGTGAAGCAGGTGCGCCAGGAGAAGATCTCCGCCGTCAAGGCGTCGGTCGTCGAGGCTTTCGCCGGCGACGAGACGGTGCCGAAGGACCTGATCTCGTCGATCTTCAAGGATCTGGAGAAGAACGTCGTCCGCAGCTCGATTCTCAAGACCGGCTCGCGCATCGACGGCCGCGATACCAGCACCGTGCGCCCGATTTCCTGCGAAGTCGGCATCCTGCCGCGTTCGCATGGCAGCGCCCTGTTCACCCGCGGCGAAACCCAGGCGCTGGTGGTCACGACGCTGGGCACCGGGCAGGATGAGCAGATCGTCGACGCGCTCGAGGGAAGCTTCCGCGAGCACTTCATGCTGCACTACAACTTCCCGCCCTACTCGGTCGGTGAGGCCTCGTTCCTGCGTAGCCCGGGCCGGCGCGAGATCGGCCACGGCAAGCTCGCCTGGCGCGCGATCCGGCCGTTGCTGCCGGCGAAGGAGGAGTTCCCCTACACCATCCGCGTCGTTTCCGAGGTTACCGAAAGCAACGGCTCCTCCTCGATGGCGACGGTCTGCGGCACGTCGATGTCGATGATGGATGCCGCAGTGCCGCTGAAGGCGCCGGTGGCCGGCATCGCCATGGGCCTGATCAAGGAAGGCGACGAGTTCGCGGTGCTGTCGGACATCCTCGGCGACGAGGACAGTCTCGGCGACATGGACTTCAAGGTCGCGGGCACCGCGACCGGCGTCACCTCGCTGCAGATGGACATCAAGATCACCTCGATCACCGAGGAGATCATGAAAATCGCGCTGGGTCAGGCGAGGGACGGCCGGCTGCATATCCTGGATGCGATGCAAAGCGCCATCGAGAACGCCCGCGAGGCGGTCTCCGATTTCGCGCCGAGCATCGAGACGATGCAGATCCCGAAGGACAAGATCCGCGACGTCATCGGCACCGGCGGCAAGGTGATCCGCGAAATTTGCGAGGTCACCGGCGCCAAGGTCGATATCGAGGACGACGGTTCGGTGAAGGTCTCGGCGATCAACCGTTCGGCTATCGACGCGGCGGTGTCCTGGATCCGGGGCATCACCGCCGAGCCCGAGGTCGGCGCGATTTACGAAGGCAAGGTGGCGAAGGTGGTCGACTTCGGCGCCTTCGTGACCTTCATGCCGAACCGCGACGGGCTGGTGCACATCAGCCAGCTCGCACCGGGTCGCGTCGGCAAGGTCACCGATGTCGTCAACGAGGGCGAGATGGTGAAGGTCAAGCTGATCGGCTTCGACGACCGCGGCAAGGTGAAGCTGAGCATGAAGGACGTCGATCAGGAGACCGGCCAGGAAATCGCCGACGCGACGCCGAGGGGCGACGCGGCGGAGTGATCCCGTGCGGCGGGGGCCGGCGCTGCGGCGCCGGCTCCTGTTGCCGACGGCCGTGCTGGTCCTGGCGGGCGCGGCGCTCGCCGAGATCCCTCCGCTTCCTGCGGACCTGGCCACACATGGCTGGGCCGAACTGCGCTTCGACGGCAAGCGGCCGAACAGATACGAGGCGCTGGGCGCCGACGGCATCCGCCTGATTTCCGACGGGTCGGTCTCGATGGCGTTCCGCCCGGTCGCGGCCGAACTCTCGTCCACCCCGCTGCTGACCTGGCGCTGGCGTGTGCTGGAATCCGGCCCGCCGACCGCCCTCGACGTCCGCGGCGAGGACGACCGGCCGGCGGCGGTCTATGTCGGCTTTCCCTACGATCCGGCGCGGGCAAGCCTGTGGGAGCGGATGCGCCGTGCCGTGGTCGAACTGCGGCAGGGAGCGGACGCGCCGGGCAAGGTGCTGGTCTATGTCTGGGGCGGCAAGCGCCCGGCCGGCGCCACGTTCGAAAGCCCCTACATGGGCGAATCCAGCAGCAACCGCGTTCTGCGCTCCGGCGATGCGCCGACCGGCATGTGGTTCGAGGAACGCGTCGACCTGGCGGCGGATTTCGTCGCCAGCTTCGGCTACCCGGCGCCCGATCCGACACGGATCGCGGTGAGCGCCGACAGCGATGATACCGCCAGTCGCAGCGTTGCCGAGATAGAGGGGCTGGTCTTCGCCGAACGGCCCTGAGCGCGCTCGCTACGTCGCCTCGGCCGGCGGCGAGGTCTCGCCGCGCGGCGGAATGCCGATGGCGTGCGCGCCGCAGTCGACGTGAACGACCTCGCCGGTGACGGCCCCCGAAAGCGAACTGAGCAGGAACAGGCCGACGCCGCCGATCTCCTCCAGCAATACGTTGCGCCTCAGCGGCGCGTGCAGCGCGCCCCACTTGTAGACATAGCGTGCGTCGCCGATGGCGGAGCCCGCGAGGGTCCGCATCGGACCGGCGGAAATCGCGTTGACCCTGATGCCGGAAGGCCCCAGGTCGGCCGCCAGGTAGCGAACGCTCGCCTCGAGCGCCGCCTTGGCGACGCCCATCACGTTGTAGCTCGGCATCACCCGTTCGGCGCCGGCATAGGTGAGCGTCACCAGGCTGCCGCCGTCGGACATCATGGCCGCCGCGCGCCTCGCCACCGCCGTGAAGGAGTAGCAGGAGATGTCCATCGTCCGAAGGAAGTTGCGCCGGCTGGTGTCGGCGTAGCGGCCCTTCAGTTCCTCCTTGTCGGAGTGGGCAATCGAATGGACGACGAAATCGAGCCGGCTCCAGTGCCTGGCCAGCGCCTCGAAAGTGCTGTCGAGGCTGGCGTCGTTCCCCACGTCGCAGGGGACGCAGAGGCCGGCACCGAGCGATTCGGCCAGCGGCTGCACCCGCCGGCCGAAGGCGTCGTTCTGATAGGTGAAGCAGAGGTCGGCGCCCTCCGCGGCTAGCGCCTCGGCGATCCCCCAGGCGATCGAGTGGTCGTTGGCCACGCCCATGACCAGGCCACGCTTGCCTGCCATCAAACGGGCGTCGTGGGCCACCGGGCCGGACTTCGTGCCGCCGCTGGGATCGTCAGGCATCGTACCGCCGGAACGTGAGACTCGCGTTGGTGCCGCCGAAGCCGAAGCTGTTCGACATGACGCAGTTCAGGCCGGCGTTGTCCTTGCGCTCGCGGACGATGGGCATGCCCTCGGCCTTGGGGTCGAGTTCCTCGATGTTGATGCTCGGCGCGACGAAGTCGCCCTGCATCATCAGCAGGCAATAGATCGCCTCCTGCACGCCGGTCGCCCCCAGCGAATGTCCCGTCATCGACTTGGTCGAACTGATCATCGGGACGTCGTTGCCGAAGGTCTGGCGGATCGCCTCGAGCTCCCGCTCGTCGCCGACCGGGGTGCTGGTACCGTGCGCGTTGATGTAGTCGATCGGCACGTCGAGACCCTGGCGCGCCATGTTCATGCAGCGCACCGCGCCCTCGCCCGACGGCTGCACCATGTCGTAGCCGTCGGAGGTGGCGCCGTAGCCGACGAGCTCGGCATAGATCCTGGCGCCGCGCGCCCTGGCGTGTTCCAGTTCCTCCACCACCAGCACGCCCCCGCCGCCCGCCATGACGAAGCCGTCGCGGTTGGTGTCATAAGGGCGGGAAGCCTTTTCGGGCCGGTCGTTGTAACCGGCCGACAGCGCCGGCATGGCGTCGAACAGCACGGTCATCGTCCAGTCCAGTTCCTCGCCGCCGCCGGCGAAGACCATGTCCTGCTTGCCGAGCTGGATCAGCTCGGCGGCATTGCCGATGCAGTGCGCGCTGGTCGCGCAGGCCGAACTGATCGAGTAGTTGACGCCCTTGATATGGAAGGGTGTCGCCAGTGTCGCCGAGTTGGTGCTCGACATCACGCGCGGCACCATATACGGGCCGACCCTCCGGGGGCCCTTCTCGCGTGCGGTGTCGAAGGCGAGCAACAGGTTCTTGGTCGACGGTCCGCCCGAGCCCATGATCATGCCCGTGCGCTCGTTGGAGATCTCGTTCTCCTCGAGGCCGGCGTCAGCAATCGCCTGCTGCATGGCGATGTAGTTGTAGGCGGCGCCGTCCCCCATGAAGCGGCGCAGCTTCCGGTCGACCACGGCGTCGATGTCGATATCGACCGCGCCGTGCACCTGGCTGCGGAAGCCCATCTCGCGATAGGTGTCGCAATAGGAAATGCCCGACCTGCCTTCGCGCAGGGACTGCGTCACGTCCTCCAGGCTGTTGCCGATGCAGGAGGTGATGCCCATGCCGGTGACGACGACGCGGCGGACGGTGCGCGGTTCAGCCATTGCTTTCACCCGCCCCGGCCATGCTGTTCGGATCGCTGAACAGTCCGACGCGCATATGCTTCGCCTCGTAGGCGGGCTGGCCGTCGACCTTCATGGTCCCGTCGGCGACGCCCATGACGAGCTTCCGCATGATCACGCGCCGGATGTCGAGATGGTATGAAACCTTCTTCGCGGTCTGCAGCACCTGGTTGGTGAATTTCACCTCGCCCACGCCGAGTGCGCGGCCGCGCCCCTGCGCGCCGAGCCACCCGAGGTAGAAGCCGAGCAACTGCCACATCGCGTCCAGCCCGAGACAGCCCGGCATCACCGGGTCGCCCTCGAAATGGCATTTGAAGAACCACAGGTCCGGATTGATGTCGAACTCTGCGACGAGTTCCCCCTTCCCGTAGCCGCCGCCGCTGGACCCGATCGTGGTGATACGGTCGAACATCAGCATCGGCGGGAGCGGAAGCTGCGCGTTGCCCGGGCCGAACAGGCGCCCGTGGGCGCATTCGAGGAGATCTTCGTAGGAGAAGCTGCTTTTGCTTGTCAGGTGACCATCCATACCATGTCGCTTTCGAGGCCGGGCGGTTCGGATCGCCGCAGGGCACGGCCCCTCGGAATCACCAGAGCACGAATAATATAGCCTCCCGCGGCACGCAACCGCTTCAGACCAGGGCATATGGTGCCGGGGCCCCCTTGGGGCGAGATAGAAAAGACTCTTAATAACGCTCTCAATTTACACTATATAGTGAAGATGACGATGATCACCGTACGACCATACAAGTCGGCTCTCGACCGACTCCGTGCCGCGCGCCTGCGTCCTACCCGGCAGCGCCTGGCCCTTGCCCGCCTGCTGTTCGAGCAGGGCGATCGCCATCTGACGGCGGAAGACCTGCATGGCGAGGCGCTCGGGGCCGACATCCAGGTGTCGCTGGCGACCGTGTACAACACCCTGCACCAGTTCACCGGCGCGGGGCTGTTGCGGGAGATCACGGTGGATACCGGCCGATCCTACTTCGATACCAATATCAGCGATCACCACCATTTCTTTCTCGTCGACGAAGGACGCCTGCTCGACATTCCGGGCGAGGGCGTGGTGATCGAGGGGCTGCCCGAGGCGCCCGCCGGCAAGCGGGTGGACCGTGTCGACGTCATCGTCCGCGTCCGCGAGGACGACTAGCCTTTCGCGTCTTCCGGGCCGTCCGCCGGTCCGGCCCCTCCTTCTCCTGCCGGCTCTGCGGGTTCCCCCGTCGCCGGCGGCTCGCCTTCCGGCAGGGGCGCCGTGACGGGAATCGGCTCGCCGGGCGTCACGACCCCCCACAGGCTCGAGCGCGCCACCCATCCCTCGGCGCCGGGAAATTCCACCGCGCACCAGTCCGCAGCCGCGGTGCAGGATCGCAGGAACCCTATCGCGCCGCCTTCGGCGCGTGCCTTGGCGCGTGCGCCCGGTTCCGGATCGGCCAGCACCTCGGCGGCGTCGCCGGTCACCATCACGCTCCGCCGCCCCGACAGCATGCTCTGGTGGACCCATCCCTCGGTGCCGTCGGCGGCGCGGACCTGCCGCCATGTGTCGAGTTCCCGCAGCACGAGGACCGGCAGGTTGCGGCGCAGGAACGTCCACTCCACCGGATAGCGCATGCCGGGCCCCGCGCGGAGGTTGACCTCCGATGCCCGAAATGAGCCGAAGCGCGGTTCGCCTGCCTGCTGCGAGCGCGCGGCTTCCGTCCAGAGGCCCGTGCCCAGCGCCGTCGCGACGAGAAGGGCAGAGGAGAACGCTCGGTTGCGGATCATGCTGGCAGATTCCCGATACCCACTCCCCGCGTCAAGCTGACGCGGGCCCGGCCGGCCCGGACGACCGGCCCAGACGAACGATCCAGTCGCCGGCCTACACGAACAGCAGCCGCCCGCGCGGCCCGGCGTCCGCCAGGAACCCGACGACGCCACCGATCTCGACCGGAAGATCGTCGCGTAGCTGGTCGGCGCCGACGTCCTCGGCGCGCAGGCCGGTTTCGCAGACCATGAAGCGCACGCCCATGGCGCCGCAGCTCTCCATCAGCTCGTCGAACCCGGCGATGCCGCGCCGCTGGAAGCCGGTGTCCCGGGCCTCGGGATCGCCGTGCTCCCCCGGCCTCAGGCTGCGCCAGCCGCGGTCGGCGAGCAGGGCGCGTACGCCCCCCATGGTGAAGAACAGGGTGACCGGCGTCCCCACCGCGGCTGCCCCGCTGGCCATGATCAGCGCGTAGTGCACCCGCTCGTAGTCGCCGGCCAGGACCACGATGGACAGCCGGGGCGTCGAGCCGGAGTCGGTGGCGTCAGGCGGCATCGTCGGCGCTTCCGTGCGCGATCGAGGCCGTCCGCGCCGTGGTATTGCATAGCGGACAGGCCGGATCGCGCCGCACCCGCACCTTGCGGAAGGTCGTCGACAGGCCGTCGTAGATCAGCAGATGGCCCGACAGGCTGTCGCCGATGCCGAGCAGTTCCTTGATCACCTCGGTCGCCTGAAGGCTGCCGAGCACCCCGGTCAGGGCGCCCAGCACGCCTGCCTCGGCGCAACTGCGCGCCCATCCCGCGGGCGGCGGCGTCGGAAAGATGCAGCGGTAGCAGGGATGGTCGCCTTCCTCGTACGCCTTGTAGGTGCTGAGCTGCCCTTCGAAACGCAGCACGGCGGCCGATACCAGCGTCCTGCCCCCGCGATAGCAGGCGTCGTTGACCAGGAAGCGCGTATCGAAGTTGTCGCTCCCGTCCGCGACCACGTCGTAGGGCGCGATCAGTGCGTCGACGTTCCCGGCGGCCAGGCGGGTGCGGTGCGGCACCAGCCGGACGTCCGGGTTGAGCGCCGCGACCGAGCGCGCCGCGCTGTCGACCTTGGCCTCGCCGACGCGGTCGGTGCCGTGCAGGATCTGCCGCTGCAGGTTGCTCAGGTCGACGACGTCGTCGTCGACGATGCCGATCGTGCCGACGCCGGCCGCGGCGAGATACATCGCCAGCGGCGACCCGAGGCCGCCCGCGCCGACGAGCAGGACCTTGCTGCCGAGCAACCGCTGCTGGCCGATGCCGCCGACCTCCGGCAGCAGGATGTGGCGCGCGTAGCGCTGTATCTGGTTCTCGTCGAGGTCCATCGTTCCGTCCCGGGCAACCCCCGGTCATCTGGATGTCGGCGGTGCGCAGGTCCGCCGCAAGGGTGTCACAGGTCGTCGAACAGGGGCGTCGACAGATAGCGCTCGGCGAAGGACGGCAGGATGACCACGATCATCCTGCCCGCCATTTCCGGCCGCGCGCCGATCTCGAGCGCCGTGCTGAGCGCCGCGCCGGACGAGATGCCGACGGGAAGCCCCTCCAGACGCGCGGCGCGCCGTGCGGTCGCGAAGGCGGTCTCGTTGGCGACACTCAGCACCTCGTCGAGCATCTCGCGGTCCAGCACCGGCGGCACGAAGCCGGCGCCGATGCCTTCGATCTGGTGCGCGCCGGCGCGACGTCCCGACAGCACCGCGCTGTCCTCGGGCTCCACGCCGACGATGCGCAGGCCCGGCTTGCGCGGCTTCAGCGCGCGGCCGATGCCGGTCAGCGTGCCGCCGGTGCCGATGCCGCCGATCACCATGTCGACGGCGCCGCCGCTGTCGGTCCAGATCTCCTCCGCCGTGCTCGCCTGGTGGATGTCGGGATTCGCCCGGTTGCGGAATTGCTGCAGCATCACGGCGCCCGGCGTCTTCGCGACGATCTCCTCCGCACGCGCGATGGCGCCGGCCATGCCGCGCTCGGGCGGCGTCAGCTCGAGTTCGGCGCCGAGCAGCCGCAACATCTTGCGTCGCTCGGACGACATGCTCTCGGGCATCGCGAGGATCAGCCGGTAGCCCTTGGCGGCGCAGACGAAGGCGAGCGCGATGCCGGTATTGCCCGACGTCGGCTCGACCAGCAGGCTGTCGGGCCCCAGTCCGTTCAGCCGCTCCTCCGCCTCGATCATCGCCAGGCCGATGCGGTCCTTCACGGAGGACAGCGGATTGTAGAACTCGCACTTGCCGACGATGTCGGCCGCGATCCCCTCGTCGGCCGCGAGCCGTGAGAGCCGGACCATCGGCGTCGCGCCGATGGTCTCGATCACGCTGCCGAAGATGCGCCCGCGCGCCGCCGGCGGGGGCGTCGCACCCGGCTGCGGTACGGATGGGTCGGAATCGCGCATCGCGGTCCCGCCGCGAATCAGATCGCGAAGTCGACGCGCTTGTCGGCCTCGGACGGCACCGACAGCCCGCGCGCGCGGTCGCAGAGGTCCTGCACCGTGATGCCGTCCAGGCGCTGCATCAGCTCGGTCTGCAACTCCTTCCACAGTGGCCGCACGACCTCGTGGCTGAGAGAGGAGCCCGACGGATCGGCGAGCGGATCGTCGCTGCTGTCGGCGCTGCGGACGACGCGGACGATCTCGCCGACCGTGATGCGCCGCCGCTCCCGCGCCAGCCGGTAGCCGCCCCGCGGTCCCCGCACGCCGCTGAGGATGCCGGCCCGCACGAGGTGCTGCAGGGTCTGCTCCAGATACCGCCGCGGAATGCCCTGGCGGCGGGTGATCTCCCGGCTCTGCACCGGCTCGCCGCTGGTATGGTAGGCGATGTCGATCACCGCCTCGATCGCGAACAGCATCTTCTTGGTCAGGCGAAGCATCAGGTCTCCTGTATCGCAGGCTTGTCGTTGCCGGCCGTGCCCGTCGAGCCGAAGCCGCCGCTGCCGCGGGCGGTCTCCGGCAGTTCGTCCATCTCCTCCCACTCGGCCCGGCTGACCGGCGCGATCACCATCTGGGCGATGCGCATCCCCCGGGTCACGGAGAATGGCTTGTCGCCATGGTTGATCAGGATCACGCCGACCTCGCCGCGATAGTCCGCATCGATCGTGCCCGGCGTATTGATCAGGGTAACGCCCTCACGCAGCGCCAGGCCCGAGCGCGGTCGCACCTGTGCCTCGTAGTTCTCGGGCAGCGCTATGGCGATTCCGGTGGGCACGAGGGCGCGCTCCCCGGGTTGCAGCACCACGGCCTTCGATACGGCCGCCAGCAGGTCCATGCCGGCGGCATGCGCGCTCTCGTAGGCGGGCAGCGGCAGGCCCTCGGCTTCCGGCAGCCGCCTTACTCCGACCCTGACCGCGGTCATTCCGCCGCGTCCTTGCGAACGTCGAGCGATTCCGAGATCCGCGCGGCGAGACGTGCCGCGACCTCCCGCTTGCTCAACTCGGGCCAGTTCTCCTCCGCATCCCCCGCGATCAGGTGGATGGTATTGCGGTCTCCGCCGAAGGTGCCGGTCGCGGCCGACACGTCGTTGGCGAGGATCCAGTCGCAGCGCTTGGCCGCACGCTTCGCCCGTGCGTTCTCGACCACCTTCTCGGTCTCCGCCGCGAAACCGACGACCAGGGCCGGCCGCTTCGGGCCGGGTTGCGACAGCGTCGCGAGTATGTCGGGGTTGCGCTTCAGGTCCAGCGTAAGCCGGTCGCCGGCCCCGTCCTTCTTCAGCTTCTGCCGAGCCGCCGCGACGGGTGTCCAGTCGGCCACCGCGGCGGCGCAGACCGCGACGTCCACCGGCAGTTCCGCGCGGCAGGCGGCCAGCATCGCCTCCGCAGATTTGACCGGCCGCAGCACGACGCCCGGCGGGACGGCCTCGTGCGTCGGGCCGCTGACCAGCACGGTCTCGGCGCCGAGCGCCGCCAGCGCGGCGGCGATCGCATGGCCCTGCTTGCCCGAGGACCGGTTGGCGATGTAGCGCACCGGATCGATCGCCTCATGGGTCGGACCGCTGGTCACCAGCGCGCGCCGGCCGGCCAGCGGCCGTGCGCATGCGCCCGTCTCGCTCAGCATCGTCTCGCCCAGCATCGCCAGGGCGGCGGCGACGATCGCGCCGGGCTCGGCCAGCCGGCCGGGGCCATACTCGCCGCAGGCCATCGGCCCCTCGTCCGGTCCGACGAAGCGCATGCCGCGCTCAGCCAGCGTCGCCAGATTGGCCTGCGTCGCCGGGTGCTGCCACATGCGGACGTTCATAGCGGGCGCCGCCAGCACCGCCTTGTCGGTCGCCAGCAGCACCGTCGAGGCGAGGTCGTCCGCCAGGCCATGCGTCGCCTTCGCCAGCAGATCGGCGCTCGCCGGCGCGACCAGCAACAGGTCGGCGTCCCGCGACAGCTGGATGTGCCCCATCTCGCTTTCGTCGGTCAGCGAGAAGAGGTCGGTGTAGACCTTGTCCTCGGTCAACGCGGCCAGCGAGAGGGGCGTCACGAACTGGGCGCCACCGCGTGTCAGCACCGCCCGCACGGCCACGCCGCGCTCGCGCAGCCGCCGCACGACCTCCAGTGACTTGTAGGCGGCGATGCCACCCGAAACGATAAGCAGGACCCGTTTCACAACGTCGCTTGCGCCAAGGAACGAAAACTACGACGCTAACATGTGGTTCGGTGCCGGCGAGGTCAAATGCAAAACCCGCCGGGGCCGTGCCGTGGCTCGGGCTTTCACAGCCGCCATCCCGAATGCAGTGCGGCGATGCCGGCGCTGAGGTTGCGCCAGGTGACCCGCTCCAGTCCCGCCTCCTCGATCATCGCGGCGAACCGCTCCTGCGGCGGGAACCGGCGGATGCTCTCGGCGAGATAGCGATAGGCGTCCTCGTCGTCGGCCACCCATCGCCCCAAGCGCGGCAGCATGCCGAAGGACCAGGCGTCGTAGAGCCAGTCGACGCCGGGTGCCTCGACCCGGCTGAATTCCAGGCAAAGGAACCGCCCCCCGGGGCGCAGCACGCGCCGTGCCTCCGCCAGCGCCGCCGAAAGCCGCGTCACGTTCCGCAGGCCGAAGGCGCAGGTCCAGACGTCCACGCTGCGGTCCGGCAGCGGCAGCGACTCGGCGTCGGCGCAAAGCCAGTCGAGTCGGTCGCCCAGATTCGCGCGCTCCGCCCGCTCCTGCCCGACCGCCAGCATAGCGGGGTTGATGTCCGAGACGGTGACGCGCTGCGCTCCGCGTCCGAGCATCCGGAGGGCGATGTCGCCGGTGCCGCCGGCGACATCGAGCACCCGCATCCCGGGATCGAGCGAAAGCGAGGCGGCCATCGCCTCCTTCCACAGGCGGTGGACGCCGAGGCTCATCAGGTCGTTCATCAAGTCATAGCGGCCGGCGACGCGTTCGAACACGCCGCGCACCAGCGCCGTCTTGTCACCCTCACTGACCTGGCGGTAGCCGAAGTCGACCAGCGGCTCGTCCTGTTGTGCCCGCTTCATGGCGGGACAATAATCCGCCGCCCCGCGCACCGCCACCGGTACGCCGAGCCGGAGCGAGACGACATGCCCGAACTGCCGGAAGTCGAGACCGTCTGCCGCGGCCTGTCCGCGGTGATGCCGGGACGCCGCATCCTGCGCGCCGACGCGCGGCGGCCGGACCTGCGCTTCCCGCTGCCGGAGCGCTTCGCCGCGAGGCTCGCCGGGCGGATTGTCGAGAGCGTCTCGCGCCGCGCGAAGTATATCCGCGTGTTCCTCGATGACGGTCAGGTGCTGGTCGCGCATCTGGGGATGTCGGGACGGATGCTGATCGGCCGCGGCGACCCGCCGGTCCCGGCGGCGCACGAGCACGTGCTGATCGAGCTGGATTCCGGCGATCGCATCGCTTTCGCCGATCCGCGCCGCTTCGGCTTCATGGACCTGATCCCTGCCGACGGGCTCGATTCGCATCCCTGGTTCGCGCAGCTCGGCCCGGAGCCGCTCGGCAACGCATTCGATGCGGCTACGCTGTCGGCCGCCCTGCACGGCCGCCGTACGCCGATCAAGGCGGCCCTGCTCGACCAGCGGGTCGTTGCCGGGCTCGGCAACATCTACGTCTGCGAAAGCCTGTTCCGCGCCGCCATATCGCCGCGCCGGCTGGCCGCCTCCGTCGCCGGGGCGCGGGCGGAGCGGCTCGTGCCGGCGATCCGCGACGTGCTGAACGAGGCGATCGAGGCCGGAGGCTCAACGCTGCGCGACCACAAGCGGCCGACCGGCGAACTCGGCTACTTCCAGCACAGCTTCCGCGTCTACGGGCGGGAGGGCGAGCCCTGCCCGGGCTGCGACTGCGGCAAGGCGGTCCAACGCATCGTGCAGTCCGGACGATCCACGTTCTATTGCCCGGTTCGGCAGCGATGATATAGTCCGCTGGCCCTGCCGAAGCCGTATTTCCGAGGCGAATAGCGACATGCATAGCGTCCCAAGGCGCCTGGCCGCGGCCGCGATCCTGCTGGCGCTTCTCGTCGCCGGCCATGTTTCGGCGCAGTCCGATTTTCTCAGCGGATTCGGCGACCTGCCCCTGATGCCCGGCCTGCAGGAGCAGCAGGGCGCCTCG
Source organism: Acetobacterales bacterium (assembly GCA_040905765.1). Lineage (GTDB taxonomy): Bacteria > Pseudomonadota > Alphaproteobacteria > JBBDQX01 > JBBDQX01 > JBBDQX01. The sequence continues at coordinate 17,588 of JBBDQX010000211.1, forward strand.
GTGAGCTTCGACACGCCCTATGGCCGCATCGTCGAGGGCGTGGCGAGCGGCTCGACCACCACTGAGGAAGTGCTCGCCTTCTACGATGAGACGCTTCCCGCTCTGGGCTGGCAGCGCACCGGGTCCGAACGCTTCCGTCGCGACAACGAGGTGCTGACACTCAGCTTCGCGCGCGATGCCGGACGGCTCGTCGTCCGATTCTCGCTGGTGCCGCCGCAAGGCTGAGCGCCGGCCCCCTTTTCAGTTTCCCGCAACCGGAGCAGTCCGATGGCCTACGAAAACATCATCGTCGAAACACGCGGCCCGGTCGGGCTGATCACGCTCAACCGGCCCGATGCGCTGAACGCGCTGTCGAACGCGCTGGTCGGCGAACTGGCGGAGGCCCTGGCGGAATTCGAGGCCAATGACGAGGTCGGCGCCATCGTGCTGACCGGAAGCGAGAAAGCCTTCGCCGCGGGCGCCGACATCAAGGAGATGAAGGACCTGTCCTACATGGACGCCTACCTCTCGAACTTCATCACCGAGGGGTGGGAAGCCGTCACGAAGTGCCGCAAGCCGGTCATCGCGGCGGTGTCGGGCTATGCGCTCGGCGGCGGGTGCGAGGTGGCGATGATGTGCGACTTCATCATCGCCGGCGACAACGCCAAGTTCGGCCAGCCGGAGGTCACTATCGGCGTCATCCCCGGCGCCGGCGGCAGCCAGCGCCTGACCCGCGTGGTCGGCAAGTCGAAGGCGATGGAGATGGTGCTCAGCGGCCGCATGATGGATGCCGAGGAGGCGGAGCGGGCGGGCCTCGTCAGCCGTGTCGTGCCGGCGGCGAAGCTGGTCGACGAGGCGGTCAAGGTGGCCACCAAGATCGCCCGCCTGTCGCGCCCGATCGTCATGCTGGCCAAGGAGGTGGTGAACGCCGCCTATGAGACCACGCTGGCCGAAGGCGTTCGTTTCGAGCGGCGGATGTTCCATTCCTGCTTTGCCACAGAGGACCAGAAGGAGGGCATGGCGGCCTTCGTGGAGAAGCGCCACGCCGACTTCAAGAACCGCTGAGCCCCGCTCGGCCGCTGACGGGTAGTGTCTCAGTTTGAAAATGGGCAGGGTTGACTTGTGGCGCCGCTAAAGGCC
>JBBDQX010000212.1:0-18623 GCA_040905765.1 Acetobacterales bacterium
CTCGGGCCAACTGGCGGTGGACGATCGTCATGGCCTCCAGGCGCATGACGAGTTCATCGAGAATCTGGCTGGCGTTCTCATCCTTGAGCCTGCGTCGCTTCATCTGGAGCAAGGACCTGAGCACGCTCAGGTTGTTCATGATCCGGTGGTTGGCTTCGCGCGCCGCGACTTCGTCGAGAGAAGTCGGCTGACCGCGGCGCGGTGCACTGTCGGCCGCCCCGGACTGGCGCTTGACGCCCGTCGACTTCCTGCGCCCCCGGAACCGGGCCGATGACAGGCAGCCCGCCCCTGGCAGGCAAGAACCCAGGAAATACTGCGCCACCGGGGGTAATGGCACGTCAGTCATTACAACGCTCCTTTTCGCGCATCTGGCACGGGCCGAGGGCCGCGTGATCCGCAGGCTTCGAGCGGCTTAAACTGGAGTATCGGGCAGGCGGCAGCTGACCGCCCTACGTCCGTTCGCCTGACAGGCTCGCGGGACCGCTCTTCCCGTTTACGTCGATTTACTGAATAACAGATTAGTCATACCGTCATGCTTCGCCGTGACGGCGGTCACACCGTCATCGAGGATTCATGGCAAATCGATCGGATCATCGCCGAAGCGTGGAGGAATCCGCCTCCGGCCCGCGCTAAACCACCGCGCGGGCGAGAGCGCCCTTGCGGCGGCGGCCGGGGCGCCGTATATGCTCGCCGCCATGCACCTCCGAAATATCGCGATCATCGCCCACGTCGACCACGGGAAGACCACCCTGGTCGACTGTCTGCTGCGCCAGAGCGGCACCTTCCGCGCCAATCAGCAGGTGGCCGAGCGCGCGCTCGACTACAACGATCAGGAGCGCGAGCGCGGCATCACCATTCTCGCCAAGTGCACCTCCGTACTGTGGCGGGATGTCCGTATCAACATCGTCGACACGCCGGGCCACGCCGACTTTGGCGGCGAGGTCGAGCGCATCCTCGGCATGGTCGACGGTGTGGTGGTGCTGGTCGACGCCTCGGAAGGGCCGATGCCGCAGACCAAGTTCGTGCTGTCGAAGGCGCTGAAGCTTGGCCTGCGTCCCATCGTGCTGATCAACAAGGTCGACAAGCCCGACGCCCGGTCGCGCGCCGTGCAGGACGAGACCTTCGATCTGTTCGCCGCCCTCGGCGCCGACGAGTACCAGCTCGACTTCCCCACCCTGTTCGCCTCTGCGAAGCAGGGCTGGGCCTCGACCGACCCGGACGGTGAGCGCACCGACATGGCGCCGCTGTTCGACATGATCGTGCGGCATGTTCCGGCGCCGACGGTACAGCAGGGCGGCCCGTTCCGCATGCTCGCGACGACGCTGGAGAGCAACGCCTTTCTCGGCCGCGTGCTGACCGGCCGTATCGAGTCCGGCGTCGCCAGGCGCAACATGACGGTGAAGGCGCTGTCGCGCGACGGCGGCGTCATCGAGGAACGCCGGATCACCCAGCTTCTCGCCTTCCGCGGCCTGGAGCGGGTACAGGTCGACCAGGCGGAGGCGGGCGACATCGTCGCCATCGCCGGCCTGGCCGACGCGACGGTCGCCGACACCTTGTGCGAACCGGAAGTCGACGAACCGTTGCCCGCGCGCCCGATCGACCCGCCGGTGCTGACGATGACCTTCTCCGTCAGCGATTCGCCGCTGGCAGGGCGTGAAGGCGACAAGGTCACGTCGCGCATGATCGCCGAGCGGCTGGAACGCGAGGCCGAGGGCAATGTCGCCCTCACCATCGCCCCGGCGCCGGAGGGCGACGCCTATCTGGTATCCGGCCGAGGCGAACTGCAGCTCGCGGTGCTGGTTGAAACGATGCGCCGGGAGGGCTTCGAGCTCTGCGTCGGCCGTCCCCGGGTGATCCTTCGCAATAATCCCGAGACCGGGCAGCTCGAGGAGCCTATCGAGGAGGTCGTCATCGACGTCGACGACGGCTACAGCGGCCCTGTCGTCGAAAAGCTGGCCGCCCGCAAGGCGGAGCTGCGCGAGATGCGCCCGTCGGGCGGCGGCAAGCAGCGGCTGGTGTTCCTCGCGCCGGCGCGCGGCCTGATCGGCTACCATAACGAGTTTCTCACCGATACCCGCGGCACCGGCGTGATGAACCGGCTGTTCCATGGCTGGGCGAACTGGAAGGGACTCCTCCCGTCCCGGCGCACCGGGGCGCTGGTGTCGATGGAGCAGGGCAAGACGGTCGCCTACGCCCTGTGGAACCTGGAAGACCGCGGCCCGATGTTTGTGCGGCCGGGAGAGCCGGTCTACCCCGGCATGATCATCGGGGAGCACAGCCGCGGCTCCGACCTCGAGGTCAACCCGCTGAAGTCGAAGCAGCTCACCAACATGCGCGCCTCCGGCAAGGACGAACACGTCGACCTGACTCCGCCGATCGAGATGACGCTGGAGCGCGCCATCACCTGGATCGAGGAAGACGAGGTGGTCGAGGTGACGCCGGAGTCGATCCGCCTGCGTAAGCGCATCCTCGATCCGCACGAGCGCAAGCGCCAGTCGAGGAGGGCGGCGCAGCCGGCCTGAGGCGACATCCCGTCCGTGACTCGCTGCGCTGTCTGCGCCATAAGCACTTGAGGTGGGGACTCCGGCGATGAATGAGCGACATTCTCAGCGTGACGACCACGAGGCGGTCGAATTGCGCCCGGTGCCGCAAGGACTGCGGATAACCGTCGCTGACCGGGGCGATCACCGCGAGATCCGTGTCGAGGGGCCTCACCAGATTTTCACGCCGTCCGGCTATCGCCGGGTAGTGACGTCGTGCACGCCGACCCTTCACTCGGTCGAGACCATCCAGGCCGCTGTGGACGTATCAGGATCAGGCGTTGTCGAGGACTTCCAGCGCGCGGAGAACGCTTCCTACACGAATGGCGCGATCAAGCTGATTCTCGATTTCTTCGATCTCGACCTCCCGAACAGCCATGTCCTTGACTTCGGGTCTGGCAAGGGCGCCTTCGCCGTAAGGCTTTTCCATCTCGGCGCGCGGCGGGTAACCGGCGTGGAAGTGGACCCGGAAAAGGTGGAGCTTTCCCGCCGCTTCATGGCCGACCTGACGGACGACGGGTTCGCATTCCATCGCATCGACTTTCTGGATGGTAGCAACAGGCTTGAGTTCGATGACGGGGCATTCGACATCGTGTGGGCGAACGCCGTTCTGGAGCACGTCCTGCCGGACGAGCGCGTCCACGTTCTGAGGGAGTGCTGGCGGCTGACCCGGCCCGGCGGGCACTTCGTCATCTCCGCGACGCCGAACCGATGGTGGATACAGGAATCCCACACCACCAAGCTGATGTTCGTGAACTACCTGCCGTTGCGTCTGGCGCACTGGCTGGCAAGGCGATACGCCCGTACGGTCCCTGCAGACGAGCCGCTTGAAACGACCTTGTCACGGGGATTCCGCGGCCTGAGCTACTGGGAAGTGCGGCGCGCGCTGCCTGAAGCGAAGTGGCTTGCACTGGGATCGCGCTACGGGCGCGACACCGAAGCCTACATCCGCGCCTGGAGCTGGCCGGAAGACGGACGGAAGAAGCGAATCCTGAAGCGCGTGGTCCACCGGGCCGTCGATCTCGTTGGTCTTTTCCTGCGACCGTTCGGCGTCCCGCAGACCGCGGTGGGTCCTTCGCACGTGATCGTGCTGCAAAAGCCGGCCTGAAGCCGCTTCCTTTCACGCACGGTCAAAGCTGCGTGAGAGGCGCGCGAGGCCGTTTCCAGGCCGGTTCCGGACGGACATCCTCCGGTGCAGATGAACAGTCCGTGGAGGGACCGCCATGCACCGGATCTGCCGCTTTCTCGCGACCCTTGCGATTGCCGTCTTCGCCGCCGGCACGGTTCATGCCGCGACGGTGTACACCGACGACGGCGTCGCCATCGGCGGCTACGACCCGGTCGCCTATTTTAACGCGGGCAAGCCGGTCGAGGGCTCGTCCGAGCACGCGCTGGAGTGGAGCGGCGTCACCTGGCGATTCGCCAGTGCCGCCAACCGGGACGCCTTCGCCGCCGAGCCCGGGAAGTACGCGCCGCAATACGGCGGCTTCTGCGCCTGGGCCGTCAGCCAGGGCTACACCGCGCCGGTCGATCCGGACGCCTGGAAGATCGTCGACGGCAAGCTCTACCTGAACTACTCGAAGGGCGTTCAGGCGAACTGGGAGAAGGGCATCCCGGGGCACATCCGTGCGGCCGACGGCAACTGGCCGGGGATTCGCGACAAGCTCGCCAGATAGTCTAGGCTGCCACTGGCGTCGCGATCGGGCGCCGGCGGAGGATTCCATGTGGCCCGGGACTGATTTGACAGAGCTGCTCGGTATCGAGCATCCCATCCTTCAGGCGCCAATGGCCGGCGCCACCACGCCGGCACTGGCGGCGGCGGTATCCAACGCCGGCGGCCTCGGCTCGCTGGGCTGCGCGATGCTCGCCCCCGACGGCTTCCGCGAGCAGGTGCGGCAGACCCGCGCGCTCACGAACCGTCCGGTCCACGTCAATTTCTTCTGCCATGAACCGCCGCGCCGGGATGCGGCCAGGGCCGCTCTCGCACGCGAACTCGTCAAGCCCTTCTACGACGAACTCGGCCTCGGCGAGGTGCCGGAGGTGACGGCGAGCAACCATCCGTTCGATGAGTCCATGCTCGAGGCGGTGATCGAGACGCGGCCGCAGGTGGTGAGCTTCCATTTCGGACTGCCGGCCGATCCCGCCGTGCGTCGACTGAAGGATGCGGGCCTGCTGGTGATGAGTTCCGCGACCACCGTGGCGGAGGCCCGTCATCTCGCCGCGCGCGGGGTCGATGCCGTCATCGCCCAGGGATGGGAGGCCGGCGGACATCGCGGCACCTTCCTCGGCGGACCCGAAAGCGGCAGCGTCGGGACGGCGACGCTGGTGCCGCACGTGGCGGATGCCGTGGACGTGCCGGTGATCGCTGCCGGCGGCATCGCGGACGGACGCGGCATCGCCGCGGCCTTCGCGCTGGGCGCCAGTGGCGTCTCGATCGGCACGGCGTTCCTGACCTGCCCGGAATCCGCGATTCCGGAGGTGCACAAGCAGGCGCTGCTGCAGGCGCGGGACGAGGACACGCGCCTGACCCGCGCCTTCTCCGGGCGTCATGCCCGCGGATTGAACAACCGCTATATCGAAGCGATGGCCGGGCACGAAGCGGACCTGCCGGACTTTCCGCTGATGAACACCCTCACGGGGCCGCTGCGCAAGGCCGGCGGTGCCGCCGGCTCGCCGGATTTCGTGGCGCTGTGGTCCGGCCAGGCCGCGCCGCTCAATCGCGCGCTGCCGGCAGGCGAACTGCTGGAGGCGCTGGTCGAAGACGCGCGGGCGAGGATCTAGCGATGGCCGAACACCGTGAGTTCCACCTGCCTGACCTGTTCGAGGGCTGGGAGCGGCCGGAGGGCTACCCGATCGGCATCTCGCGCAAGATCCTCTCCGGTGCGCTTGACGAGACGGCGCGGACCGGCCGGCGCACCAGCCTCGTCCGTTTCGCTCCGGGCGCGATACTGCCGCGGGCGGTCGAGCACGAGTTCGCCGAGGAGGTGTACGTCGTCGAGGGCGACCTGCTGGTCGGCTGCGCGCCCGGCGGCTCCGGCGGGGAGCGCTTCGGCGCCGGCACCTACGCGATCAGGCCAGCCCGCGCGCCGCACGGCCCGTTCGCGTCCGAGACCGGCTGCCTGATGCTGGAGATCGTCTACTTCGAGGACGGTTAGGCCCGGCGCAGGCCGGCGGCGGCGAAGCCGGCGATCAGCAGGGCGGTCGCCGCGAGCACGATCGAGGGGCCCGCCGGCGTGTCGGCCAGCAGCGACGCGCCCAGTCCCAGCGCCACCGCGACCATGCCGGCGAACGCCGCCAGCAGCGCCATCGTCTCAGGCGACCGCGCGAAAGGGCGGGCGGCGGCGGCCGGAATGATCAGCAGGGCCGTCACCAGCAGGATGCCGACGATCTTCATCGCGATCGCGACGACGGCGGCGACGATCAGCATCAGCGCGACCCGTGCCAGCCCGGTGCGGACGCCCTCGGCGCGGGCGAGGTCCTCGTGCACCGTCGTCGCCAGCAGCGGGCGCCACAGGGCGCCCAGCGCGGCGAGCCCCGCTGCCGCCAGTCCATAGACCCAGAGCAGGTCGGTCTGGCTGACCGCCAGCACGTCGCCGAACAGGTAGGACAGCAGGTCGATGCGCAGCCCCTGCGCGAGCGAGACGCCGACGAGGCCGAGCGCAAGCGAAGAATGGGCGAGGATGCCGAGCTGCGTGTCGACGCCGATGCGGCGCTCCCGCTGTACCGCGACCAGCAGCAGCGCCGCCGCGCCGCATACCCCCAGCACCCCGACCGTGAGGTCGATGCCGAACAGCAGGCCGACGCCGACGCCGAGCAGGGCGGTGTGCGCCAGCGTGTCGCCGAAATAGGCCATGCGGTGCCACACCACGAAGCAGCCGCACGGGCCGGCGACGGCGGCGAGGCCGATGCCCGCCAGCAGCGCCCGGACCATGAAGTCGGCTATCACTGGGAAGTCGGCCATCACCGGCTGCCCTCGCCGGGATGGTAAGGATGGTCGTGCTCGCACTCGTGCCCGACCGGGGCGCCGCTGATGTCGTGGTGATGGTCGTGCCGGTGGCGGTAGACGGCGAGGGTTTCGGCGGCATGGCGGCCGAACAGCCGCTGGTAGGCCGGATCCAGGCTCACGGTCTCCGGTCGGCCGGAGCAGCAGACGTGCCGGTTCAGGCAGATCACCGCGTCGGTCGATGCCATCACCAGGTGGAGGTCGTGCGATACCATCAGCACGCCGCAGTAACGCTCGCGGCGGATCCGGTCGATCAGGCTGTACAGCTCGGTCTGACCGGCGGCGTCGACGCCGCTGGCCGGCTCGTCGAGCACCAGCAGGTCCGGTTCGCCCAGCAGGGCGCGCGCCAGCAGCAGGCGCTGCGTCTCGCCGCCCGACAGATTGTGCACCTGCTGTTCGAGCAGAAGGTCCGGCAACCCCACTTCCGCCATCGCAATGTGCAAGACGTCTCGGGACCGCCGCCGCACCAGCGTCAGGAAGCGGGCGGCCGTCAGCGGCAGGGTGGAGTCGAGGCGCAGCCGTTGCGGCACGTAGCCGATGCTCAGCCCGGGCGCGCGTGTGACGGCCCCGGCGTGCGGGATCGTCAGGCCGAGCAGCACGCGGATCAGCGTCGTCTTTCCCGCCCCGTTCGGGCCGATGACGCTGATCAGGTCGCCGCGCCTGAGCGCAAGGTCGACCCCCTCGAGAACCGGGCGGCCTCCGAAAGCCACGCCGATGCCCGATGCTTCCAGCAGGATCTCACCGGGGACCGCCCGACCGTCAGATGAAGCTTGCATCATAAACGTTATATTATAACATTCCGTTTCGGGAGAAGGCCCCTCATACAGCGGAGCGGTAGGAATGATCAATCTGTTTCGTCTTCTGGCGCTGGTCCTGCTCGTCGCCGGAAAGCCGGCATCGGCCGAGGCGCCGCGCGTGGTCGCGTCGATCAAGCCGGTCCATTCCATCGTCGCCGCCGTTATGGAAGGGGTCGGTGCCCCGACGCTGCTGGTCTCCGGCGCAGCCACGCCGCACAGCTATGCGATGCGGCCCTCCGACGCGCGGGCGCTGGCATCCGCCGACCTGGTGTTCTGGGTCGGGCCGGCTCTGGAGTCCTTTCTCGCGAAGCCGCTGTCGGTGCTCCCGGACAGCGCGAAGGTGGTGCGGCTGATCGATGCCGAAGGTCTGCACCGGTTGCCGGTGCGGGAAGGGGGCGCGTTCGAGGCGCACGAGCATGGACATGAGCATGGGCACGCGCATCAACGCGCCGAGCCCGGCCACGATCACGGTCACGATCATGGCCACGGGCCGGATGGCGCGATCGACCCGCATGTCTGGCTCGACCCGCACAATGCCGAGGTCATGGCGACGGCCGTCGCCGCCGCGCTGGCGGACCGCGACCCGGCGCATGCGGAACGCTACGGTGACAACGCCCGCCGCCTCGTCCGGGAACTGGAGGCGCTGGACGCCGAGTTGAGGGAGGCGATCGCGCCGCTGCATGGCATCCCCTACGTCGTCTTCCACGACGCCTACCAGTATTTCGAGGCGCATTATGGGCTGCAGCCGGCGGGCTCCATCACCATCGAGGCGGAGCGGGCGCCCGGTGCCCGGCGCGTTGCCGAGGTGCGTGACCGGATCGTCGCCCTCGGCGCGCGCTGCGTCTTCGGGGAGCCCCAGTTTCGCTCCGATATCGTCGACACGCTGATCGACGGCACCGGGGCACGGGCGGCCACCCTGGATCCGCTCGGTGCGGCGCTCGATGCCGGGCCGGCGCTCTATGCGGCGCTGCTGCGGAACCTGGCGGCGGACCTTCGCGGCTGCCTCGCCGGCTGAGCACACGACTTCCTCACAAGATGTTGTATGACGGGCCGTTGACGGTCCGACCGGGCGCCACCTATCGTCCTGCATCGTCTCACCGAGGAATGCAGGCCCATGGATACTCCGGTCGCCGTGCCGGTCCCGCGGCTCGACCCGCGCAAGTTCCGCGACCCCGATGTGACCGCGAAGGGCGAGGCCCGCGCGTCGGTCGAATTCCGCGGCTTCGGGACCTTGTGGTTCAACACCGGCACGTTGTGCAACCTCGCCTGCGTCACCTGTTACATCGAGTCGAGTCCGCGCAACGACAGCCTCGTCTACCTGACGCACGCCGAGGTGCTCGGCTACCTCGATGAGATGGAACGGACCCGCGAGCGGGCCGACGAGATCGGCTTCACCGGGGGCGAACCGTTCATGAACCCGGACTTCGTGCCGATGCTTGAAAGCTGCCTCTCGCGCGGCTACCGGGTGCTGGTGCTGACCAATGCCATGCGCCCGATGATGAAGCAGGCGGAGCCCTTGCTCGATCTGCGGAGGCGCTGGGGCGAGCGGTTGGTCATGCGCGTCTCGCTCGACCACTACGGCCGCGACCTGCACGAGATCGAGCGCGGGCCGCGTTCGTGGGAACCGACGATGAAGGGATTGCGCTGGCTGGCGGAGCACGGCTTCGCCGTGCATGTCGCCGGGCGCCTGAAATGGGGCGAGCGCGAGGAATCGATGCGCGCCGGCTACGCCCGGCTGTTCGCGGAACTGGGCCTCGCCACCGATGCGGCCGACCCGGCCGAACTGATGCTGTTCCCGGAGATGGACGCGCAGGTGGACGTGCCGGAGATCACCACCGCCTGCTGGGGCATCCTCGGAAAGAGTCCGGACGACATGATGTGCGCCACCTCGCGCATGGTGGTGAAGCACAGGGGCGCGGACCGGCCGACGGTCGTGGCCTGCACGCTGCTGCCCTACGACCCGCAGTTCGACATGGGGGGGACCCTCGCCGAAGCGTCGCGTGCGGTGAAGCTCAACCATCCGCACTGCGCGAAGTTCTGCGTCCTCGGGGGCGCCTCCTGCAGCAAGACCGGCTGACCCCCGCCAGACAAAAAAAGGGGGCCGAAGCCCCCTTTTCCGATACAGCCAGGTCGCGGCCTTACTTCGCCGCGCTGACCACGATCTCGACCAGCGTGTCCGGCGAGCCCAGCACGGTGCCGACGGTGGCGCGGGTGGGCGGGTTCTGCGGGTCGATCCAGGCGTGCCACGCCTCGTTCATCTCCTCCTTCTTGGACATGTCGGAGACGTAGACCATCGCGGTCAGCAGCTTCGACTTGCTGGTGCCGGCCTTGGCGAGATAGCCGTCGATCTTCTTCAGCACCTCGGCGGTCTGCTCCTTCATGCCCTTCGAGCGGTCGTCGGCGGTCAGGCCGCAGACGAACACCGTGCCGTTGTATTCGACGGCGCGGCTCATGGTCTTGTTGATGTCGATGCGCTTGATGCTCATGGAAATCCTCCCTGTACTATGCGGACAACTGCGGAAACGGTGAAAGGTGCGGGCGGCCTCGTCGCCCCCTCCCTGCTGTTTAGCCGAGGGCCGGCATACCGACAACCGCGCCTCCGCTCGCGGCCATCCGGTGTGGCGCCTATAATCATCCGAGCAGTTCCCCCGCCGATGGAAACCAGGCGATGCCCCGCATCATAGTCGTCCACAACTACCTGCCGTCCATGCCGCCGATGGCGTCGGCCTTCGCCGGGCTCTGGCCCGAGGCAGAGGTCTTCCACATGCTGGACGAGGCGCTGCTCGCGGATGTCGGCGCCGACGGCACGTTGACGCCGAACGTGTGCGAGCGCGTCGACGCGCAGCTTCGGCACTGCGTGCTCTCGCATGCGGATGGCGTGGTCTACACCGGCTCGACCTTCGGTCCCGCAGTCGACGAGTCGCGGAGGGATCTCGGTATCCCCGTGCTCAAGCCGGACGAGGCGATGGCCGAGGAGGCGGTCGCCGCCGGCAGCCGGATCGGCCTGATGTGCGTCTCGGATCGGTCGATCCCGGTGATCACCCGGAACATCGAGGACGCAGCCGTGGCCGCCGGAAAGAAGGTCGATGTAGACGGTCGCTGGGTGCCGGGCGCCAAGGTCGATCTGACGGCGGGCCGCGGCGACGCGCACGACGAGAAGGTGGCGGCGATGGCCGCGGAGATGACGGATTGCGAGGTGCTGCTGGTCGGCCAGATTTCCATGGCACGTGCGGCCCCGCATATCGCCGAGGTGCCGGGCCGCCGCGTCCTGACCACACCCGACGCCGCCGTGAGGAAGCTGCGGCGCCTGCTGGAGGCCTAGGGGGATGGGTGCGAGGTCGAGGAAGGCAGCGGTCATCGTCGGCGTGGGGCCGGGACTCGGCGCTTCGCTGGCGCGCCGCTTCGCCGCCGGCGGCTACGTTCCGGCGCTGGTCGCCCGCACGCGCGACAACCTCGAGGCGATCGCTGCGGACATCGACGGGGCGGTGCCGTTCGCGCTGGACGGTACAGATTCAGATGCCGTGGTGGGCCTGTTCGACAGGGTGGAAAGCGAGATCGGCCCGGTCGAGGTCGCCGTCTACAACGCCAGCGGCCGGGTGAAGAAGAGCATCCTCGACCTCGCCGGCAAGGAATTCGAACTGGCGTGGCGGCAGGGCTGCTTCGGCGGATTCCTGACGGGGAGGGAGGCCGGGCGGCGCATGGCGCCGCGCGGGCGCGGCACTATCCTGTTCACCGGCGCCACCGCCAGTCTGAAAGGCTACGCCGAATCGGCCGCCTTCGCGGCAGGCAAGTTCGGGCTGCGCGCCGTCGCCCAGAGCATGGCGCGGGAGCTCCATCCGAAGGGCATCCATGTCGCGCATTTCGTCATCGACGGCCAGATCGGCGAGTCGCGCGACGGCACGAAGCTGCATCCGGACATGATCTCGGAGAGCTACTTCGCCGTGCATGAGCAGGACCGCAGCGCGTGGACGCACGAAGTGGAACTGCGTCCGTGGAAGGAGACCTTCTGATCCGATGACCGCGATGCTGTTCCGTGCCGGTGGCTGGTTTCGCACCCAGTCCCCCGTCATTCTGGTCGCGCTCGGCCACGGCGCGGTCCACTGGGCCGCGGCCGTGCTTTACCTGTTGCTTCCGTTCATGCGCGAGGATCTCGGCATGACCTATGCCGAGGCCGCGGCGCTGATGAGCGTGTTCCACGTCTCGCAGGCGCTGGCGAACCTGCCGGCCGGGCCGATCTCGGACATGACCGGCCGCAAGGTGGCGATGATGGCGACATCGCTCGTGCTGTGCGGGGCGGCGCTTTTCGTGATGGGGACTGCGGCCTCGTGGGGCATGATCGCGGCGATGCTGGCGATGATCGGCATCACCAACATGGCGTGGCATCCGCCGGCCCTGTCCTACCTGTCGGCGCGCTACCCGGACCGGCGCGGCTTCGCCATTTCGATGCACATGCTGGGATCGGCGATCCTCGGCGCCGCGGCGCCGGTCGTCGCCGGCACCATGCTGTTGTGGATGACCTGGCAGCAGACGGCGATGGCGAACGCGATCGTCGCGCCCGCCGTGGCGCTGGCGATGGTGCTGGTGATGCGCGGCACGGATCGCGGCGCCGGCGGCAAGCACGACACGACCAGCCTCGCCGACTATACCGCCGGGCTTCGGCGACTCCTGCGGACCGGCGCGGTGGTGACGCTGTGCGCAATGGCCGGCTTCCGCAACATGACGCAGGCCGGCGTCCTCGTGTTCCTGCCGCTGTATCTCGCCGACGTGATGAACTTCCCCGCCGTGCTGATCGGCACGGTGCTGATGATGATGCAACTCGCGGGCGCCTTCGCCGGACCGGCGGCCGGCATCCTGTCGGACCGCATCGGCCGGCGCCCGCTGGTGGTGTCCGGCCTGTGGGGCATGACGGCGATGGTCATCGCGCTGCCGTTCATCGGCGACGCCACGGTCTTCGTCTTCGGCGTCTCCCTGCTCGGATTCTTCATCTACGCGGTAAGGCCGGTGATCCAGAGCTGGGCCATGGACCTGTCGGAGCCGCGCCTGCACGGCTCCGTGGCCAGCCTGATCTTCGGCACCGAGGCCGCGCTGGCTGCGGTGGTGCCGTTAGTCGGCGGCCTGATCGCCGACCGCTACGGACTGGTCACGACCTTCTACTTCCTGGCCTCAGGCGTGCTGGTCGCCAACGTACTGGCGCCGCTGGTCCCGGCAGAGCGTCGCCCCGCCGTTGCCTGACCTACGCGACGCGGTGCTTGGGCTCTCCGCCCGACAGCGCTGCGGCGACCTGCTCGACGACGGTGTAGCCCACGCGGTCCAGCGCCTCCTCGGTCATCGCGCCCATATGCGGCGCGGCGACGAAGTTGTCGCGCTGCACCAGCGGATGGTCGGCGGGCGGCGGCTCGACGGTGAACACGTCGGCGCCGGCGCCGAGCAGGTGGCCCGATGCCAATACCCTGTCCAATGCTACCTCGTCCCAGACCGCTCCGCGGCTGACGTTGATGGCGATGGCGGTCGACTTCATCTTGCGGAACTCGGTCTCGCCGAAGAGCCCGATGGTCTCCGGCGTTTGCGGCACGCAGATCACCAGCACGTCCGATACCGCAAGCAGTTCGTCGAGCGTCTCCACCTTGCGCGCGCCGAGCGCCTCGCATTTTTCCTGCGACGTGCGCGGCGCCCAGGCAATGGCGTCCATCCCGAACGCGCCGCGGAACACCCGCAGCACCGCCTGGCCGAGTTCCCCGAGTGCCGCGATGCCGAGGGTGCGGCCCTTCAGTTCCTGTCCGTGGAACGGCTCGCGATCCTCGACCAGCCCGGCGCGCAGCCGGCGGTCGGTCAGCGCGAACGGCCGCGCGACCGCGACGGTCAGGCCGAGCGCCAGTTCGGCGACGGACTGCGCGCTGCCGCCCGGGACGTTGGTCACCATGACGCCGTGCTCGCGCGCCGCGTCGAGCGCGACCTTCTCGGTACCGACCCCGTGCTTGCAGACCAGCTTGAGCCGCTTCGCCTTCGCGATGTCGTCCGCGGTGATGTAGCTCGACCGCACGACCACGGCGCTGGCGTGCTCGTGCCAGTCCTGGATTCCGGGCTCGTCCCAGTTGACGACGGCAACGCGCTCGCGCAGCGCGGCGATAGGGCCGGCCGTAAGCCGGTCAAGCAGATAGGCGGTCATGGGCGAAGGCTTTGCGTCGATGCAGGGGAAGGGGCTAAAGAATAAGCATCCTTTCTCTATTCCCCGCAATCCTCGGACACAATCTCTTGGCGAACAAACTCAGGCTCGACCCGGTCACGCTCGAAATCCTCTGGACCCGTCTCGTCAGCATGGTGGACGAGGCGGCGGCCTCGATGGTCCGCACGTCGTTCTCGACCATCGTGCGCGACTCCAACGACTACGCGGTGGTGCTGCTCGACACCAAGGGCCGCTCGCTGGCGCAGTCGTCGCTCAGCATCCCCTCGTTCATCGGCACCCTGCCGCTGACGGTGCGCCATCTGCTGAAGAAGTTTCCGCTGGAGACGCTGAAGCCGGGTGACGTACTGGCCACCAACGACCCGTGGCTCGGCACTGGCCATCTCTACGATATCAACATCGCACGCCCGATCTTCCGCAAGGGCAAGCCGGTGGCGATCTCCGCCACCGTGGCGCACGCCCCCGACATCGGCGGGCGCCTGCGCTCGCCCGAGATCCGAGAGATCTACGAGGAAGGGCTCCGCATCCCGCCGGTCAAGCTGTTGTCGCAGGGCGAACCGGACCGGGCGGTGTTCGACATTCTCGAGGGCAATGTCCGCATCCCCGAGCAGGTGATGGGCGATCTCTGGGCGCAGATCACCACCAACCGCTTCCTTGAGCAGCGGCTGCTCGACCTGCTCGAAGAGACGAACGTCGACATCGACGCGCTCGGTACCGAGATCCAGTCGCGGTCGGAACAGGCGATGCGCAAGGCCATCCGGGAGATGCCGGACGGCTCGCACAGCTTCAGCATGGACAGCGACGGGTTCGAGGGGATGCCGATCACCATTGCCTGCAAGGTGACGGTGAAAGGCGACTGCATCGATATCGACTACAGCGGCTCGTCTCAGCAGGTGCCGCGCTCGGTCAACGTCGTGCCGAACTACACCTTCTCCTACACCGCCTATGCGGTGAAGTGCGTGCTTTGCCCCGACGTGCCGAACAACGAGGGCAGCTTCCTGCCGATCACCACCTCGGCGCCGCTAGGCTCGATCCTGAACCCGCGCTACCCGGCCGCGGTCGGCGCGCGGGCGATGACCGGCCATATCCTCCCGCCGGTCGTGATGGGCGCGCTGTCCAAGGCGGCGCCGGACAAGGTGCAGGCGGCCTCGGGCTCGCCGCAGTGGTGCGTGCACCTGGCGGGCGAGCACCGGCAGAAGGGCTTCGCCACGGTCTTCTTCCTCAACGGCGGGCAGGGGGCTGCCAGGGGACATCAGGGCCTGCCGGCGATCAGCTATCCGAGCAACCTCTCGAACACGCCGATCGAGGTGATGGAGTCCCAGGTGCCGCTGCTGGTCCATCGCCGCGCGGTCCGAGGCAACACGGGCGGCAAGGGCAAGAGCCGCGGCGGCGACGGCCAGTGCTTCGAGTTCGAGATGCGCACCGAGAAGGACGTGCCGATCACCATGTCCTTCATGGCCAACCGGCTGGAGCAGGGCGCTCCCGGCCTGCATGGCGGCGGCACCGGTGCGAAGGGACGGGTGCTGCTCAACGGCAGGCCACTGGACCCGCGTGCCATCAGCCTGATCAAGGGCGGCGACCGGGTGACGGTGGAAACGCCTGGAGGCGGCGGCTTCGGCTGAATTCGGATACAGGGGACGGGAGGCGAGGATGGAGTACCGCAAGCTCGGCAACAGCGGCCTCGACGTCTCGGTGATCTGCCTCGGCACGATGCTGTTCGGCGGTCCTGCCAGCAAGGCCGTGGCGGACAGGATCGTCGGGCTGGCCCGCGACGAGGGCGTCACCTTCATCGACACCGCCGAGGGCTACCAGGGCGGGGAATCCGAGAAGGTCGTCGGCTCGCTGATCGGGAAGGACCGCGACCGCTGGGTGCTGGCGACCAAGGCGGGAGGCTATCGGGCAAAGCCGCCTGGCTTCGTCGGCCTGAGCCGCAAGTGGATTTCCGGCGCGGTGGACGCCAGCCTGAAGCGGCTCGGCGCCGACTACATCGACATCTTCTACTGCCACAACGACGACTTCGAAACGCCGCAGGAGGAGACCGCCGCCGTGATGGGCGATCTCGTCCGCTCCGGCAAGATTCGCTACTGGGGTCTCAGCAACTACTACGGCTGGCGTATCGCCACGATGGTCGCGACGGCCGACCGGCTCGGCGTGCTGCGGCCCGTCGTCCTGCAGCCGTACTACAACGCGATGAACCGCGGGCCGGAAGTGGAGATGCTGCCGGCGGCGGAGGCGCTCGGTCTGGGCGTGGTCCCTTACAGCCCGCTCGCGCGCGGCGTCCTGACCGGCAAGTACAAGCCCGACGAGGCGCCGTCGAAGGGCACCCGCGCCGGCAGCGGCGACCAACGCCTGATGGAGGCGGAATTCCGCAAGGAGTCGCTGCGGATCGCGCAGCGCGTCGTGACGCATGCGGGGAAGCGGGGCATCACGCCCGGACAGCTCGCGCTGCGCTGGGTGCTGAACAACCGTGCCGTCAGCGCGACGCTCGCCGGGCCGCGCACGCTCGACCAGTTCAAGCAGTACCTCGGTGCGCTGGACTACACCTTCACCGCCGCGGACGAGGCTTTCTTCGCCCGGCAGGTCGCGCCCGGCCACCCGTCGACGCCGGGCTTCACCGACCCGAAGTTCCCGGTGCGCGGCCGGCGCACCTTCGCCTGACGATATCCCTGAAGGCACGGGGCCGGATTTCGCCGGCCCCGTCCTCGCGTGGGCGCGCGGTCAGACGCCGGGCTGCTTGACCATCCGCAGGTAGGGGCGAAGCTCCTTCCAGCCGTCCGGAAACAGCTTCTTCGCCTCCTCGTTGCTGAGCGAGGGGACGATGATCACGTCGTCGCCGTGCCGCCAGTTCACCGGCGTCGCCACCTTGTGGCGGTCGGTCAGCTGCAGCGAGTCGATGACCCGAAGGATCTCCTCGAAGTTGCGTCCTGCGCTGGGCGGATAGGTGAGGGTCAGCCGCACCTTCTTGTTCGGATCGACGATGAACACCGAGCGCACCGTCAGCTTCGGGTCCGAGTTCGGGTGGACCATGTCGTAGAGGCCCGCGACCTTCTTGTCGTGGTCCGCGAGGATCGGGAAGTTCAGCTTCTGCTTCTGCGTGTCCTCGATGTCGCCGACCCACGCCTTGTGGTCCTTGAGCGGATCGACGCTCAGGCCGAGCGGCTTGACGTTGCGCTTGTCGAACTCCGGCTTCAGGCGCGCCACCTCGGCGAGTTCGGTCGTGCAGACCGGGGTGAAGTCGGCCGGGTGGGAGAACAGGATGCCCCAGCTGTTGCCGAGCCACTGGTGGAAGCTGATCTGGCCATCCGTCGACTCCTGCTGGAAGTCGGGGGCGATGTCGCCGAGCTGGACCGGCATGGAAAATTCTCCTTATTGAGATCGTAAAAATACAACCGACCACACAGATATCGCTGTTAATATGCGCTCGTTCAAGGGGCGTCTTTGGCCGGGCGAGGGGGCGGGATTGTGCGTCCGCGCCTCGCGGAGGGCAAAAGAAATCCCCGCGGCACGCCGTGCCGCGGGGACGAAGCCGGGAAGCGCGTCGGGTGGTGTGCTCAGGCGGCGGTCGGAATCGCCGCTCCGTCGTCGTGCGCCTCATGTACCGTCGGCGTGAACAGGTAACCGACGCCGTGCACGGTCTTGATGAACTGCGGCTGCTTGGCGTTAGGCTCGATCTTGCGGCGCAGATGGCCGACGTGCACGTCGATGGTCCGGCTGAGCGGCGACCACTCGCGGTCGCGCACCCGGCGCATCAGCGTGTCCCGGCTGACGACGCGGTGGGGCGTCGCGGCGAAGGTCGCCAGCAGGTCGAACTCCACCGGCGTAAGCTCCACCGAGCGGCCGCTGGGGCCCGACAGCACGCGACGCCGCAGGTCCATCGTCCAGCCGGCGAAGCGCAGTACGCCGACCCGGTTCTGCCCGTTGGCCGCCGATCGCCCGTAGCGGCGCAGTACGCTGCGCATGCGGGCCAGCAACTCGCGCCGCTCGAACGGCTCGGTGACGTACTCGTCAGCGCCCATCTCCAGCGCCACAATGCGGTCGATCGCCGTCGCGCGGGCCGCGGTGATGACCAGCGGCGTCTCCGTGCGATGGCAGAATTCGGCCATCTGCTTCAGGCTCTCTGCATCCGGGCTCGGCACCCGCATCAGGATCAGGTCGACATGGCTGTCCATGGCGATCCGCCGCGCCAGTTCGGGACTGGCGGCAGGCGCTACCTGGAAGCCCTCCTTCCTGAAATATTCCTGCAGTTCTGTGCGTTCGGCGGCCGCCTCGGCGACCACGAGGAGTGAGTGAAACTTTGCCATCAGCCTCTCCAGCGTCCCTAGCGGGTATCCCCGTCTTCCACAACCCGCCCGCATGGTGTTGGGCGCGCGAAACCCGCACGCGCATGCGGTGTGAGGGCACTACGCTAGGCACCGAAACGTAATGACTTATGTGCCAATCGTAAACAAATGTAAAGATGACGCCGCCTCGGCTGCCCGCGCAAAGTCTTGCCTTGGCCTCTGGATTATGGGACCTTTTATTCACTCAGGACGATAGGCGACCTGTTTGCCCGTCCTTTGAGCCGCCATGCAGGCGGCAGGGTGCGTCAGGATGACGCGCCGACCAGGAACGGTCACCAGCCAGGACGGTCCCGATCGAGGGCGCCGCGTGTCGCGCCGAACGAGGGGATGGATAGGACATGGTTGGTCCGATCATCGGTAACGGGTTCGAACCGCTCACGGCGTTGCGCCGCACGGAGCGCGCCTCGCCGCTCGAGGAATTGCTCGACAGGCGCGACAACGACCGGCTGTCGCCGGCGGAGACCGGACGTTCCGATCCGGCGACCGGGGCGGGCGGCGGTCTGATCGATCCGGTGCGGGTCGACGGCGTCAGCATCGCGCAGGAGGTGGAGGTAGCCGACCGGTCGCGCCGCATCGTGGACAGTCGGGACGTCGCCGAGGAGCGCCGCGAGAGACTGGATACGCGCGAGACTTCCTATCTCGCGCGCGACGAGGCGTTCGTCGAGAGCGAGCGCCTCGAGCAGGTCGAGGCGGTGGAGGACGTGCAGCGGCGGGTCGACGAGCGTCGCGCGCTCGAGGATGCCACGGCCGACACGCTTCAGG
>JBBDQX010000213.1:0-18457 GCA_040905765.1 Acetobacterales bacterium
CGTACACGACCCCGGCGCTCAGCTCACCGAGGCGCCGCGCCAGCACGATGTCCCGCGCCCGGACACGCACGCGAATCGGCCGTCCGACCGCGTCGTCGACCTGCGGCACCACCAGCCGGCCGCCGTCGAAGGCGATCTCCGACAGCCCGTCAGCGGGGTCATGCGCCGCCACCCGGCCTTCCAGCACCGCGCCGGCCTCGAAACGGCCGGTCAGCGGGAACAGGTCGGGCCGGGCCATCACGTCGAACATAGCGCCCTCTGCGGCGATCCTGCCGTCGGCCAGCACGATCATCCGGTCGGCGAGGCGCGTTACCTCGTCGACCGAATGGCTGACGTAGAGGATCGGAATCCGCGCCTCGTCGCGGATGCGCTGCAGATAGGGCATGATCTCGTCCTTGCGCCGCGCGTCCAGCGCCGACAGCGGCTCGTCGAGCAGCAGCGCGCGGCCGCCGGCGAGCATCGCCCGGCCCAGCGCCACGCGCTGGCGTTCGCCGCCCGACAGCGTCGCCGGCCGACGGTCCATCAGGTGGCCGACGCCGAGCAGTCCGACGACATGGTCGATTTCGGCCCCATCCCCGCGCCGCGCCGCGCGTCGCCAGCCGTAGAGCAGGTTGGCGCGGACGGACAGGTGCGGGAACAGACTCGCATTCTGGAGTATGCAGCCGACCCGGCGGCGGTGCGCCGCCACGTTCACTCCCTGCACGGTGTCGAGCAGGACATCGTCGTCGACGGCGATGCGGCCGTGGTTCGGTCGCAGCAGCCCGGCTACCGCAGCGACGACCGTCGACTTGCCGGCACCCGACGGTCCGAAAAGCGCCGTCACGCCCGGAGCGTCCACCACGAACCGGACCTCGAGGCTGAAGTCGCCGGCACGATGGCGGATGTCGACTTCGATGCTCATCGTCCGCCCAGTTTGCGCGCCCGCTTCGCCGCCAGCTCCGACAGCGTCAGGCCGATGAGTGCCAGGGCGATGGAAAGGGCGGCGAGCCGTGCCGCCGCCTGCTCGCCGCCCGGCGTCTGGATGGCGGTGTAGATCGCCAGCGGCAGGGTGCGCGTCTCGCCGGGGATGTTGGAGACGAAGGTGATGATCGCGCCGAACTCGCCGAGACTGGCGGCGAAGGCGGTGATAGCGCCGGCGACGATGCCGGGCAGTGCCAGCGGCAGGGTGACGCTGAAGAACCGGTCGATCGGCCCCGCGCCCAGCGTGGCGGCGACCGCCTGGAGCCCGGGATCGATGGCTTCGAGCGACAGGCGGATCGCTCGCACCTGGAACGGGAAGGTGACGATGGCCGCGGCGAGCGCCGCGCCGCTCCAGTGGAACACGAGGCGGATGCCGAAGGTGTCGAACAGCCACGCGCCGATGGGCGCCCGCGTGCCGAGCGAGATCAGCAGCAGGTAGCCCATCACCACCGGCGGCAGCACCAGCGGCAGATGCACCAGCGCGTCGACCAGCGCCTTGCCGGGGAACTGCGCACGCGCCAGGAACTGGGCCGTCAGCACCGCGGGTGGCAGCGCCATCGCCACCGCGACCAGCGATATCCGGAGGCTGAGGAGAAGCGCCTCCGCCTCGGCGGCGGTCAGGTGCATCGCGGGCTATTGCTCGTTGCCGGGGGCGAAGCCGAACTGCTCGAACAATCGCCGAGATTCCGCTCCGGTCATGAAGGCGAATGCCTCGCGGACCTCCGGGCTGTCCTGTCCGGCGACGATGGCGAAGGGATACGTGATCGGTGGATGGCTGTCGGGCGGGAAGCCGCCAATCATCGCTACTTCGGGATCGATACGGGTGTCGGTGGCGTAGACGATGCCGTAGGGCGCCTCGCCACGGGCGACCAGCGCCAGCGCCGCCCGCACGTTGTCGGCCCGCGCCAGCCGCGGCTCCAGCGCCTCCCACAGGCCGAGCGATTCCAGCGCCTGCTTCGCGTAGATGCCTGCGGGCACATGCTCCGGATCGCCGACCGCGAGACGCCGGTCCGCACCGAGCATGCCGGCGAGGTCGAGCGAAGGCGTGATGCTGACCGGCGGGGTCCTGGCCGCAACCGGATCGACCAGGACCAGGCGATTGGCGACCGGACTGACCCGGCTGCTGGTGACGATCAGGTCACGCTGCGCCAGGTAGTCCATCCATCTTTCGTTGGCGGAGGCGAATATCTGCGCCGGAGCTCCGGCCTCGATCTGGCGTGCCAGGATAGAGGAGGACGCGAAGGACAGGCGCAACGGCGTGCCGTTCTTTTTCTCGTAGGTCTCGCCGACGGCCTGCAAGGCATCGGTCAGGCTGGCCGCGGCGAACACCGTCACCGGCTCGGTCGCCGCCGCCGGCCGAAGCCAGCCGCCAGCCGCGAGGGCGAGCACCACGGCGCATCGGACAAGCCCGAGCATGGAACCTCCAGCGGCATGTTGTCCCGCTATGTTCATTCAAATATAGCGACTGTCAAGCAACCTGAGCCGGTTCCGGTCGGGCTCGCATCGCGCTACCCTGCAACCCATGCACGATCTGCAGGACCTGCTCCACCAGGCACATGCGCTGGGCAAGGCCGACACGGGGAAGGGCGCGGTGGCGCGCTACATCCCCGAGCTGTCGAAGGCCGACCCGTCGCTTTTCGGGCTCTCCGTTTGCTACCTCGACGGGCGCAGCTGGCACGCCGGGGACGTCGACGTGCCGTTCACGCTCCAGTCGGTCTCGAAGGTCTTCAGCTTCGCGCTCGCCTTGCGGGAGCGCGGCATGACGGTCTTCGAGCGCATGTCCTGCGAGCCGAGCGGCGATACCTTCCACTCGATCGTCCGGCTCGAGGAGGAGAAGGGCGCGCCGCGCAACCCCTACATCAATGCCGGCGCCATCAAGGTCAGCAGCAGCATCCCCGGCAACGATCCCGAGAAGAAGGTGGATGCGTTGCGGCGCTTCATGGGCCGAGCCTGCCCCGGCTGGGACTTTCCCGTCGACGAGGCGGTGAGACTGTCGGAGTCGCGTACCGGATTCCGCAATCGCGCGCTCGCTAACTTCATGGCCCATCATGGCGTCATTCAGGATCCGGCGGCGGCGGTCGAAACGTACTTTCGCCAGTGTGCCGTGCAGGTGACGGCACGCAGTCTCGCGCAGCTCGGTCTGTTCCTCGCCAACAAGGGGTGCGTGCCCGGCACCGACAACCAGATCGTCTCGGTCAGCGCCAACCGCATCGTCGTGTCCCTCATGGCCACCTGCGGCCTGTACGACGAGGTGGGGCACTTCGCGATGACCACCGGCGTGCCGGCCAAGAGCGGTGTCAGCGGCGGCATCCTCGCCGTCGTCCCCGGGCGCATGACCATCGCCGCCTACGGGCCCGCCCTGGGCGCCAAGGGCAACAGCATTGCCGGCATGCGCGCACTGGCGTTCCTGTCCGCCGCGCTCGAACTCTCGGTGTACGCCTGACCACGCGGGCGCGACCCGCGCTTGATCGGGGCGGCCGCCGGGTCTAGCGATAGCTTCCCGCCCGCAGTGCGCAGCCCCGCATGGACCTTTGGATACCTTTCACGCTCGCCGCCGCGTTCATGCAGAACACGCGTTCGGCGCTGCAGCGGTATCTGAAGGACCGCCTGACTACGCTGGGCGCGGCCTATGTGCGCTTTCTCTATGCCACGCCTTTCGCCATCCTCTACGTCTGGGCACTGCACGACATCGGCGGCTATCCGCTGCCGCAGCCGAATGCGGCGTTCCTCGTCTATACGGCCCTCGGCGGACTGACGCAGATACTGTTCACCGCGCTGCTGCTGTACCTGTTCTCGTTTCGCAATTTCGCCGTCGGCACGACTTTCTCGAAGACCGAAGTCGTGCAGATCGCCGTCCTGGGCTTCCTCATCCTCGGCGATACGGTCTCGCTGCCGGCGCTCCTCGCGATCCTGATCGCGCTCGTGGGCGTCATCGCGCTGTCGATGGAGCAGACCGGCATCTCCGCGAGACGACTGCTGACGGGCCTCAAGGACAGGACGACACTGGTCGGGCTCGCCAGCGGCGCCTTCCTCGGCGTCTCGGTGGTGTTCTTCCGCGGCGGCGCGCTGTCTCTCGGCTACGACGGCTTCCTCATGGCGGCAGCCTACACGCTGGCTGTGGCGCTGCTGATGCAGACGGTCGCGATGGGCCTTTACCTTGCCTTGCGGGAGACGCGCACGCTGGTCGACGTGTTCGTGCACTGGAAGTGGTCGCTTGCGGTCGGCGCCGCCGGCGTACTCGCCTCGATCGGCTGGTTCACCGCCTTCACGCTGGAGAACGGCGCCTATGTCCGGGCTGTGGGGCAGGTCGAACTGGTGTTCACCTTCATCTCCAGCCACTTCTTCTTCAAGGAGCGCTCGACGCCCCGTGAGGTCGCCGGCATCCTGCTGATCGTCGCCAGCATCCTGATCCTGCTGCTGGCGGTCTGAGCCCGGCGAATCCCTCCGGGGTCGCGGGCGGCTGCCCTGGCGCGCTAAGCTGGCCGATATCCGAAGCGGGAGCCAGCCATGCCGATACGCGAAGCCGACCCCTGGCGGATGCAGTATTTCGAGGGCGCCGCCTGCCCCGACGAGGTCGACGTGCCGACCGAGGACGGCGATGCCTGGGCCTGGTACCCGCGCTACAAGTGGGTCTACAACAAGCTCGGCATCGCCGAGAGCCAGGGCCTGCCCTGCGGCCCGCACGGCGTCGACCCGGCGTCGTTCCCGGTGTTCAGCAAGCCGATCTACAACATGCGCGGCATGGGGGCGGGCAGCCGCGTGTTCCGCACAGCGAAGGAATACAAGGCGAACCAGCGGCCCGGCCACATGTGGATGTCGCTGCTGGAGGGCGAGCATGTCAGCAGCGATTGCGCCGTCGTGAACGGCGAGCCGCGCTGGTTCAGGCATGTCACCGGCAAGCCGCTGGAGGGCGGCATGTTCGACTACTGGACGGTGCTCGCGGAGTCTCGCCCGGCGATCGAGGATTACTGCGGCGCCTGGATCCGCGACAACCTCGCCGGCTACACCGGCATGCTCAACTTCGAGACCATCGGCGCGCGCATCATCGAGGTGCATCTCCGTTTCTCTGACCAGTGGCCGGACCTGTACGGCACCGGCTGGATTGACGCGCTGGTCGGCCTCTACGCGAAGGGCGACTGGACGTTTCCCGACGACGGCCGGCGCGACGGCTACAGCGTCGTGCTGTTCGGCGCGCACGGGGTGCAGTACCGCCACCCCCCCGCCGATGTCGTCGACGAGCTGCGCCGCACCCCCGGCGTCACCAGCATCCAGGTGACTTTCCACGAGGACCGGCCGCCGAGCGCCCACTCGATGCCTCCGGGAGGTTTCCGGCTGGGCATCGTCAACTGCTGGGACCTCGAGACCGGCTTCACGGTGCGCGAGAGGCTGGCGCTGGGTTTCTGGTCGACGCAGCAGCTCCTCCGGCGGGGACGGCGCCGCGTCGCCGCCGACTGAGACATGGAGCCCGCCGTCCTCGACGCCATCGAGGAGATCGAGAACGTCTGGATCCCGCTGCCGGACGGCTGCCGTCTCGCGGCCCGGCTGTGGCTGCCGCGCGGCGCCCGCAACAAGCCGGTGCCGGCGGTGCTGGAGTACATTCCCTACCGGAAGCGTGACTTCATGCGCGCCCGCGACGAACCGATCCATCGCTACTTCGCGCTCAACGGTTACGCGGCCGTGCGCGTCGACATACGCGGCACTGGCGATTCCGACGGCCTGCTGGAGGACGAGTACACGGCGCAGGAGCAGACGGATGCGCTCGCGGTGATCGACTGGATCGCCGCCCAGCCGTGGTGCGACGGTGGTGTCGGCATGATCGGCATCTCGTGGGGAGGCTTCAGCGCGCTGCAGGTCGCCGCGCTTCGGCCGCCGGCGCTGAAAGCCATCATCACGCTCTGCTCGACCGACGACCGCTACGCTGACGACGCGCACTACATGGGCGGCTGCCTGCTCGACGAGAACATGCAATGGGGCTCGATCCTCATGCTCTACCAGTCGCTGCCGCCGGACCCCGCCATCGTCGGCGAGAAGTGGCGGGAGATGTGGCGCCGGCGACTGGAGGCACTCCAGCCGTTCCCTGCCGTATGGATGCGGCATCCCTGGCGGGACGATTTCTGGAAGCACGGGTCGGTCTGCGAGGACTACGGCGCCATCGATATCCCGGTCTACGCCATCGGCGGCTGGGCCGACGGCTATTCCAACGCGGTGCCGCGCCTGCTCGCCAGCCTGAAGGCGCCGGCGAAGGGGCTGATCGGGCCGTGGGCGCACGCCTTCCCGCACGATGCCTTGCCCGGTCCCTCCATCGGCTTCCTGCAGGAGGCGGTGCGCTGGTGGGATCACTGGCTGCGCGGGAACGACACCGGGCTGATGGACGAGCCGGTGTTGCGGGTATGGATGCAGGAGAGCGTCCCGCCGCAGCCCCAGTACGAGGTCTGGCCCGGCCGCTGGGTCGCGGAAGCTGGCTGGCCAAGCGCGCGCATCCAGCGTCGGACGCTGTACCTCAACGCCGGGCACCTCGCCGAAGCCCCGGAGCACGAGGTGGCGCTGTCGTTCTCCTCGCCGCAGACGGTCGGGGTACGGGCGGGCGTGTGGTGTGCCTTCGGCGCCGACGGCGAGATGCCGCGCGACCAGCGGCCGGACGATGGCGGCTCGCTGGTGTTCGACAGCGACCCGCTGCACTCACGCACCGAGATCCTCGGCGCCCCGTTCGTGACGCTCGATCTCGCGGCCGACCGGCCGGTGGCGATGATCTGCGTCCGGCTGTGCGACGTGGCGCCGGACGGGTCGTCCCTGCGCGTGAGCTACGGCCTGCTCAACCTGACCCATCGGAACGGACATGAAGCGCCGGAGCCGCTGGTTCCCGGTCGCCCCTATCGCGTCCGCCTTGCGCTCAACGACATCGCCCATGCGTTCCCGGCGGGGCATCGCATCCGCGTGTCGCTCTCCACCGTCTACTGGACTATCGCCTGGCCGTCGCCGGAGCCGGCGGTGCTGACCGTCTGGACCGGCGGCAGCACCCTGGACCTTCCGGTGCGTCCGCCGCGACCGGAGGACGACGCGATACGTCCGTTCGAGCCGCCGGAGGCGGCGCCCGGCTCGACCCACAGGAAGCTCAGCCATGTGGCCCTGCGCCGGCGCCTCGAGATCGACCTGACGACCAACGAGATGGTCTACACGCTGCAGGGCGGGGAGTTCGGGGACGCTGCGGTGGCGCATATCGAGGAGATCGATCTCGATATCGGCTACACGATTTCCCAGCGCTTCCGCATCGTCGAGACCGACCCGCTGTCGGCGCGCTCGGAATACTGGCAGACGGCCCTGCTCCGGCGCGGCGGCTGGTCGGTCAGCATCGAGTGCCGCACCCGCCTGACGTCCACCGGCGACATGCTGGAGTTCAGCGGCGAACTGCTGGCCCGCGAGGGGGAAGACACCTTCGTCTGGAGGGAATGGAAGGAATCGATCCCGCGCCGCCTGCTATGAGCGTTGTCCGACTTCGATGCGGGCGACCTCGACGCGGGCGATGGCGGCCTCCAGGATCATCCGCAGCATCGTCGGATAGTCGTGGCCGGCGAAGCCCGCCATGAACGCCAGCTTGCCGTCGTTGGCCCAGGCCGGATTGGGGTTGGTCTCCATCAGCTTCGGCTGGCCGTCCGCGCCGCAGCGGAAGTCGAAGCGGCCGTAGTCGCGCAGGCTCAGCCGACGGAACAGCCGCTTCGCCCATCCGGCCATGCGCTCTTCCGTCGCGGAATCGAGGCTGGCGCGCCGGAAGCGGATCTCGGTCCAGTAGGGCGAATCCGGGATCGCCTTGGACTCGAACGACAGGATCGGCGCCAGCCCCTCGGGCAGACCTGAGAAGTCCACCTCCAGCGGAGGCAGCACGGTGATGCCGCTGTCCGGATTGCCGATCAGCCCGACCCCGTATTCAGGACCCGGCAGGTACTCCTGCACCAGCGCGTCGCGGCCCGGCAGCGTTTCGCGCAGCCAGGCCATGTAGCGCATCGCCTCGGGTCGGGAATGAACGACCGCGTCCTTGGTGATGCCGACGCTGCCGTCCGCGGTGTTCGGCTTGATCAGCGCCGGCCACATGTGCGGCAGGATGTCGAGCGGCGCGTCGGCGGGGATGAAGGCTTCCCGCGGCACCGGAATGCCCTCCGCGGCCGCCACTGCCCGCACGATGGACTTGTCGTATGCCAGCACCATCGCCGCCGGCGGCGCGCCGCTGTAGGGAATGCCGAGCAGTTCCATGTAGGCCGGCAGGTGCAGTTCCTGCGTCGGCTGGTTGCGGAACCCGGTATCGCAGAAGTTGACCACTAGGTCCGGCGGATCGTCGCGGAGCTGCGGCAGCAGGGCCGCATGGTCGTTGCAGAAGTCGAAGTCATGGCCGGGGATGCTGCGGAACGCCTCCCGCATGGCCCGGTCCGTGACGAGGTCCTCCTCGTTGTAGCGCGAATCGCGCTTCGTCGGATCGGGCAGGCTGTGGTCGCCGGTGATGACGAGGATGCGGCTGGCCATTTCCGTAGCTTAGCATCCACGCCGTCCGCCGAAAGACCCGGTCAGCCGACGATATTGTAGCCGCCGTCGACGTAGATGGTGCCGCCGGTCATCAGGCGGGCGGCGTCGGTGGCGAGCAGGGCGGTTGCCATGCCGACGTCGTCGATGGTCGCGAGCTGATGCGCCGGCGCGCGCGTCGCCGCTTTCTCCATCAGCCTGTCGAAATCGGTCAGGCCGGAGGCCGCGCGGGTCCTGATCGGCCCCGGCGAGATCGCGTGAACGCGGATGCCCTTCGGCCCCAGCTCATCAGCGAGGTAGCGTACGCTAGCTTCCAGCGCCGCCTTGACCGGCCCCATCAGGTTGTAGTGCTCGACCACCTTGGTGGCGCCGTAGTAGCTCATGGTGAACAGGGTGCCGCCGTCGGTCATCAGCGGTTCCGCCCGCCGCGCCATGCGGATGAACGAGTGGCAGGACACGTCCATCGCCGTCAGGAACCCCTTCACGGAGGAGTCGACCAGCCGGCCCTGCAGGTCGGCCTTGGGCGCGAAGGCGATCGAATGCAGCGCGAAGTCGAGCCGTCCCCATTTGTCCCGAATGGTTTCGAACAGGGCGTCGAACTGCGCCGCATCCTGCACGTCGCAGGGCACCAGGATGTCGGCTTCCAGCTGCTCGGCCAAGGGAGCGACGTGGAGTTTCGCCTTGTCGTTGAGATAGGTGAGGGCAAGCTCAGCGCCGAGTTCCCGAAATGCCCTGGCGCAGCCGAAGGCAATCGACTGGTCGTTGGCGACGCCGAGGATGAGTCCTTTCTTGCCTGCCAGCGTGTGCATCGGATCTCCATCGGTTGCTGCCCGCACGCGGCGGACTCTACCAAATGATTGCGGGGCCACAATCGCCGACAGTCCGCGCTACGGAAACTTCTTCATCCTGCCGGCGCTTGGTCTTCGCGCGGCTTCCATGGTCCAATCGTGCCATCGCTTTCACCGCCGAGACTTTCGCAAATGACTCCGACCGACTCTTTCGATACGGCCGTCATCGGCGGCGGCCTGATGGGTTGCGGAACTGCCCTTCGGCTGGCGCGCGGCGGCCGGCGCGTCGTCGTGCTGGAGCGCCGCGGCCTTTGCATGGAGGCCTCCGGCGTCAACGCCGGTTCGCTTTCGCCGATGATCAAGCGGGCGGCGCTGATGCCCTATGCGCTGCGCAGCTACGACATGTGGCAGAACACCAGGGAATGGCTCGGTGGCGACATCGAGGCGCACCGCAAGTCCGGACTCATCCTCGCCTTCACCGAACGCGAGGCGGAGCTGCTCGAAAAGATGATGCGCGAGCGCA
Source organism: Acetobacterales bacterium (assembly GCA_040905765.1). Lineage (GTDB taxonomy): Bacteria > Pseudomonadota > Alphaproteobacteria > JBBDQX01 > JBBDQX01 > JBBDQX01. The sequence continues at coordinate 9,781 of JBBDQX010000213.1, forward strand.
TCGAGGCCGGCGCTCCGGCCGAGATGATCGGTGGCAACCGCGCGAAGGAGATCGAGCCTTCGCTCGCTGACGGCGTGATCCTCGCCGCCTGGTCGCAGATGGACGGCCACGGCAACAGCAGCCGCACCGGCCACGTCTTCCATCACGCGATGACCGAGGCTGGCGTCGACATCCGGCAGGGCACGACGGTCCAGGGCATTGCGAAGACCGGCGCCGGCTTCGAGATCGGCACCGACAAGGGCGATGTCCGCGCCGAGACGGTGGTGCTGGCGGGCGGCGCCTGGCTCGGCCGCATGGGACAGTGGCTCGGCGTCGACCTGCCGATCGGCTGCAAGGTCAACCAGATGTCGGTGACCGAACGCATGCCGCGTATCCTCAGCACCGTGGTCAATGCGCAGAACGGCTTGCTGACGATGAAGCAGCCGCCCAACGGCACCGTCGTCATCGGCGGCGGCTGGCAGGCGCGCGGCGACATCGACATGGATCCCGGCACGCGGGAGATCATACCGGGCTGCCTGACCGGCAATGTGCAGGTCGCGGTGCATGCCATCCCCGCGATGCGCCAGGCGCGGCTGGTACGGAGCTGGATCGGCCTCGAGGCGCTGACGCCCGACATGCTGCCGCTGATAGGTCCGCTGCCGGGAGTGGACGGGGCCTTCGTCATCGGTGCCTGCCGCGGCGGCTGGGAGATCGGGCCCTGTCTCGGCGAGATCCTGGGCGACCACATGCTCGGCCGCGAGCCGGCGCTGCCGCTGTTCGATCCCGGCCGCCCGCAGCCCCAGGCGCGGTGGGCGGCATGAGCCGCGTGGAGATGCGTGTCGAGGGTGGGGTCATCCGCCCTGACCCCGTCGATATCGAGGTCGACGGCGCGACCGTGACCGCGGTCGAGGGCGAGATGCTGGCCGCGGCGCTGCTCGCCGCCGGCGTGCTGCACCTGCGCGACAGCCCGCGCGCGGGTACGCCCCGCGGCGCCTTCTGCTTCATGGGCGTCTGCCAGGAGTGCCTGGTGGAGGCCGATGGCCGGCTGGTGCAGTCGTGCCTCGAACCAGTGCGCGCCGGTATGCACGTGACGCGTTACGGCAGGCGGCCATGAGCGATATCGCCGAACTGATCGTGTTGGGCGGCGGCCCGGCCGGCATGGCCGCTGCCACCGCCGCGGCGGACCGTGGCGTCGATACCGTCATCATCGACGAGAACGCCGCGCCCGGCGGGCAGGTCTACCGCTCGATGCCCGCCAGCTTCCGCATCGCCGATCGCGAGGCGCTGGGGCCCGACCACGCCATCGGTGACAGGCTGCGGTCGGCGCTGGAATCCAGCGGCGCCCGTACCGCTTTCGGTCATCGTGTCTGGTCCGCCGCCCACACCGAGGGCGGCTTTCGGATGGAGGCGGTGTGGTCGGGGGGGCGTGCCGAGTGGAACGCGGGCCGGCTGGTCGCCGCGCCCGGCACCACCGAGCGGCTGCTGCCGTTCCCTGGCTGGACAACGCCCGGCGTCATCGGGCTGGCCGGCGCCACCATCCTGCTGAAGGCGCAGCGCATGCTGCCCGGCAAGGCGGTCGTCGTCGCCGGTGCCGGTCCGCTGGTAATGGCGGTCGCCGCCTCGATCAACAAGGGCGGCGGCAAGGTGGCGGCGGTGGCCGATCTTGCCTCGCCTGGCGAATGGCTGGCGGCGATGCCGCGCATGACCGGCCGTGCCGACCTGCTGGTGCGCGGCCTCGGCTGGATGCGCGCGATCCGTGCCGCCGGCGTTCCGGTCCTCTTCCGTCACGCCGTGCGCGCTGCGGAGGGCGCCGGGGCGCTGGAAGCGGTCACGCTTGGCCCGGTGGACAGGGAGGGGCATCCGAAGGAGGGACAGCTTCGCCGCTTCGGTTGCGATGCGCTCGCCATCGGCTACGGCCTCGTGCCGTCGACCGAAGTCTCGCGGCTGATGGGGGCGGAGCATCGCTTCGATGCGCTGCGCGGCGGATGGGCGCCGGTGCGCGATGTCGAGGGCGCGACGTCGGTTCCCGGCTTCCATGTCGCCGGCGATGCGGGCGGCATCGGCGGGGCCGCCGTGGCCGAGGTCGCCGGCCGGCTCGCCGGGCTGGCGGTGGCGCGCGACCTCGGACGCATCGATGCGGCCGGGCACCAGCAGGAAGCCGGTCCGCTACGGGCGGCCCTGGCGAAGGCCGACCGCTTCGGCGCGACGATGGCGCGCATGATGCGCCCACGCCCCGGCCTGCTCGACATCTGCACACCCGATACCGTCGTTTGCCGCTGCGAGGACGTGACCCGCGCCGAGGTCGAGCAGGTGATCGCCGCAGGCGCGCTCGAGTTCAATCAGCTCAAGCAGTGGAGTCGCTGCGGGATGGGACCGTGCCAGGGCCGTATGTGCGGCGAGGCGACGGCGATGCTGATCGCGAAACACGTCGGCGGGCGCGAGAAGGCCGGTCTCAACCGTGCCCGCGTGCCGATCCGCCCCGTGCCGCTCGACCAGCTGGCGGGCACGTTCGCCTACGACGACAGCTTCTGGGAGAGCGACGCGGCGAAGCTGTCGCTCAACGTCTTGCCGGACGAGAATCAGGTGAGCCGCTGATGAAACTCGAGTGGATCGAGGCCATACCGGTCCGCATCCCGTTGAATCGCGTCTTCGGCGGCAGCCAGTACAGCGTCGACAGCCGCTGCGCCGTCATCACCCGCATTCATGCCGGCGGCCTGGTGGGTGAGGTCTATAACGGCGACAACCGGGCTCATGGGCCCGAGATCGCGCGTATCGTCGCCGAGGAGCTGTGGCCGATGATCGCCGGTGGCGACCTGTTCGCCGTCGAGCGCCACTGGCAGCGGATGTTCGAGGCGGCGCATCCGGTCCGCGACCGCAAGCTGGTCATGGAAGCCATCGCGTGCGTCGACTGTGCGCTATAGGACCTCATCGGCAAGGCGCTGGGCGCCAGCGTCTCCCGCCTGCTCGGCGGTTTCCGCGCCTCGCTGCCGATCATCTCCATCGGCGGCTACTACGAGCACGGCAAGACCCTCGACGATATCGGCCGCGAGATAGGGGTGCTGAAGGAGGCCGGCATGGCCGGCTGCAAGTTCAAAGTCGGTGGTCTTGCCCCCGAGGAGGATGCCGAGCGCGTCCGCACCGCCCGCGCCGCCGCCGGGCCGGACTTCGTGCTCGCGGTCGATGCCAACTGCGGCTGGACCGCCCGCGACGCCATCCGCTTCGCCCGGCTGGTCGAGCCCGAGGGCATCGCCTGGTTCGAGGAGCCGTGCCTCTGGTACGACGACGTCGCCATGATGGCCGAGGTGCGTGCGAGCATCCCGATCCCGGTGACCGCCGGGCAGAGCGAGATCACCGCCTTCGCCGTGGGCCGACTGCTCGATGCCAGGGCGGTCGACCTCGTCAACTTCGACGCCTCTGAGGGCGGCGGGGTTACGGAATGGCGCCGCGCCGCCGCCGCCTGCGCGCTGGCCGGGGTGCGCATGGCGCATCATGAGGAACCGCAGATCGCGCTGCACCTGCTGGCCGCGGTGCCGCACGGCACCTATGTGGAGTGCTTCGCCGATCCCGACCGGGACCCGATCTGGCAGTCGATGTGGCTGAACCGGCCCCGGCCGGTGGACGGCATGGTGACGCTTCCCGACCGGCCCGGCTTCGGCATCGAGCTCGATGCCGGGATGGTCGAGCGCTACCGCGAGGATCGCTAGTCCAGCGCCGGTTCCCGCCGGTGCCAGTCGGTCGCGCCCTGATAGGCGTTTGCGGCGCGCAGCAGCGTCGCCTCCGCGAACGGTCGCCCGACGAGCTGGAATGCGATCGGCAGGCCCTTGCCGTCGAAGCCGCAGGGCATCGCGACCGATGGCAGGCCCAGGTAGTTGAACGGCCGCGTGAAGCGCGTCAGCGCCCCGACCATCGCCGGCACGTTGGCCGACACCTGCACGTCGGTTTCCGCGCGCGTCGGCACCGGCATCGGGATCACCGGTGCGTGCACCACGTCGACTTTCGAGAACACCTGTCGCGCGAAGTCCTGCAGCACCGGGCCGCGTCGCGCCAGTGCGCGCAGGTAGAGCGCCGCGGGGATGTGCATGCCGCCCTCGGTGCGCGCGTGCACCTGCGGGCTGTAGTCCGCCGGCCGGGAGCGCATCCAGTGGAGATGCGCGGCCGCAGCCTCGCTCTTGGAGATGATGTTGCCGAGGTCCGCCAGGGGGGCGGGGTCCGGCAGTTCCACGTCGACGATCTCGGCACCGAGCGCACGCAGCGCCCGGATACTTTCGGTGTGGGCGGCCGCGACCTCGGCCGTCACCCCGTCGAGGAAGCGTTCGTCCGGTACGCCGATGCGCAGCCCCCCGATACCGCGCTCCAGCGATGCCTCGTAGTCCGGGACCGTTTCCTGCGCGGCGGTGGGGTCATCCGGGTCCGGGCCGGCGATCGCCGCCAGCAGGCGGGCCGCGTCGCGGGCGCTGCGCGCGAGCGGGCCGATGCAGTCGAGCGACCAAGAACGCGGGATGCAGCCGAAGCGGCTGACCCGGCCCCAGGTTGGCTTGATGCCGGTCAGGCCGCAGGCCCCGGCGGGCAGGCGGACCGAGCCGCCGGTATCGGATCCCAGCGCACCGAAGAACAGCCGTGCCGCTACGCCGGCTCCGGCGCCGCTGGAGGAACCGCCGGTGACATGATCCGTGTGCCAGGGGTTGCGGCAGTCGCCGAAATGCTCGTTATGACCGGTCGGCCCGGCGGCGAACTCCGCCATGTTCAGCGTGCCGAGGTCGACCGCGTGGGCGGCGTCGAGCCGGCGCATCACCGTCGCGGTGACCGCTGGCGGCGCCTCGCCGAGGATCGCCGAGCCGCCGGTGCAGATGCGGCCGATCCGGTAGAACATGTCCTTATGCGCCAGCGGCACGCCGTGCAGCGGCCCCGGCCGGTGGCCGTTCGACAATGCACGGTCGGCATCGTCGGCGGCCGCCAGCGCGCCCTCGGCATCGACGGCGATGAAGGCGTTGAGCGCGGGCTGAAGCCGTCCGATGCGTTCGAGGCAGGCCTCGGTGACGGCGCGGGAGGTGAGCCGCCGTGCGGCAATCGCGCCGGCCACCTCGGCGAGCCCGAGGCGGCAGGTCTCGTCGGGCGTCACCCGCCGGGCTCCTTCAGCGCCCGCAGCACGGCCGCGAATGCGAAAGGATCCTGGTCCAGCCCGCCCGGCGGGCCGGCCTCCGCGCCCGCCAGCATCCTGCCTACTTCCGCGGCCAGTTCGGTGGCGCGTTCTCCGGTTATTTCAACGCCGTAAACCTCAATGCTCTGTCGGCGGATCAGGTCGGGGCCCGGCTTCCAGGCCATCTCAGGGGTCCCATGGGCCGTAGGGGGAGACATCGCGGGGGTCGGTCTCGACATGGATCAGCGCCGGTCCGCGATGCGCCAGCGCCCTGGCGACGGCGCCGGGAAAATCCGCCGTGCGTTCGACCTTGAACGACGCGCAGCCGTAGCCCTCGGCCAGCGTGCAGAATTCCGGTGCCCTGATAGTCGTCCCGAACAGCTTCTCGTCGCCGTACTTGCTGGTCTGGCTGTTCATGATCGAGCCCCAGACGCCGTTGTCGCAGACGATCACCTTGATCGGGATGTCGTGCTCCACGGCGGTCATCAGCTCCTGGCCGGTCATCTGGAAGCCGCCGTCGCCGACGAAGGTGACGACGGTACGGCCCGGCATCGCCAGCGCCGCACCGATGGCGCCCGGCACCCCGTACCCCATCGAGCCGGCGGCGGAGCCGGCCTGGCTGTCCGGCGCGTTGAACCGGTAGTAGCGGTGCACCCAGCGCGCGAAGGTGCCGCTGTCGGTGACGACCACGGCGTCGTCGGGCAGGGCGTCCTGCAGGTCGGCGACGATCTGCGCGATATCGACGTTGCCCCGTATCGGGGCCGCGCCCGGCGCGACGAAGGTCTCGTGCCTGGCGCGTACCGGCTTTCGCCATGCGGCGCGCTCCGGGGGCGGCGTGTTGCCTTCGAGCGCCTCGAGCAGGGCGGCGCAGGCCGGGGCCACGTCGCTCTGCAGCGGCAGCGTCGAGGCGAACCGCGCCAGCACGGTCGGGTCCGGATGGATGTGGATCAGCTTCTGTCCCGGGCGGATCGCGCAATGCCGGCCCGCGGTGGCGTCGTCGAGACGCGTACCCATCGCGACCACCAGGTCGAACTCCTTCCACGCCGACGCCTGGTAGGGCGGAGCGGACAGCTCGATATGGCCGATATAGGCGGGATGGTCGTTGGGGAAGGCCGCCTGGCAGCGATAGGCGGCCATGACCGAGCTGCCGGTCGCTTCCACCAGCTTGCGGAAATCCGAGTGTGCCCGGTCCCACTGCACCAGTTCGCCGGCCAGCATGACGGGATTCTTCGCCTGCACGATCATGCCGGCCGCGCGCGCCACCGCCGAAGGCTCGGCGCCGGCGGGCGGGCGGCCCGGGTTCTCGGGGATGACCGGATCGCCGGCGTCGCCGTCGGAGACGTCGCGCGGCAGCACCAGCACCACCGGCCCCGGCCGGCCAGCCACCGCCAGGCGCAGGGCGCGGGCGGTGCAGGCGGCGACATCCGCCGCGGTCAACGGCTCGAACACGCCCTTGGCGATCTTGCCGTACATCTGATGGTAGTCGATCTCCTGGAACGCCTCGATGCCTTTCGCGCGGGTCGGCACATGGCCGACGATCAGCAGGATCGGGATCGAGTCCTGCGCCGCCGAATGCAAGCCCACCGCGGCGTTCGACGCGCCCGGTCCGCGCGTCACCAGCACAACCCCCGGCTTGCGGGTGAAGCGGGCATAGGCGTCGGCGGCGAAGGCGCCACCGGATTCGTGGCGCGTCGGGACGAAGCGGATGCTGTTGCGGTTGCGGCGCAGCGCCTCGAGCGTGGCAAGGAAGCTCTCGCCCGAGACGCCGAAGCAGGTCTCGATGCCGTGCGACAGGAGCGTGGCGACCAGGGCGTCGCCGCCGGTCATGGACATGCATGTCCTCCCATGGACGATGCCGGAACTCCGTCCGCCGGGTTTGCTTCCCCAGGCGGCGCCGGCGTGGCTGTTGTCGTGACCCGTGCGGGATTTCGGCGGCGGCTGCCACCCTTCGGAGACGGCATTCTGGGCGGGCCTCCGGGGCGGGTCAATCCGGCTGCGCGGGCGGCGACAATCGCCGGACCGTCATGGATACGCAGTAAAACCATCACGGTTGATTCAAACTCGGTGCTGCCGGTTGCAACTAGAAAATGGACTTTCTCCATCCCTGCATCCGGAGGTCACCGAATGAAACGTCTTCACTCCCTCGTGCGGGGCGTCTTGGCAGGCGCCGCGGCAATGTTCGCGGCGTCCGTCCTTACCCCTGCCTTCGCCGACGACCGGCCCGACCTCGTCGTTGCCGTCAACGCGCTCGCCCGCAGCCTCGAATCGGCCGAGCAGATGGGTAACGTCGACGTCCGCATCACCTACAACCTCTTCGACTCCCTCATTCGCCGCGACTTCCTCGCCGACGGCAAGGGCGAGTCGGCTAAACTGGCCCCGGGCCTGGCCGAAAGCTGGAAGCGCATCAGCCCGAAGACGGTCGAACTGAAGCTGCGCGAGGGAGTGAAGTTCCATAACGGCGACGAGCTTACCGCCGAGGACGTGGCATTCAGCTATTCCCGGAACCGCCTTTGGGGACCGGATTCGATCATCGGCGGAGCGCGTATGTACTGGGGACATCTCGACCGGGTCGAGGTGGTCGACAAGTACATCGTCAGGTTTCACGCCAAGGCGCCCGACGCGCTCATGGAGCAGCGCCTCGCCGGCTACGCGAGCTGGATCGTCAACGCCCGGCAGTACCTGCTGAAGGGCAAGGAGCACTTCGCGCGCAACCCGGTCGGTACCGGCCCGTACAAGTTCGCGGAGTGGAGGGACGGCGAGTACATCAGGCTGGTCGCCCACGACGACTACCACGGCGGCAGGCCCACCGCGAAGTCGATCACCTTCAGGGAGGTGCCTGAGTCGGCGGCGCGCATCGCCGGTCTGGTGAGCGGCGAGTTCGACATCATCGTCAACGTCGCCCCGGACCAGATCGCGACGATCGACAGCTACAAGGACATCGAGACGCGGGGCGCCGTGCTCGACAACACCCATGTGCTGGTCTTCAACACCAACGCGCCACACCTGAAAGACAAGCGGGTGCGCCAGGCAATGGCGATGGCGATCGACCGCGACCTGCTGCGCAAGACGCTGTGGGAGGACAGGAACTACACTCCGAACGGCCACCAGTTGGCATCCTACGACATCTACGTCGAGGATTTCCCGCCCTTCGAATTCAACCCGGAAAAGGCGCGCAACCTGCTCAAGGAGGCCGGCTACAAGGGCGAGATGGTGGTCTTCCGGCTCCGCCCCGACTACTACCTGAACAGCATGCAGGCGGCGCAGGCGATCCAGCAGATGTGGAAAGACATCGGCATCAACATGAAGCTGGAGACCGGCGAGAACAACAAGCAGGTGCGTGCCGAGGGATGGAACGTCTATCCGTGGTCGAATACCCACCGGCTGCCCGACCCGGTCGGCTCGTTCGTGCCGCAGTGGGGGCCGCGCAGCGGCGTCCAGAACAACAAGGTCATCGCCTGGAAGCCACCGGCCCGTTTCAACGAACTGCAGCAGGTACTCGAGACAAGCGCCGACATGGCGGAGCGCAAGGCGGCCTACCGCGAGGCGCTCAAAATCTGGAAC
>JBBDQX010000214.1:0-18440 GCA_040905765.1 Acetobacterales bacterium
GAGACTTCGGTCGACGGCAGTTTCGCGTTCGTCTCGCCGCGCGGCGCGCTGGGCTGGAAGCCGGATGGCCTCGTCGGTCGGGCGGCGGAGGCGTTCGTGGTCGGCGGCGCTGGCAACGAAGGATTGCCGTTCACCGCGAGCCAGCGGATGGACGGGGTCGAGGTCCAGTTCCGCCGCGCCGACGGTACAGTCGCGATCCTCCGGGCCTCGGCCGGTCCGGTACTGGATGCGGACGGAAGGTGGAGCGGCGCGCGCGGGGTGTGCCGCGACGTCACGGTAGAGCGCGAGCAGCAGCGTGCCCTGGCGAGGGCCCGCCGCCGCGAGAACCTGATCAATCGCATCGTCCGTGCGATGCGCGAGGAGATCGATCCCGTCAACATGCTGCAGGTCGCGGCGGATGCCACGGCCGAAACGCTGCCGGCCGACGGCGTGATAATCCTCCGCTTGAACAAGAACGGCTATGAGATGGGCGCCAGCCACGCTGGCGGGTCCCGGATCGACCTCGTGGTCGACTTGGCGGGCCGGCTCGACCCGGCCGGGCGCGAAAGCCTGCGAACCGAGGTCGACGGCCTCGATGTGCTCGCGCAACTTACATCGCACAGCGGCAAGGTGAACGGGGTGCTCGCCCTCTGGCGCACCTCCGGCGGGGCAGGCTGGGAGGAGGACGGAAGTCTTCTGACTTCCGAGGTCGCCAGTCATCTCGGCATCGCTATCGAGCAGATCGCCGCGCACGAGAGCATCGTCGATCTGTCCCGAACGGATGGCCTGACCGGTTTGCTCAATCGCCGCGCGTTCTTCGGCGATCTCGAGCGCTTTTTCCGGCGCCTGCAGCGCGACGGGGAGAGCGCGGCCCTGATTTACGCGGACCTCGACAATTTCAAGCTGGTCAACGATGTCCACGGTCACGAGCGCGGCGACGAAGCGCTGCTGGCTGTGCGCGATCTGCTGCAGAGTCATACGAGACCCGGTGATCTGGTTGCCCGCCTGGGTGGCGACGAGTTTGCCATGTGGCTCAGCAGTACCGACGAGGAAACGGCGGCGGCGCGCGCAATACGCCTGCTTGACGAAAGCCGCGCCCTGCACCGGTTTTCCGGTGACGAGGCCCGGCCGCTCGGCATGTCGCTGGGCATCGCCGTCTATCGTGCCGCTTCGGGTGAGGACTTGAAGAGCCTGCTGGCGCGCGCCGACGCGGCGATGTACGAGGTCAAGCACGGTGGCAAGGGCAGCTATCGCATAGCCTCGGCTGCTGCGACCGGAGCCGCATGATGGCCTCGCTTCTGGAACGGCTTTTTCGCAAGCGCAAGCGTGACCCGCTGACCTACGAGCAGGCGCGCGAACTGGCCGGCGAGGGCGATACTGCGTTGCGCGTGGAACTTGCCAGCCGCGCCGACATTACCCCGGAGATTCTCTACTACCTTGCCGACGACCGCGATGCCGCGGTGCGCCTTGCCGTCGCCGCCAACCCGGCGACCCCGCCCCAGGCCGACCTGATCCTCGCGGATGACCAGGACGGCAGCGTCCGCGAGGGTGTCGCCAGGAAGATGTCGCGGCTGTTCCCGGGCCTCCGCGAGGAGGAGATCGAAACGCTGCACAAGTCGGCGTACGACGCTCTCGAGCGGTTGGCGCGGGACGAGCTGGTGCGCGTCCGTGCGACCATCGCCGAGGCGCTGAAGGATCTCGATTTCGCGCCACCGGAGGTCGTGCGGCTGCTGGCGCGGGACGATGCCATAGAGGTCTCGGTCCCGGTACTCGAACTGTCCCCGGTGCTCAGCGACCAGGACCTGCTGAGCATCATCGAGGGCAGTCCGGCCACCGCACGCCTGGCCGCGATCTCGCGCCGCGAGCGGGTCAGCGACGGCGTCGCCGAGGCCATCGTCGCGACGGACGACATCGACGCGATCACCGATCTCCTGGCCAATCCCAGTGCGCAGATCCGCGAGGAGACGCTGGACGATCTGATCGGCCGGGCGCCCGGCGTCGAGGCCTGGCATGCACCGCTCGTGCGCCGGCCGAAGCTGTCTCCTAAGGCGGCACGGCGGCTGACCAGCTTCGTCGCCAAGGGACTGATCGAGGTCCTGCGCAAGCGGAAGGACCTGCCGCCCGAGGCGGTGAAGGCGGTGGCGGAGGCCGTGAAGGAGCGCTTCGATGTCGAGCCTGACGCGCCACTGCCGGACCTGGCTCCCGCGGTGCCTGCCCCGGCGCCAGACGAAAAGCGGGTCGGGGCGCGGGAAACGGCGATGCTTCGCGCCAAGCAGGCCGAGCGCAACAAGCAGCTCAACGAGAACATGATCTACAACGCGCTCGCCGATGACGATGCGGAGTTCGTTATCTGCGCGCTTTCGTTGCGTGCCAGCGTGCCGGTGGAGGTCGTGGATCGCGTTGTATCCGCCCGCAGTCCCGAGGGCATGACGGCGCTTACCAGGAAGGCCGGCATGACCATGCGGATCGGCGTCAAGCTGCAGCAGTATCTCGCAATGGTGCCGACGGAGCGGGTGCTGCACAGCGCCGAGGACGACTTCCCGCTCGGCGAGCAGGAAATGGAGCTGGCGCTGATGGAGTTCCTGTCGCCGAAGACCTAGCTGTCCGTGCCCCGTATCAGGGTGCCGACCCCGCGCGAGGTGAATATCTCCAGCAGCAGCGCATGGCGCACTCGGCCGTCGAGGATCACCGAGCCCGACACGCCGCGATCGACCGCCTCCAGGCAGGTCTCTACCTTCGGGATCATGCCGCCATGGATCGTGCCGTCGGCGATCAGTGCCCGCGCCGTCTCCGCCATCATCTCGGGGATCAGCGCGCCGTCCTTGCCGAGCACGCCGACCACGTCGGTCATCATAACCAGCCGCTCGGCCTTCAGCGCGCCGGCGATGGCGCCTGCGGCGGTATCGGCATTGATGTTGTAGGTGTGCCCATCGAGGCCGATGCCGACCGGCGCGATCACCGGGATCGTCGCCGAGCGCGAGAACACGTCGAGTACCGCGGTGTTGACGTTGACCGGCTCGCCGACGAAGCCGAGGTCAAGCACCTTTTCGATGTTGCTGTCCGGGTCGCGCACCTTGCGCTCGAGCTTGCGCGCCTCGATCAGCCGGCCGTCCTTGCCGCTCAGTCCGAGTGCAGTGCCCCCGGCGGTGTTGATGGCGGATACGATCTGCTTGTTGATGCTGCCGGCCAGCACCATCTCGACCACCTCGACGGTGGCCTCGTCGGTGACGCGCAGGCCGTCGACGAACGAGCTCTGGATCTTCAGTCGGTCGAGCATGCGACCGATCTGCGGCCCGCCGCCGTGCACGACGACGACATTGATTCCGGTCTGCTTCAGTAGCGCCACGTCGCGCGCGAACATGGCGGCGAGCGAGTCGTCGCCCATCGCATGCCCGCCGTACTTCACCACAACGGTCGTGCCGGCGTAGCGGCGCATGTAGGGCAGCGCCTCGGAGAGGGTGCGTGCCTTCTCGTACCAGGCTTCGTCTTCGGCGGCGGGCGTCTTGGCCGTCATGCTGCGCCTCATTCTTGCGGAAGGCGGAGGGTCTAGACCGATTCTGCGAGAGCGGCAAGCTCGGCACGCAGCTCCGGGATGCCGGCGCCGGAGCGTGCGCTGGTCGCGGCTACCCGCGGGTAGGCTGCTCCATGCCGGGCTGCGACCTTCTCCGTCGCATCTATCACGGTGGGGGCGTCCGTGCCCGCCTTGTCGACCTTGGTCAGGACGAGCTGATAGATGACGGCGGATTCGTCCATCAGCCGCATCACCGCCTCGTCGCTTTCCTTCACGCCGTGGCGCGCGTCGATCAGCAGGCAGACCCGAACAAGGCCGGCGCGTCCGCGCAGGTAGAGGCGGATGCTCTCCCCCCAGCGGTCGGCCATCTGCTTCGGCGCCTTGGCATAGCCGTAGCCCGGCAAATCCACCAGCATCAGCCGCTCGCCCAGGCTGAAGAAGTTGATCTCGCGCGTGCGCCCCGGGGTATTGGAGGCGCGTGCCAGCGCCTTGCGCCCGGCCAGCGCGTTAAGCAACGAAGACTTGCCGACGTTGGAGCGGCCGGCGAAAGCGACCTCGGGCAGGCCGGGTGCGGGCAGGCCCTCGACCGTGGGCGCCCCTGCGACGAAAACGCAGGGCCGGGCGAAAAGAAGGCGGCCGGCCTCGATCTGATCCTCGTTCGGTGCCTCCGGCCGGAAGGCGAATGCGTCGGGCGCGTTGTCGGACACCGCGGTCTCGTCGGCGGTCAGGTTCTGCCGACCCGCTTCATGATGACCCACTGCTGCGCGATCGACAGCACGTTGTTGCAGGTCCAGTAGATCACGAGGCCAGCCGGGAAACTCGCCAGCAGCACGGTGAAGATCAGCGGCATCATCAGGAAGATCTTGGCCTGCAAGGGGTCGGGCGGCTGCGGGTTGATCTTCTGCTGCAGGAACATCGACAGACCCATGAGCACCGGCCAGATTCCGATCGGCGGCAGCCATTCCGGCGGCACGAAGGGTAGCAGCCCGAACAGGTTGAACATGCTGGTCGGGTCCGGCGCAGACAAATCCGTGATCCAGCCGTAGAATGGGGCGTGGCGCATTTCGATGGTGACGAACAGCACCTTGTAGAGCGCGAAGAACACCGGAATCTGCACCAGGATCGGCAGACAGCCGGAAGCAGGATTTGCTCCTTCCCGCTTGTACAGGGCCATCATCTCCTGGTTCATCCGCATCTTGTCGTCGCCGTGCTCCTCACGGATGCGCAGCATTTCGGGCTGCAGGTTCTTCATCTTGGCCATGGCGCGGTAGGACTTGTTCGCCAGCGGGAAGAACACGATCTTGATGGCGATGGTCAGCGCGATGATGCCGAGCCCGAAGTTGCCCAGCCAGCCGTGCAGCCATCGCAGCGCGTAGAAGATCGGTTTGGTGAGGAAATAGAACCAGCCGAAGTCGACCGCCTTGTCGAAGTCTGTGAAGCCGTACCGCTCCTGATATTCGTCCAGCACGCCGACGACCTTCGCCCCGGCGAAGAGGTAGGTGGTGGTCTCCGCCGGACGGCCCTGGGTCGGCGTTTGCGGTTGAGCCAGGTAGTCGACCTGATAGCGGTCCGTCTGGTTGGGTCCGGTGCCATGGGTGTAGCGGGCGGTCACCTCCTGGCCGGGATCGGGGGCCAGTGCGGTCAGCCAGTACTTGTCGGTGATGCCGAGCCATCCGCGCATGTTTTCATGCCGGATGACCTTCTCTTCCTGGAGGTCGTCGTAATCGATTTCCTCCAGCACGCCGTCGTGCACGCCGATCAGGCCCTCGTGGAGGATGAAGAACTGCGTCACCTCCGGGGTGCCGGAGCGCGAAACCAGCCCGAAGGGATAGAGCGTCACCGGCTCGCCACTGGCGTTCTCGACGCGCTGCGACACCGTGAACAGATACTCGTCGTCGATGCGGAAGGTGATGTGGAACGCCAGTCCTTCGCCGTTGTCCCAGCTCAGCGTCAGCGGCTGGCTGGCCGTCAGCGCATTGCCGTCGGCGGTCCAGCGGGTACGTTCGTCGGGGACGCGGGCGGAGTTGCCTGCCGCCGTCCAGCCGTAGCGCGCGAAGTAGGCGCCGGGGCTGTTCGGCGGCGACAGCAGGACAATCCGGGGGCTGCCCGGGTCCGGACTGACGCCGTATTCCCGTAGCACGAGGTCGTCCACACGGGCCCCCACGAGCGAGATCGAACCCGACAGAGAGGGGGTCGCGATCGACACGCGGGGCACCGAGGTCAGGGCGCTCTCGCGCACGGTCACGCCGGCGCTGCTGCGCGGGTCGGCAGTGGCCGGGGCTCCCAGCACTGGCGGCGCGCCTGCGGATTCACCGGGGGCGGCGGGCGTCTGCATCGGCGTCTCGGCCGATTGGCCCGGAGCAGGTGCTCCCGTCGCGGGTTCGGCCTGCCGTTGCGCTTGCGGCGCGTCGCTGGCCATTTCCTGGCCCGCAGGGCTATCGGGTGGTGCCGGGGCGAAGAATGCCTCCCAGCCGAGAATGATCAGCAGCGACACGGCGATCGCCAGCACAAGGTTCTTCTGGTCGCCCATCATGGCGTCTCTCCGTGTCGGCGACCTAAGCCGCCGGGGACCGGGTCGTGGCCGCACCCGCCGAGCGGATGGCAGCGCAGGATGCGCCGGAGCGCGAGGCCGCTGCCGCGCGCCGCCCCGTGTCGGGCGATGGCATCCAGCGCATATTCGGAACAGGTGGGCAGATAGCGGCAGGAAGGCGGCAGCAGCGGTGAAAGCATCAGCTGATAACCGCGCACGAGGGCTCGCAGCACCTGAGCGGTTATGGTCATTCCACCGTTTCCGCTTCTGCCTTCCGGTCAGCGCCGACGCGCTGCAAGGCCATGGCCAGATCCTGCTTCAGGGCCCCGAAAGGCCGGGAATTCGTGCCGGCCCGGGCGATCAGTACGAAATCGTGACGGTGGGCGGCGCGCAGGGGAAGGATCTCCTGCGCCGCAGCCCGCAACCGGCGCCGGGCACGGTTACGCTCCACTGCGCTTCCAACCCGACGGCTCGCCGTGTAGCCGACCCGGATCAGGCAGTCGTCGCCGCTTTCGGCCGGGCGCCACTGTCTGGTCTGCAGGACCAGACCGGGCAAGGCCGTTTTCCGGCGGGCGCCGGCGACGGCAAGGAATTCCGCGCGCCTGAGAAGCCGCCCAAGTCCGGATCGCCTGCTCATGGCATCGGCGTCCGCGGGCGCGACGGTGTCAGGCAGAGAGGCGCTTGCGGCCCTTGGCACGGCGACGCTTCAGGACGCGCTGGCCGCCCGGGGTCGCCATCCGCGAACGGAAGCCATGCCGTCGCTTGCGTACGAGGCGGCTCGGCTGGAATGTGCGTTTCACGCTGGTCGCTCCGTGGTCTCAGGGCCCTTACGATGAGGGCCGGTGTATAAGGTTTGCCCAACGCCAAGTCAACGTCGCGCGCGATGCCCGGATCGCGGACGGGTCACGCAATTATTATTGGTCCGGAGTGCGCGCGCGCTCCTTAACTACGCGCACCGAGATATCTCCCTTGCCCGGGAAATCAGGATACATGGACAGAGACGAGCCGCCACCGAAAGGACAAGGACGGACCAGGCCGCATTACGGGCGCGTCATCCTCGTCCTGATACTGGTGGCCGCTTTTGCCACAGCCTATGCGGCGGGACTACAGGACTACGTCAGCCTCGAGACGCTTCGCACCCATCGCCAGACGCTGCGGGCGGCAGTCTCGGAAAACCTGCTGCTGGCCCTCGGTGGCTATATCGGCGCCTATGCCCTGGTGACGGCGTTCTCGGTGCCGGGCGGGTTGTTCATGACCATTGCCGGCGGCTTCCTGTTCGGGCTCTGGCTGGGCACCCTCGGAGCCGTCACCGGGGCGACGGCGGGTGCGATCGTCGTCTTCCTGGTCGCGCGCCATGCGCTTTACGACCTGATGCGCGCGCGGGCCGGCAACGCCGCGCGGCGGATGGAAGCGGGATTCCGCGAGGACGCGCTGAGCTACATGTTCGTGCTGCGGCTGGTACCGCTGTTTCCTTTCTGGCTGGTCAATATCGTACCCGCCTTGCTGGGGGTGACGCTGCGGACCTATGTCGTCGGCACCTTTTTCGGGATCATGCCGGGCGCCTTCGTCTATGCCTGGGTCGGCACCGGGCTCGACGAAGTCTTCGCGCGGGGGGGCAAGGTGGATACCGGCATCATCTTTGCCCCGGAAGTGCTGGGCCCGATACTGGGGCTCGCGGCACTGGCGCTGGTGCCGATCGTCTACAAGCGCCTGCGCCGGCGCGGCCACACGCCCGTGGCCTGAAGGCAAGGTGCGGAGGGAGGCTGCCATGGCGGACAGGATCGATACGGACATCTGCGTGATCGGGGCCGGGTCGGCCGGATTGTCCGTGGCGGCGGGCGCCTCCCAGATGGGCGCTGCCACGGTGCTGATCGAACGTGGCAAGATGGGGGGCGACTGCCTGAACTACGGCTGCGTGCCGTCGAAGTCGTTGCTCGCCGCTGCCCATCTTGCCGCCGCTCCGCGGGAAGCCGGCGCCTTCGGTGTGGAGTTGGGCGAGCCTGCGGTCGGCTTCGAGGCGGTGCATCGTCACGTCCACCGGGTGATCGGCGCCATCGCCCCGCACGATTCGGTGGAGCGGTTCGAGGGGTTGGGCGTTACGGTCATCAAGGGCGAGGCGCGCTTCACCGGCCCCAGAAGTGTGCGGGTGGGCGACAGCGAAATCCATGCACGGCGCCTCGTCGTGGCGACCGGCTCGCAGGCCAACGTTCCGCCGATTCCCGGCCTGCCGGGCGTGCCCTATTTCACCAACGAGACGATCTTCGACAATACCGCCTGTCCGCGGCATCTGGTCATCGTGGGCGGGGGACCGATCGGCGTCGAAATGGCGCAGGCCCACCGCCTGCTGGGTGCCGAGGTGACGCTTCTGCAGCTCGGCCGAATCCTGCCGAAGGACGATCCCGAGCTGGTCGACGTGGTCCGGCGCAGGCTTGAAGCCGACGGCGTCAGCATCCGCGAGGAAGTGAAGGTTCTCCGCGCCGAGTCCGTCGGCGACCAGCCGGCCATTGTCATAGAAAGCGGGCAGGGAGAGGAACGCATCGAGGGCTCCCACCTGCTGGTCGCCGCCGGCCGTCGTCCGAACGTCGCCAATCTCGATCTGGAAAAGGCCGGCATAGCCTTCTCGGAGAAGGGAATTGAGGTCGATGCCCGTCTCCGCACCACCAATCGCAAGGTCTTCGCTATCGGCGACGTCTCGGGAGGTCCGCAGTTTACCCATGTCGCCGGCTATCATGCGGGCATCGTCATCCGCAACGCGCTGTTCCGCCTGCCGGCCAAGGCGGACCATGGCGCCGTGCCCTGGGTCACCTATACCGATCCCGAGCTCGCCCAGGTCGGCATGACCGAAGCCGCGGCCCGCGCCGCGGGGCACGAGCCGCTGCGAATCCTTCGCTGGCCGTTCGCCGAGAACGACCGCGCCCAGGCGGAGCGACGGACGGACGGGCACGTCAAGGTGGTCGTCACGACCCGGGGCCGCATACTCGGGGCGGGGATCGTCGGCCGTAACGCCGGCGAACTGATCCATCCATGGGTGCTGGCGATGAGCGCGGGCCTGAAGATCGGGGCCATGGCGCAATACATCGCGCCTTACCCGACTCTCGGGGAAGCCGGAAAGCGCGCGGCGGGCAGCTTCTACGCCCCGCAGCTGTTCAGCGAGCGGACCCGCGCGATCGTCCGCTTCCTCGCCCGTTTCGGGTGACGGCGCGGGACGCAAGCCGCCTATGCCGCCGGATTCCGCTGGTGTAGGCTGCCGCGCATGGCGGTGGACGCTCCTCGCAATTCCCCGATTTTCGGTCTTTCCGCACGGCTACTGGTCCTGACGGTCGTCTTCGTGATGATCGCCGAAGTGCTGATCTACGCGCCGTCGGTCGCCCGGTTCCGCTACACGTTCCTGCAGGATCGCCTGGCCGCGGGACATCTCGCCACGCTGGCCCTGGAGGCGACGCCGGACAACATGGTCAGTCCGGAGCTGAAGGCCGAACTGCTGCGCCATTCGATGGCCTACCTCGTGCGGCTGCGAAAACCCGGCCGCAGCGTGCTGATGCTGGGTACCGAGGACGTGCCCGATGCCGATCTGGCGGTCGACCTGACGGAGCGCGGCTTCTTCGGCCTGATCGTGGACGCGTTCGGCACGCTGTTACGGACGGACGACCGTATCCTGCGCGTCATGGGGCATTCGCCGCGCTATCCCGAGATCGACGTCGAGGTGGTGATCGACGAGGAGCCGATGCGGCTGGCGATGTGGGACTTCTCGCAGCGCATCCTCGCCCTGTCGCTGCTGATCTCGTTCATCACCGCGTCGATGGTCTATCTGTCGCTCCACTGGCTGCTGGTGCGCCCGATGCGTCGCATCACCGCCAGCATCACCGCCTTCCGCCAGGCCCCCGAAGATGCATCCAGCGTGATCGGCGACAGCCGCCGGCGCGACGAGATCGGCATTGCGCTGCGCGAACTGGCCATCATGCAGGCGGACCTGCGCGCGGCGCTGTGGCAGAAGACACGGCTTGCGGCGCTCGGTCAGGCGGTCACGCGGATCAACCATGACCTGCGGAGCATCCTCTCGACCGCGCTGGTGCTGTCGGACCGGCTCGAGACGAGCGAGGATCCGGAGGTGCGCCGCGTCACTCCGCCGCTGGTCCGCTCGATCGACCGGGCGGTGGACCTGTGCGGACAGACGCTGCGCTATGCGCGCGAGGGACCGCCACCCTTGTCGTTCTCCCGCTTCCCGCTGTCGGAAGTTGTCACCGAGGCGGGGACGGCGGTGCGTGAAGGCGGCCACGATTCCTTCCGCGTGGACTGCCGGCTGCTCGAAAGGCAGACGGTGCTTGCCGACCGGGAAAAGCTGTTCCGGGTGCTGTTCAACCTGCTCCGCAACGCTGCGGAGGCCGGTGCCCGCAACGCCGTTGCAGAAGCGGGAGTGGCGCCCGGGCGAATCGAGATCACCCTGAGCGACGACGGGCCCGGCGTCCCTGCCATGGTCCGCGAGACGCTGTTCACACCCTTTGCCGGTTCCGGCAAGCAGGGCAGCGCCGGGCTCGGACTGGTGATCGCCCGCGAATTGATGCGCGCCCACGGCGGCGACGTCGAACTCGTCTCGACAGGCAAGGAAGGTACAGTCTTCCGCCTGCACCTGCGCGACACCGCCTCCTCCTGAAAGCAAGGAAACCGCCGTGACCTCATGGGACCCGACCCAGTATCTGAAGTTCACCGACCTGCGGCGCCGGCCGGCCATCGACCTACTGGTTCAGATCCCCCTGGAGTCGCCCCGGCTGGTCTACGACCTCGGGTGCGGCGCGGGCAACGTCACTCGCCTCCTCGCCGAGCGCTGGCCATCAGCAAAGGTCGTCGGGATCGATTCTTCCGCGGAGATGTTGACGAAGGCGCGTGAAGGAAAAGGCGGCGAAAAGATCCGCTGGGAACAGGTGGACATGTCGACCTGGTCGCCGGACGAGCCTGCGGACGTCATCTATAGCAACGCCGCGCTGCAATGGCTGCCCGACCATGCAGGGCTGGTCCCTCGCCTCGTCGAAGGGCTGGTGTCTGGCGGCGCGCTGGCCGTGCAGATGCCGCGCATGACGGAGGCGCCGACCCACCGTGTCCAGGAGGAAGCGGCGGCGGCCGGGCCGTGGCGCGACCGTCTGGTTCCGTCGCCGCGGCAGCTCACCGACAACCCGCCTTCTTTCTATTACGACCTGCTGGCGCCGCGCACAGCCCGCCTGGACATCTGGCAGACCGAGTACCTGCATGTGCTGGAGGGAGCGAATCCGGTGACAGAATGGGTCAGCGGCACGTCGTTGCGGCCTTACCTCGATCTGTTGTCGGACCAGGAACAGCAAGCGTTCCTTGGCGAATATTCGTCGCGGATCGACAAGTTCTACCCTCCGAGAGCGGATGGCCGGACGCTGCTGCCTTTCCGGCGGCTGCTCATGGTCGCGATCCGGTAGAGCCCGTCACGTCACCGGGCAGGAAGGACCATCGGGTGTTCCATCGTGCTGTCGCCGCCGCTTGCACGGTCGCCTGGCTGCTGGCAGGGGCACCATCGCAGGCGGCGCCGGCGGCCGAGTTGTGGGAGCGCTGGACTGCGCACGATGCGCGATCGGATGCGCGCATCGAGCATGAAACATGGGGCGGGTTCCTCCGGCGGTACGTGCATGTCGATCCTTACGGAGCCAACCGGGTCGATTATGGCGGCGTCGCCGCCGCCGACCGGCTGGCGCTGAAGGATTACGTCCGGCGTCTCGGAGAGATCCCGATCAGCCGCCACAGCCGCCCCGAACAACTGGCCTACTGGATCAACCTCTACAATGCGCTCACCGTCGACGTGGTGCTCGATCACTATCCGGTCGGCAGCATCCGCGATATCGACATCTCGCCCGGTTTCTTTTCGGATGGGCCCTGGGGGAAGAAGCTGGTGACGATCGAGGGAGAGCCGGTCTCGTTGGATGACATCGAGCATCGCATCCTGCGGCCGATCTGGCAGGACCCGCGTATCCACTATGCCGTCAACTGCGCGTCGATAGGCTGCCCCGACCTGCAGCCGGAACCATTCACCGCCGGTACCGCGGATGCGATGCTGACGGCGGCGGCACAAGGCTATGTGAACGATCCGCGCGGCGTGCTGGTCGCCGACGGCCGGGCCAGCGCATCCAGCATCTATGACTGGTTCCAGGCAGATTTCGGGGGCGGCGAGGATGGTGTGCTGGCCCACCTGCGGCGCTATGCCGACGATGGTCTGCGGGAGCGGCTCGAGGGCATCGCGTCGATCGGCCGGTATCGCTACGACTGGTCTCTGAACGACGTGAGCCGCTGACCGACGATCAGTCGAGTTGAAGCAGTACCGACTTCAGGTACTCGCTCTCGGGTAGTTGCGGGTGGACGGGATGATCGGGGCCGGCAGCGTCCGCCGCGACGATCCGGGCGCTCCGGCCCGCCGTGCCCAGCGCCTTGCGGACTTCTCCCATGAACGCATCCCGATCGACGTGATGCGAGCAGGAGGCCAGATACAGGAAGCCGCCGGGCCGCACCAGGATCTGCGCGGCGCGCGCCAACTTGTAGTAGCCGCGCAGGCCCTGGGTCAGAGCCTTCTTCGACTTTACGAAGGCGGGGGGATCCGCCACCACGATGTCGAAACGCTCGGCCCCGCCGTTCAGCCGCTCCAGTTCGGCGAATACGTCGGAACGCCTGAAGATGCAGCGTTCGTCGAGGCCGTTTTCATCGGCCGCCCGGCGCGCGAGGTCGAGCGCATCGCCGGAACTGTCGACCGCCGTCACCGATTCCGCGCCGCTTGCCGCGGCACGCAGGGCGAATCCGCCGGTATGGGAGTAGAGGTCGAGAACGCGCGCGCCCGCTGCCAGGCCCGCGATACGGGAACGGCTGGGCCGCTGGTCGTAGAACCAGCCGGTCTTCTGACCGTGCAGTGCGTCGGCACGGAAGCGGACGCCGTTCTCCTCGACCACCACCGGTCCATCGATCGCGGATCCGTGCACCCGCACCGTCCGTTCCAGCCCTTCATGCTCGCGTGCGGCGGAGTCGTTGCGCAATACCAGCGTCGCCGGGACGAGCACTTCACGAACTGCGGCAATGACTTCGTCTTCCAGCAAGGCCATCGCAGCGGCGTTGAACTGCAACACCACGACGTCGCCGTGACGGTCGATGACCAGCCCGGGGAGGCCGTCGGCCTCCGCGTGGACGGCACGATAATAGGGTCGGTCGAAGAAGCGCTCTCGCAAACCAACTGCCGCTGCGATGCGCCGCGCGAAGAACGCCCGGCCGATAGGCTCGCCGGGCGCAAGTTCGCCACGACGCGCCATCACCCGCGCCGCGATCAGTGAATGGCGGTTGTAACCGGCCAGTGCGAGGGTTCGGCCCTGCCCGTCGCGCAGCATTGTCAGGGCACCGGAGGGAACCTCCCTGAGGGCCGTCTGGTTGGTGACTTCGTTGGCGTACGCCCACGGATGGCCGCCGCGAATGCGCCGGGCCGCCCGGTCGTCGACCACGACTTGAGGAAGGGTGGTGCTGGTGCTGTCCATGACGGCAGAGTCTACGCGGCTTTACGTCCACCACAAACCGGTGACCATGAGGCCAGCATGCGATTAGGGTGTTGTTGCGGTGCAACAAATTTCTTTTGACTATGGCCCGCGGCGCGTTAAATAAAGTGTCATCCACGATGGTTGCGCCTGAATTAGGCAGGCGGTGCCGTCGTTTTCCGCAGCGGAGGACTGGATCCTGAGCGTCCATGCCCGCGTCAAGCGTCTTTCACCCCCGGACCTGCGTGCCCGCAAGGGCGGCGAGAAGATCGTCTGCCTGACGGCATATACCGCGCCGATGGCCCGACTCCTCGACCCGCATGCCGATCTGTTGCTGGTCGGCGATTCCCTCGGCATGGTGGTCTACGGCTTCGACTCCACGCTGCCGGTAACCGTCGACATGATGGTCAACCATGGCGCGGCGGTGGCGCGCGCGAGCCAGCGCAGCTGCGTCATCGTCGACATGCCGTTCGGCTCCTATCAGGGCAGCAGCGAGCAGGCCTTCGTCAATGCCGCGCGGATCATGGCGGAGACCGGATCCCAGGGTGTGAAGCTGGAAGGCGGCGTGGCGATGGCGGACACTATCCGCTTCCTCGTCGACCGGGGCATTCCCGTCCTCGCCCATGTCGGGCTTGAGCCGCAGTCCGTGAACACCGCCGGCGGCTATCGTTCCCGGGGCCGTTCCGCCGAAGAGGCGGAGCGCATCCTCGAGGATGCCCGTGCTGTGGATCGCGCCGGCGCCTTCGCGGTCGTCATCGAGGCGACGGTCGAGCCCGTCGCCCGTCGAATCTCCGCGGAGATCGGCATTCCCACCATCGGGATCGGGGCCTCTGCCGCCTGCGACGGTCAGGTGCTGGTGACCGACGACCTGCTGGGCCTGTTCCCCGACTTCACGCCGAAATTCGCCAAACGTTATGCGGAGTTGGGGACGGCCGTTCAGGAAGCTGCCGCCGCCTACGCGGCCGAGGTGCGGTCCGGGGCCTTCCCGGCCAAGCAGCACTGCTACTGGCCCAAGGCGGATCGTCCGGTCCAGCCCGACCATCCATCCTGGCGCAAGCGCGCCTGAGGCGCGCATCTCTCCGGTACCGCCGTGGAGGTCGTCCGCAGCGTAGCCGAACTGCGCCGTCGCTTGCTCGACTGGCGGACCGCCGGCGAGCGGGTCGCTCTGGTCCCGACCATGGGCGCGCTGCACGCCGGCCATGTGTCCCTGTTATCCCGTGGCCGCGAGACCGCCGGGCGCCTTTGCGCTACCATCTTCGTCAATCCCCGCCAGTTCGGCCCGACGGAGGATTTCGCGCGCTATCCGCGCGACGAGGCCGGCGACCTGGAGACGATGGCGTCGGCCGGAACCGACCTAGTCTTCGCGCCCGCCATCCGGGAAGTCTACCCGGCGGACTTCGCTACCGAAGTGCGCGTCACCTCCGAACTGGCATCCATTCTGGAAGGCGGCGCGCGGCCCGGCTTCTTCACCGGGGTGGCCACGGTAGTGACCAAGCTGCTGCTGCAGGCGTTGCCCGATCTCGCCCTCTTCGGTGAAAAGGACTATCAGCAGCTTCTGGTGATACGGCAGCTGGTCCGCGACCTGGATATTCCGGTCGAGGTGGCCGGCTGTCCGACGGTGCGGGAGGCCGACGGCCTCGCCCTCTCCTCGCGCAACCGCTTTCTCGCCGACCAGGAGCGCCGCCGTGCGCCGGCCCTGCATGCCGCCCTTGGCGAAGGTGCGGATGCGCTCGCCGGCGGCGCCGATCCTGCCGGCGTCGCCGCCGCCGGCGTATCCCGCTTGCGTGATGCCGGGTTCGACCCGGTCGACTATTTCGAGGTCCGTGATGCGGCAACCCTCATGCCGTTGCCGGCGGACTGGCGGTCCCGGGGCATTGCGCCCCGGCTTCTCGCGGCGGCGCGGCTCGGGGGGACGCGGCTTATCGACAATGTCGGGCTGGCGGCCGGGCGCTGAGCACCGAGCGCCGCTTCACGCGTCCCGTGGCCGCAGGATGAGCAGGCCGATGGCGGCGAGGATCAGGGCCAGCGCTACGGATTCGCCGACACCGAGCGGCTCGCCCAGCATGAGTGCGCTGAGCGCGACTCCTGCGGCCGGCGAGACCAGACCGGCAATCGAGGCCACCGTGGCCGGCAGGACCGAGAGGCTCCTGAACCAGAGGATGTAGCAGAGACACAGGGGATAGAAGGCGAACAGCAGGAACAGCGCCCAGCCTGCGGCATCGACCTGTGCCCAGGCGGCCTCCTCCACTGCGAGGCCGACGACCAGCAATGGCGTCGCGCCGATCAGTATTTGCCAGGTGACGTGCGTCAGCACCGGGACCTCCGCCGACAGACGCTTGATCAGGATCGTGCCGAGGGCCCAGGAAATCGCCGCGCACAGCACGAACGCGGTGCCGATCGGGCTGGCCGCGGCGGCCGGGATGCCGGGCGCGAACAGCAAGGCGATGCCTGCCATGCCGCAGCCGAGCGCCGCCAGCACCGTTGCCGTGACGCGTTCGCCCAGCAGCAGGGCGGCGAACAGTGCGGTCCATGCCGGCATGGTGTAACCGACGATGACGCCATGAGCCGCGTTCATGAACTGGAGGCCAAGGATGGTGAAGCCCAGCCATCCGGTGATGTTGAGCAGCGCTCCGGCGGCCAGCGTCGGCCACCAGCGTCGGCCACCAGCGTCGGGGCACGGACAGCCGGACGCCCCGCCAGCGCACCCACGCGAGCAGGCCGAACCAGCCGACGAACGACGAGGCACCCCGGAGCGTCAGCGGCGGGAACTGCATGAGCAGCAGTTTCATCATCGGCCAGGCGCCGCCCCAGCCGAGTGCGAGGCCGAGGAAGACGGCAGCCAGCGCCGCCGGTGGAGGAGCGGGTTTCAGGCCGGCGCCTCCTCGGGGCGAACCAGGACGCAGCCGTTGATGCGCCAGGCCCCGCTGGCGTCGCGCTCCATGCCGTATAGCGCGACCACCGGCACGCCGTCAGGGCCGGTGAGCACGACCTTCTGGACGATTTCCCCGTCGACGGCGACGAGTTCGGCGAAATCCACCCGGACCGCGCGGTGCACGGCCCGGTAGCTTTCGGCGACCATCGCCATGAAGGCCGACGGATTACGGAACATCTTCTGGATTTCCGGCGACGCGATGGCGAACGCCGCTGCGCCGTCGTCATGACGAAAGGCCTCGATCTGCCGGCTGATCGTGGTGCGGATCGCCGCGGCGTCGGGCTTCGCGTCTCCGGCCGAATGCACCGGTGCCGACACCAGCACGAGCCACAGTGCGATAAGCACGGCAGCGCTCCGGTGCATCGCAGCGTCTCCTCCGTCCGCCGTCCTCAAGGACGGCGTTGGACGGCGCTAGCGGACGTAGATGTGGACCTCGCTCGACTGCGCCGTCGGGCTGTTCATCGCCGAAAGTTCCATCCGCTCGGCCGGCAGCCCCATTTCCGTCAGCGCCCGGACTACCTTCTCCGCATTGCGCTTGGCGGTGGTGCTGCCCATGGCGACCTGTGCGGGGGAACCGTCGAGCGGGGTCACCGCGACGACATCGAAAGCCGCCTCGGGTCGGCGCTCGATCGCGCGGCTGACTGCGGTATAGAGCGCCTGCTTGAACTCGACGTTCGGACGGTCGAACCGGACCACTACCAGCGGCCGCTGACCCGGCGCGGGGCCCGTCGAGCCGATGGCGGAGGAGCGAATATCCGCGTTGGCCGCGTTACCCAGGGCAGCGGCCGACGTGAAGGCGCGATTGCGCAGGCTCTGGCCATAGAGTTCGCCGTTCTTGATGGCCAGCGCGAGCGTCGTGAGGTCGGTCCGCTCGTTCTCGACGTACTGGCTCTGGCGGGCGATGTCCTCGCTGAGTTCGTTGAGCAGGCGGTCGATCACCACCACCGTACGGTTGACCTCGTCCTCGAGGATCGCGAGCTGGCGGTGATCCTCCTCGACGGCGCCGGACAGGCTGTAGGCCGCCCGCACCGATTCGAGCAGATAGGCGGCGAGGGTCGAATCGGCCGCGACGGCCGTCGCCAGCGTGTTCATCTGCGCGATGTCGTTGCTGATCTGGTTCAGCTCCTGCTGCGCCTTGTTCCACTGCTGGACCAGGATCGGGTTGCCCGGCGTCGTGCCGACCTGAAGGCGCGCACTGACCGCGGCAACGGTGCCGTGGTAGCGCTGCGAGTTCTGGACCGTCTGGTTTCGCACTTCCTGGAGCCGCTGGTTGTGCTGGGCCAGCGACTGCTGCAGCTGGCGCAGCTCGACGCGCATCTGCCCGACCTTCTGGCCGACGAAGGTGCCGGTCGAGGATCCGGCGCTGATCTGAGGCGGCGAGAACGTATTGGAACCGAGGGAAGGCGGGTCGTTCGGTTCCGGCATAGCCGGCGGCGGCGCAGGTTGCTGAGCCTGCTGCTGCGCGCCGGGAATGGCCTGCGCCTGCTGCGGCCGCTCCGCGCTTTCGCGCGACTCCCCCGTCAGCGCGGGCCACAGTGCTTCTTCGGTGAACGAGCATCCGCCTAGGAACAGCGCTGCCCCGCAAATAACGGCATGGGTTATATTTCGTGCCATTTAGACTACCATTAGAGAAGTCGACAGCGGCAGGCTGTAATCCGGGTGCGCTTGGAAAGATTCCAGAAAAACTTCAGGAAACTCCTTCAACCGCTTGATCCCCCTGCCCCCCAGGGTCGGAGGATATTACTCAAAGCCCGGATCAGTCACAAGCGCCTTGGCCCGCTATCCGTTGGTGGCGCTTGCGTTTTCGCCCGCATGCCATTAGCTTCCGGCTTCCCTTCGCGAAGCGGTCGCCCATGTCTCCCGGGTGACGCTGCCATGGGCGCCCGTAGCTCAATGGATAGAGCATCTGACTACGGATCAGAAGGTTGGGAGTTCGAGTCTCTCCGGGCGCGCCAATGTTTCCAA
>JBBDQX010000215.1:0-18143 GCA_040905765.1 Acetobacterales bacterium
CTGATCGTGCATGTGGACAGCCCGGGCGGCACCGTGGCAGGCGGAGAATCCCTGCACCGGGCACTGACGCGCCTGTCCGCCGTGAAGCCGGTGGTCGCCGTCATGGACGGACTGGCCACCTCAGCCGGTTACATGGTCGCGATCGGCGCCAGCCGCGTGGTTGCCCAGCGCAGCACGATTACCGGCTCCATCGGGGTGATCCTGCAATCAGCCGACGTGACCGGGCTGCTCGACCGGATCGGCGTGAACATGGAAGCCATCAAGAGCAGCCCCCTCAAGGGCGTGCCCTCGCCGTTCGAGCCCCTTACCGAGGAAGGCCGTGAAGCGACGAAGCGGCTCGTCGAGGACATGTACGACATGTTCGTGGAGATGGTGGTCGATCGCCGCCAGTTGCCGCGCGAGAAGGTGCTGGCGCTGGCCGACGGGCGCGTTTTCACCGGCCGACAGGCGTTCGAGTCCGGACTGATCGACGGCATCGGCGGCGAACGGGAAGCCCGGCTGTGGCTGCGCAGCGAGCACGACATCGACGATTCGTTGCCGTTGCGGGACGTCGACCCGCGCGACCCGACCGCGGCGTTGCTGGAGCGGCTGGCGTCCTCGGCGGTAAAAGCGTTGTTATCTGAACGGCTTAGTCTTGACGGCATGATTTCGGTCTGGCACCCTGAGTATTAACTGCGGTTGAAATTCGCTTCGGCCACCGGACCGGCGTCGGTGGCAGCGGGGTGTTGTCATGACTAAATCGGAACTGATCGCGCGCCTCGCGGCGAAGAACCCGCATCTTTACCAGCGCGATGTCGAGCGCATCGTAGCGACGATCTTCGACGAGATCGCGGCCGCCCTCTCCGAGGGGGACCGGGTGGAGTTGCGGGGCTTCGGTGCCTTTTCCGTAAAACGGCGCGACGCCAGGGTGGGACGGAACCCGCGCACGGGGACGGCGGTTCACGTTTCCGAAAAGTGCGTGCCGTTCTTCAAGACCGGCAAGCAATTACGCGAGCGGCTGAACACCTAGGCTGCTTTCCCGGCCGCAGTCGGCCTGCGCCGCAACCACGGACCTTGCCGCATGCGCCTCTTCCACTGGTTGGTTCTCGTGCCGTTCGCGATGCTCGTCGTGTCGTTCGCGGTCTCGAACCTCGACACGGTCACGATCGAGCTGCAGCCGCTGCCGTTCAGCCTGCAAACGCCGCTCTATCTGCTGGTGCTGCTCGTCGGCCTGCTCTCGTTCTTCATCGGCTCGGCGGTGATGTGGGCCGCTTCGCTTGGCGCGCGCCGGCGTGCGCGACGCAGCGAAGAACAGCTGGCTCGCCTGGAGCGCGAGATGGCCGACATGCGCCGGCAGCTCGACGCCGCCCGTGCGGAAGTGGAGAAGGCCGCCGCCGAAAGGACGGCGGCGCCGCGTTCGGCCCTGCCGAAGCCCGGGCCGGTGGCTGAGCGTGCCCCAAGCGGCCCGGTGCTGGACCACAGGCCGGAGCCCGCGAACGGTGCGGATGGCGATGGCGCCGGGCCCCGGACCGGGGCGCAGCGCGCCTGACTGCTACGGCTTCGCGCGAGCCTCGCGCGCGACGATCGCTTCATAGCGTGCGATCAGGCGCCTTGCCCGCTCCACCAGCGGCACGTCGATCATCTTGCCCTCGAATACGACCGCGCCGACACCCTTCGCATAGGCGTCCTCATAGGCCGCGATCATCCGGCGCGCCTGGTCGACCTCGGCGTCGGTCGGCCGGTAGGCCTCGTTCAGTACCTTGATCTGGTTCGGGTGCACGCCGGCCGCGCCGACGAAGCCCAGGTTCTTCGAGCGCTCGACGATGGCGCGGAAGCCCTCGGTGTCGCCGAAGTCCGCGATCGACCCGACGAAGCCGAGCGGCAGCACCCCGGCCGCGCCGGCGACGATGACGATCTGCATCTTTGGCAGGTACAGCGCGTCCGCGCCGTTCGACATGCCGAGCGCGGCCGTAAAGTCCTCGCCACCCAGGTTCAGCGCCACCACGCGCTCGCTGGCGCGCGCGATGTCGGCCATGCGCAGGAACGCATCGGCCGTCTCGACCATCGCGAGGAACTTGGTGTGGCCGACCTCCATGCCCCGCTCTTCCTCGACCTCGGTCACCACCTCGTCGATGAGCTGCACATGGTCCGGCCCGGCGAGCTTCGGCAGGGCCAGCGCGTCGACCTCGGGGCAGACGCTCGCCTCGATGTCGCGGACGGCCAGCCGCCATGGCCGGTTGATGCGCACCAGCACATCGGCGCCACCGCGCCGGACCTTCCTGGCGGCCTCGGGGACCATGGTGCGGGCCTCGGCCTTGGCGCTCGGCGCTATGCTGTCCTCGAGATCGAGGATGATGCCGTCGGCCCCGCGCGTGTGCGCCTTGTCGACGAAACGGTCGACGTTCACCGGGACGTAGAGCAGCGACCGCCACGTCGGCAGCGCGCGTTCAGTCTTCATGGCGCGGTTCCTCTCCTGTCACGCCGCTTTCGCTGAGCCTCGCGAGCGCGGCCTCGTCGATTCCGAGCGCGCCGAGGATCTCGGCATTATGCTCGCCGAGCCCCGGCGCCGGCCGCCGGAGCTTCCCCGGCGACGCCGACAGGCGCGGAATGATGTTGTGCATCGCCATCCTGCCGAGATCGGCGTCCGGCACGTCGATGGCGACCTCACGCTCCTGGAAATGCAAGTCGCCTTCCATCTGCGAGACGTCGTACACCGGTGCCGCGGTGATGCCCTCGCGGTCGAAAATGGCGACGTTCTCCTCCAGCGTCCGCTCTGCCATCCATTCGCGGACCATCGGATCGAGGATGTCGTTGTGCCTGATCCGCTCCTCGTTGTTGCGGAAGCGCGGGTCCTCGATCAGCTCGGGGCGTCCCATCGCCCTGAACAGCCGCTCCGCCATGGTCTGCATCGAGGCCGACATCGAAATCCACTTGCCGTCCTTCGACTGGTAAACGCCACGCGGTGCCGCTGTGTGCGACGTCGATCCCGTGCGCTGCTTGACCCGATTCGCCAGGCGGTAGTCCATGATCTGCGGGCCGAGGGTGGAGAAGATCGGCTCAAGCAGGGACAGGTCCATGATCTGACCCTCGCCGGTCGCGTCGCGATGGCGCAGCGCAACCATCGTCGCGAAAGCGCCCGAGAGGCCGGAGATCATGTCGGCCAGCGCCAGCGGCGGCAGCACCGGCTCGCGGTCGGCAAAGCCGTTGAGCGCGGCAAATCCCGACATGCCCTCCACCAGCGAGCCGAAGCCCGGCCGGTGCTTATAGGGTCCGGTCTGCCCCCAACCGGAGATCCGCACCAGGACCAGCCGCGGATTGATCTCCATCAGCTTCTGCGGCGGAAATCCCGTCTTCTCCAGCGTTCCGGGGCGGAAGTTCTCGATGAACACGTCCGCCGTCTCGACCAGCTTGAGCAGCAGTTCCACGCCCTCGTCGGTACGCAGGTCGAGCGTCACGCTCTTCTTGTTGCGACCGTAGACCTTCCAGGAAATACCCGCGCCCTCGACCGTCCAGTGGCGCAGCGGATCGCCCTTCTTCGGGTCCTCCACCTTGATCACCTCCGCGCCGAAGTCGGCGAGCTGGAGGCTCAGCATGTTGCCGGAGACCAGGCGGGACAGGTCCAGCACGCGCAGCCCGTCCAGCGGACAGTGCGCGTCGGGCTCGAACGCTTTCAGATGCAGGCCGTCAGCCATCGATGGAATGTCGAAAGGGACAGGTTGCGGAAGGACATGGTTTTGGTAGCACATAGGCCGAACCGGGGACAATGTCGCCGCCACCACTCGCCCATCCCCTCCGTGGAGCGCCCATGACCGCCGCCGACCCCGCCTCGCGCATCTTCTGCGCCATCGACACGCCCGACCGCGAGCGCGCGCTGAAGGTGGCGCACGCCATTGCCGGCAGCGTCGGCGGCATCAAGCTCGGCAAGGAGTTCTTCATGGCCAACGGCCCCGAGGGCGTCGAGCGGGTGATGCGCGAGGCCGGGGGGGGCCGGAAGCTGTTCCTCGACCTCAAGCTGCACGACATCCCGAACACCGTCGCCGGCGCCGTCCGTTCGGTGGCGCGGCTGGCGCCGGACTTCCTGACGGTGCATGCCGGCGGCGGCGAAGCGATGCTGCGCGCGGCCGTCGATGCCGCCCGGCTGGCCGCGGTCGAGCAGGGTGTGCCGCGCATCCGCATCCTCGGGGTGACGGTGCTGACCAGCCTGTCGTCGGAAGACCTGGAGTCGGTCGGCATGGACCCCGACATGGATTCCGCCGTGCGGCGCCTCGCGCTGCTCGCGCAGTCCGCAGGCTGCGACGGCGTGATCTGCTCGCCGCACGAGATCCGCCTGCTGCGCGCGGCGTGCGGGCCGGAATTCGTGCTGATGGTACCCGGCATCCGGCCGGCATGGTCCGAGGCGGGGGACCAGAAGCGCGTGACCACGCCGGCCGAGGCCCTGGAGCGCGGCGCGGACTATCTGGTGATCGGACGTCCCATTGCCGCCGCGGACGACCCGGGCCGGGCGGCACGGCATATTGTTCAGGAAATCGCCGGCACCACGTCCTGAGCATGGGGATCAAGGTCAAGATCTGCGGTGTCAACGCGCCCGACGCGCTGACCGCGGCCGTCGAGGACGGCGCCGATTTCGTCGGTTTCGTGTTCTATCCGCCGTCGCCCCGCGCGGTGTCGCGGGAGCAGGCGGCCGAACTCGCAGCCGCCGTGCCCGACGGCATCGAACGGGTCGGCCTGTTCGTCGACCCCGACGACGCGACGCTTGAACGCGTGCTGGAAGAGGCGTCGCTGGACATGATCCAGCTTCACGGGCGCGAATCTCCCGAGCGGGTTGCGGGCGTGCGGACCCTGACCGGCCGGAAGGTCATGAAGGCGATCGGCGTGGCATCCGCGGCCGATCTCGATGCCGCCGCAGAGCATGCGGAAGCGGCGGACTGGCTGATGTTCGACGCCAGGCCGCCGCGCGACCGGAAGGACGCCCTGCCGGGCGGCAACGCGATGCCGTTCGACTGGGACCTGCTCCGCGGCAGGACATGGCCGGTGCCGTGGATGCTGGCCGGCGGCCTCGACGCCGGGAACCTGGCGGAGGCGGTCCGGCGCAGCGGCGCGCCCGCGGTGGACGTATCTTCAGGCGTCGAGAAGGCGCGCGGCCGCAAGGACCCGGCGCTGGTGCGCGCCTTCCTGGCCGCCGCCCGCGCCTTGTGACGGACAGGTATCTCATGTATTCAGCCAGCCTTCGCCCAACCGGTCTGCCGACATGAACAGCGTCCAGAAAAAGCCCAACAGCTATCGTGGCGGTCCCGACGAGCGCGGCCATTTCGGCATTTTCGGCGGCCGCTATGTCGCGGAAACGCTGATGCCGCTGATCCTGTCGGTGGAGAAGGCCTACCGCGACGCGCAGGCGGACCCGGAGTTCCAGCGCGAGCTCGACTACTATCTGGCGCACTACGCCGGGCGTCCAAGCCCGCTGTTCTTTGCCGAGCGGCTGACGAGGCACCTCGGCGGGGCGCGCGTCTACTTCAAGCGCGACGAGCTGAACCATACCGGTTCGCACAAGATCAACAACGTGCTCGGCCAGGTCCTGCTGGCGCGGCGCATGGGCAAGACACGCATCATCGCCGAGACCGGCGCGGGACAGCACGGCGTCGCGGTCGCCACCGTCTGCGCGTTGTTCGCCATTCCGTGCACGGTCTACATGGGCGCCACGGACGTCGAGCGACAGCAGCCGAACGTGTTCCGCATGAAGCTACTCGGCGCCGAGGTGAAGCCGGTCACCGCCGGTTCGTCGACACTGAAGGATTCGATGAACGAGGCGCTGCGCGACTGGGTCGCGTCGGTGGAAAACACCTTCTACGTCATCGGCACCGTCGCCGGCCCGCACCCCTATCCCGAGATGGTACGCGATTTCCAGTCGGTGATCGGCAACGAGGTACGCGAACAGATCGTGGCGGCCGAAGGCCGCCTGCCGGACAGCCTGGTCGCCTGCATCGGCGGCGGCTCCAACGCCATGGGACTGTTCCATCCCTTCCTCGACGATCCGTCGGTGCGCATCATCGGCGTGGAGGCCGGCGGCCACGGGATCGAGACCGGAGAGCACGCCGCCTCGATCAGCGGCGGCCGCCCCGGCGTGCTGCACGGCAACCGGACCTTCCTGCTGCAGGACGACGACGGCCAGATCACCGAGGCGCATTCGATCTCGGCCGGCCTCGACTATCCGGGCATCGGACCGGAGCATGCGTGGCTGCACGATGTCGGCCGGGTCGAGTACGTCGCCGCGACAGACGACGAGGCGATGGAAGCGTTCAAGCTGTGCGCCAGGCTCGAGGGCATCCTTCCGGCCCTCGAGCCCGCCCACGCCCTCGCGCACGTCATGAAGATCGCCGGCGACCTGCCCTCCGACCACCTGATGGTCATGAACATGTGCGGGCGCGGCGACAAGGACGTCTATTCGGTCGCCAAGGCACTGGGGGTCGACCTGTGAGCGGCGGGCGCATCTCTGCGCGGTTCGCCGCCCTGTACGAGGAAGGCCGCGGCGGTCTCGTCACCTTCTTCACCGCGGGCGACCCGGACCACGCCACCTCGCTCGCGATTCTCCAGGCCGCCGCCGCCAACGGCGCCGACATGATCGAGGTCGGGATGCCGTTCACCGACCCGATGGCCGACGGCCCGGCCATCCAGCTCTCGTCCCAGCGCGCGCTGAAAGCCGGTGCGACGATGGCCCGGACGCTCGACCTGGTCCGCGCGTTCCGAGAGGGCGACCCGGACACGCCGGTGGTCGCCATGGGCTACTACAACCCGATCTACCGCTATGGCGGCGAGGCCTTTGCCCGCGACGCCGCCGCCGCCGGCATCGACGGCGTCATCGTCGTCGACCTGCCTCCGGAGGAGCATGACGAGCTGCGCGGCCATCTGCGCGAGGCGGGGCTGGACCTGATCATGCTGGCGACACCGACGTCGAACGACGCACGGCTGCCGCGCATCGTCGAGCACGCCAGCGGCTTCGTCTACTATGTCGCCATCCTTGGCATCACGGGCACCCGGTCGGCGGCCGCCGACGCCGTTCGCGAGGCCGTCGCCCGGCTGCGCCGGCATACCGACCTTCCGGTCGGCGTGGGCTTCGGGATCCGGACGGCCGAGCAGGCGGCCGAGACGGTGCGCGTCGCCGACGCGGCGGTAGTCGGCTCGGCTCTGGTGCAGGCGATCGCCGACGGTCTGGACGCCCAGGGCCGACCGAAGGCCGGTCTCGCCGGGGAGATCGGCGCCCGCGTAGCGGCGTTCGCTGCCGGCGTCCGCGGCGCCCGCGCCACGCAACCGGCAGGGACCGACGCATGAACTGGCTCACCTCTTTCGTCCGCCCGAAGCTCGCCACCCTTCTGGGCCGCAAGGAGGTCCCGGACAACCTCTGGCACAAGTGTCCGGCCTGCGAGCAGATGGTGTTCCACCGCGAGCTCGACAAAAACCTTCACGTCTGCCCCCACTGCGGCCATCACATGCGCCTCTCGGCCCGCAAGCGGCTGGAGTACCTGTTCGACGGCGGCAGCTATACCGACGTCGAACTGCCGGCCGCCCCGGTCGATCCGCTGCGGTTCCGCGACCTGCGGCGCTACACCGATCGGATCAAGGAATCGCAGTCGCGCACCGGTCTTCGCGACGCCGTGCTGGTGGCGCATGGGAAGCTCGGTACGCGGGACGTCGTCGCGGCCGTGTTCGAATTCGATTTCATGGGCGGCTCGATGGGCGTGGCGGTAGGCGAAGCGCTGCTGACCGCCGCCCGGCTGGCCCGGCTTCAGGAAGCGCCGCTGATCGTCTTCACCGCTTCGGGCGGCGCACGCATGCAGGAAGGCATCCTGTCGCTGATGCAGATGCCGCGCACCACCCTCGCGGTACGCATGGTCAAGGAGGCGGGGCTTCCTTACATCGTCGTGCTCGGAGATCCGACCACGGGCGGTGTCACCGCCTCCTTCGCCATGCTGGGCGACATCGCCATCGCCGAGCCGGGGGCGGTGATCGGTTTCGCGGGCGCGCGGGTGATCCAGGAGACCATCCGCGAGCAACTTCCGGAAGGCTTCCAGCGTGCCGAGTACCTGCATGAGCACGGCATGGTCGATGTGGTGGTGCCGCGGCGTGACCTGCGCGAGACGCTGATCCGCCTCACCGGCCTGATCGACGACCCGCGGCGCGGCGCGGCGGCCAGGTCCCGCGCCGCCACGCAGCCCGCCCGGCCGTCCGGCGACGCCGACAGCAAGGAAACCTCCGGCGGCGGGCACAAGGCGCCTCCCGCCGCTTGAGCGACGCATCCTCCATCGGGGCCACCCACAGCGAGACCGTCCTCGAACGGCTCAACCGGCTCCATCCGAAACTCATCGACCTGTCGCTCGGCCGTATCGAGCGCCTGCTGGACCGGCTGGGGCGCCCGCAGGACGCACTGCCGAACGTGATCCACGTCGCCGGCACCAACGGCAAGGGCTCGGTGGTGGCCATGCTGCGCGCTGTCTGCGAGGCAGGCGGCCTGCGCTGCCATGTCTACACCTCGCCTCACCTGGTGACCTTCCACGAACGCATCCGGCTGGCCGGCAAGCTGATCCGGGAAGAGGTCCTCTACGAGACCCTGCTCGAATGCGAGCGCGCCAACGACGGCGCTCCGATCACCTATTTCGAGATCGCCACCGCCGCGGCATTGCTCGCGTTCTCGCGCGTACCCGCCGACGTGACCCTGCTCGAGGTCGGACTTGGCGGCCGCCTGGACGCGACCAATGTGGTCGCGCGGCCGGCGGCGACGGTGATCACGCCGGTGGCGATGGATCACATGAGCTACCTCGGCGAGACGCTGGAGGCGATCGCCGGGGAGAAGGCCGGCATCCTCAAGCCGGACGTCCCGGCGGTGATCGGCCGCCAGCAGCCGGCGGCCGCGGCGGTGATCGACGCCCGCGCGGCGGCGGTCGGCGCCTTACCGCTGCGCCACGGGCGCGAATGGACGGTCCACGCGGAAGATGAGGGCCTGCGCTTCGAATTCCGCGGACAGGCGGCCGAGTGGCCACGTCCGAACCTGTTCGGTGCGCATCAGGTGGAAAACGCGGGGATGGTGCTGGCCTGCCTGGCCGCACTGGACCTGCGGCCGGCGGACACGGCAATCCGGCACGGGCTGACGTCCGCCGAATGGCCTGCGCGGATGCAGAAGCTGACTCGCGGCCCGCTCGCGACGCTGCTGCCGCCCGGATGGGAGCTCTGGCTCGACGGCGGCCACAATCCCGACGCCGCCGCCGCCGTCGCGGCGGTCATGGACGGATGGGACGACCGACCCGTGCATCTCGTCGTCGGCATGATGGGCAGCAAGGACCCGGCCGGTTTCGCGGCGCCGTTGCTGCAACGGGCAACGTCCGCGACCGCGGTGGGTATTCCTGGCTACGAACATGCCATGCCCGCGGCTGAACTAGCTGCGGCGCTTGGCATCCCCGCCGCCGACAGCGTAGCGGACGCCATCACCGCATCGATCGGGAGAACACCCGAGCCCGCCCGCGTGCTGATCTGCGGGTCGCTCTACCTGTCGGGAACCGTGCTGCGGGAGAACGGCTGACGCGCGCGCCGCCGCGCCGTTATTAGAGTTCCGACTCCACCCAGTCCATCAGCTGCCCCTTCGGCATCGCGCCCACCTTGGTGGCGGCGAGCTGGCCGTCCTTGAAGAGCATCAGGGTTGGAATGCCCCGAACGCCGTACTTGCTCGGCGTCTCCGGATTCTCATCGATATTGACCTTGGCGACGGTCACGCGGCCCTCAAGCTCCCTGGCCATCTCCTCGAGCGCCGGAGCGATCTGCTTGCAGGGGCCGCACCACTCCGCCCAGAAGTCGACGACGACAGGGGACTTGGCCTTGAGGACGTTCTCCTCGAACGAGGAGTCGCTGACTTGGATCACGCTCATGATGGTATCCCGGAGAGGTTGGCGATACCGGCGCCGGGCCCGAAGCCGGTACGTTCACTATATGACCTTTCGGGGGCTCCGCTTCAAGGCGCGTGCGGGTCGAGAACGGCATCGGGAATCACCATCATGAGTGGTAAGTCCGTCCACAGCAAGGCGCAGCGGATCGGTCGGTCCGGATATATCCCCCGCAGCAGCGCCCGATAGGCCGCGAGCTGGCGCAGGTAGGCGGCGGGAGCGGCCGAGGGGCCCGCCTGCGGAATCCGGCCGGTCTTGAAATCCACCACCCGGACGGCTTCGGCCGCGACATGCAGCCGGTCGATCCGGCCCGAGACCACCGTCGTGCCGACCCGCCCGATCAGCGGAACCTCCGCGACCGACTCCGGGCCGAAAAGCGCGGCAAACGCAGGTTCCCGCAGCACCGTCAGGGTCTGCGTCAGCGCCTCGGAAGCGGCAGGGGCATCCAGCCCGTGGCCCCCGGCTTCCAGCAGCCGGCTGCCGGCAACGTCGCGCTCCGCGTCCGGCAGCCCGGCCAGCACCTCCAGGAGGCGATGGACGAAGCGGCCGCGGCGGTAGGCGATGGCCGCGTCGCCGGCCAGCGGCGAGTCGGGCGGCGGCGATTCCACGCTCGGGCGCGAGGGAAGCAGGGGGCGCGGCGGTTCGGGTTCAGGCGCCGGCGCGTGACGCGCCCAGTCCGGCAACGGCTCCGCGTCGCCGCCGGCGGCCCCCTCGTCGCCGACTTCGGCTACGGTAACCGTCTGCGGCTCCTCCAGCCGCCAGCCCGGGCCGGACCAGCCGGCGGCGGCCACCGCCGCATCGGCCGCGAAGTCGAACTCCACGGCCTCGCCCGGCAAGTCCAGCACGCCGTTCGCGACCAGGCGGTACCAGCAGTCCTCGGGCGGCTGTCTCTCTCCCGTCCAACCGCAGATATGCAGCCGGTCCTCGGCGCGCGTCAGCGCCACGTACAGCAGCCGCCGGTACTCCTCCTCCTGTCGCGTCCGTGCGGCATTGCGCAGCTCCGGACAGGCGGCGTCCGCCATCGCCGAGCGCGGCGGCCATATCGGCGCCTCACCCTCCCCGGGCCAATACAGTCTGTCCGACTGCTTCGGCGTCTGCATGGTGTCGGGCAGGACGACAACCGGCGCCTGCAGCCCCTTGGCGCCATGAACGGTCATGATGCGGACCTCATTCCGCATCGCCTGCTCGAGATCGCGTTTCACCTCGGTCCGGCCAGCGGAAATCCAGTGCAGGAAGCCCTGCAGCGACGGCACGTTCGACCGCTCGTAGAGCTGCGCCAGCGCGACGAACTCGTCGATCGGATCGTTCGCCTCGTCGCCGAGCCTGCGCAGCAGCGATTCGCGGCCCCTGCGCGCGCCGAGCACCTCGGCGTACAGTTCGAAGGGGGTCAGGTAGTCCGTCCGCGCCAACAGTTCCGCCAGCGTCCGTGCGGCCGCGGCGCACCGGGGGTCGCCGTTCCCGGCCGCCGCCGTCAGCCTGTGCCACAGGGTCTCGGCGCCGCGGTCGCGGCACAGCGCAAAAAGCGCGTCGTCGTCGAAGCCGAACAGCGGCGACTTCAGCACCGTCGCCAGCGTCAGGTCGTCCTCCGGCATCAGCAAAGCCTGACCCAGTGCCACGAGGTCCATCACGGCGATCTGCTCGGTCAGCAGCATCCGGTCGACGCCGGCGACCGGGACGCCGCAGGCCTTCAGCGCCCGCACCAGCTCCGCCACGAAAGCGGAGCGCCGGCGCACCAGCACCATGACGTCGCCGGCCCGGAGCGGCCGTCCGCGCGCCGGCAGCATCTCCCGGTTGTCGATCCAGCGCCGGATGCGTCCGGCGACGACCCGCGCCAGCCGCGCCTGCGCCGACTGCACGGCATAACGGGTCAGGGGCAGCGGCCAGGCGGCGGCCTCCGGCGCGGCGGCCGGTGAAACGGGTGGCCAGATCTCGACCAGTCCGGCATGGCCGTCCCGGACGCTTTCATGATGCACGGTCTCCCCGTCGGCAACGCCGGACCGCGCCGGCGCGGAAGCGAAAACGGCGTCCACCACCTTCAGTACGGCGGGGACCGAACGGAAAGACACCGTGAGGTCGATCGGACGCCAGGCCTCGCCGCTGGCCTGGACCTGCCCGGCGAAGTGGTCGCGCATGCGCTGGAAAGCGGCGGGATCGGCGCCCTGGAAGCTGAAGATCGACTGCTTGCGGTCGCCGACCGCGAACACGGTGCGGATGTGGTCGCGTGCACCCTCTCCGGCGAAGAACTCCTCCGCCAGGGCCGCCACCACCGCCCACTGCTCCGGATTGGTGTCCTGCGCCTCGTCGATCAGGATGTGATCGATGCCGCCGTCGAGCTTGTAATGCACCCAGGAGGCGCCGCGTTCGCGGCCAAGCAGGTCACGAGCAGCCAGCACGAGATCGTCATAGTCGAGCAAGCCGCGCGCGGCTTTCGCCAGCTCGTAGGCGCCGAGCACGCGCTCACCCAGCCGCAGGGCGGCCTCGCTTGCCGTGGCGACACAGGCCGACTGGCAGCGGCGGATTACGTCGAGCAACCGCCCGGCCTCCCGCTCCAGCACCTCGACGACATCCGGATGCGCGTCATTGACCGCCCTGGTCGCCTGTGTCTTGCGGATCTCGCCCTTGTCGGTCAGGAAGCAGCTGCACCAGTCGTCCCAGCCGGCCAGACGTCCTTGCGCGTCGGCGGAGAGCCATGCCGCAAGCCGACCGCCGCGTTCCACGTCGGTCTTCGCGCCGCCCGCAAGCAATTCCGCCGCGCGCCGCAGGGCAGGGCCCTCCAAGGCATCCTCGGCCTGCGCCGCGGCGCGGATGCTCTCCGGCGTCTCGTCCGGACCGACGCCGAGACTCCGCCGCAGCCGCGCGGCGGCGCCATCCACCCCGCCCTGGCTCAAGGCCCGCCGCAAGGTGCCTCGTCCGCGCGTCAACTCGTCCATCAGCTGCTGGAAATCCGCCGCCTGCAGCCAGCCGCTGACCTCGCCGAGGGCCGCGGAGAGTGTAGGGTCGCCCCCGGCATGGGCCGCAGACACCACGCCCTTCTGCGCCTCGTCGAGAAGCTCGGCGGCGGTACGCTCGTCCATCACCTCGAAATGCGGGGCGAGGCCGGCCTCCAGGGGGAAACGCTTCAGCAGCGACTGGCAAAAGCTGTGGATGGTCTGGATCTTCATGCCGCCGGGCACGTCGAGGACGTGCGCGAACAGCCGCCGGGCGGATTCCAGCGTCTCCGGGCCGGCCGATCCGCCGGTGAGGGCCGTTACCTGCCCCCCCAGTTCCTCTTCACCGGCGATCGTCCAGCGGGCCAATCGCTGGTTGATGCGATTCGCCATCTCGGCCGCCGCCGCCTTGGTGAAGGTCAGGCAGAGGATACGATCGGGCGCGGTGCCCGAGAGCATCAGCGCCAGGACGCGGTCGGTCAGCACCTTGGTCTTGCCGGTCCCGGCGGATGCCGCGACCCAGACGGATGCGCCGGGATCGGCGGCGCGGGCCTGCGCGCGATCCGCGGCGGCGACGCGCGGGTTCGACACGGCGCCGGGCGTCATTCGCCGTCGCCCGCCGCGGCGGACCACTCCGGCACCCGGGCGAGGTGGTCGTAGTCGCCGTAACGCGGCGCCTTGTCGGGGCGCGGCTGGCACAGATAGGGCGTTGCCGGATCGTCGAAGGCGGCGACCAGGGCGGCCAGTCCCGCCTGCGCTTCCGTCACCAGCCGCTCGATATACGCAGGGTCCGCCGAGCCGCGCGGTGGCTTCACGGGACAGTCCTCGCCGGGAGGATCGCCGCCGCCGAGACGCCAGAACGCAAGCGCCTCCACCTCGGCCATCGGCACGTCGACGAATCCACCCTTCTTCGCGATCAGGGCCTCCAGGGGAAGCTGCGGCGAGAAGCCAGCGGCGACGTCGCGCTGGCTGGGTGGCTGTCCGGTCTTGTAGTCGACGATCGAAATACCACCGTTACGCAGCGTGTCGACCCGGTCTGCCTTCGCAGTGAGCCGGAAGGGCCCCGCCGCGGCCGGAAGCTCCAGACTGCCCTCGACCTCCGCCGCGATGGCGGCGATCGCGGTGCGCCGAAGCCGTTCCTGCGCCACGAACCAGCGCGCGATCCGTTCGAACCGCGGCCACCAGAAGGCCATCACCCCCGGCATCCCCTGCATCGGCTCGAACGCCTCCCGGCCAATCGCCAGCAGCCGCGTATCGGCATCGGCAGGAAGCGCCTCCGGGTGCTGCCGTACGAAACGGTCGAGGGCACGATGGATCAGGCTGCCGTAGTCCGCCGCTTCCGGCTGCCGGTCGACGGGATCGAGCGGCTTCAGGCGGAGGATGTCACGCGCGAAGACCGCATAGGGGTCGCGCATCCAGCGCTCGATGCCGGTGACCGACATGCGGCGCGGCCGCACGGCTACTGGCGGCCGTGGTTCCGGCGGCGGAACCGGTGCGAATGCGCCCGGCTCGTCCAGCGCGGCTTGCCAGCGCAGCATCCTCCCGGCGTCCGCCGTGTCGAAGCCCTGTCCCTGGGCCTGGAGCAATGCCTCCAGCCTGAGCAGCCAGCGCGACGGAACCGTCGGCGTCCCCTCGACCCGCGTGCTGCGCGTCAGCAGAACCCGGCGCGCGCAGAAGGCCTGGACGAAGTCGTGCGCCGACAGGCCGACCCGCCGCTCCACCGGAGGCAGTCCGAACCGCGCCCGCATCTGCCGGCTCATCCAGGGGTCCGCCTCGACCTCGGGCGGCCAGGTCGCCTCGTTCAGGCCGCCCAGGATCATCACATCGGCGCGCTGCAGCCGGGCCTCGAGCGCCCCCCAGATGAACAGCCGCGGATGGCGCTCATGGTGCGGCCGCACGGTGGCATCCTGCAACAGCGCCTGCAGCAGCGCGGGATAGTGCCGGCCGGCCAGCGGCGGCAGTCCGTCGGCGCTGTCCAGCAGGTCCGCGACGAAGCCGTTCGCTGCCTCACCCGCCTCGCCCGCCCACAGCCGCGCCGGCCCCGAGCCGGTGTCGTCGACGGCCAGCCGTTCGGTGAAGGCGACGTGGGCACGCAGCAGGTCGGGCAGCCGCGCGACGGGCTGGGCCATCGCGGCCTCGAGCGGGGCGGCGGCAGCGACGATTTCCTCCAGCCAGGGGCGCAGGAAAGCCGGCGCCCTCGCCGTGTCCAGAGCGACGCGCAGGCCCTCCAGCCCCGGCCCGGGCCGGGGGCCGCGCAGGATGGCGCATTCCATAGCGCGCACACGGCTGCGGAAGGTTCCGGGGGCATCCCCGCCGGAGGCCAAAGGGTGCTTGAGCAGGGCGAGCAACGGCACCGGCGCAAAGCGCTCGGCGGCGGCATGGGCCGCGAGCCGCAGGAAGACGCCGGGCGGCGTATCCGACAGCGGCCGGCCTGCGGAATCGTCCGCCTCGATTCCGAAGCGCTTCAACTCCGCGGCGACGCGCCGGGCGAGCGAGCGATCCGGCGTCACCAGGGCGCAGGTCTGCTCGGGGTTCTCGAGCGCCTCGCGCATCGCCAGGGCGATGACCGCAGCTTCCTCCCGCGGGCTCGGACAGTCGATGCGCGCCACCCCCTCCATGGCGCCTTTCACGTTCAATCCGGTCGCGCGCCAAGCGCCGGTGGTCTCCGCCGGCCTCAGGGCCTCGCCGATCAGGTGCGCACGCGCCTGAGCCGTCACCGGCAGCCGCGCGCGCCGCACCGTTTCCGGCGACCAGTCGGCGACATCGGCGGGTGCAACCTCGAGCGCCGCCAGCAGACGGCGCATGCCCGCCTGGGGATGCGTCTCGGGCAGTCCGCCTTCCGCTTCCGCCCGTTCCGACCGGTCCAGCCCCGGCAGCACCACGCAGCCCTGCGGCAGCCGGGCGACCACATCGAGGAGTTCGGCCGTCGCGGGGACGCTGCCGGTGGAACCCGCGGCGACCACCGGATGGTCAGGCGGGGAGTCCCGCCATGCGGCGCACTGCCGGGCGATCAGGCGGTTCCGGCGCTCGGCGGGATCGATGGACCCCTCGTCCTTCAGCACGGCCGGCCAGCTCTCGGTGACGATGCGGAGGAAGTCGAGCGTCACCTGCCAGTGCTCGGCGAAGTCGCCGCCGAGGTCGACGAGGCCATCGAAGGTCAGACGTTCGGTCTGCACGGAATCCAGCAGCTCGCCCAGCGCAGCGGCGAGGCGGGCGGCCTGGTCGTGGCTCGGCGGGCGGCCCGATCCGAACCGGCTGCCCGCCGCGAGCACCAGCCGGGTCAGCAGGAGCAGCCGGCGCAGCGGCGAGATAGCGGGCGGCAGCTCGTCGCCCGCTCCCCCCAGCCCGCCTGCCGCCAGCAGCCTGTCTTCCTCGACGTCCCCGAGCGGCCACATGCGGGGCAGCAACAGCGGCCGTCCTTCGGACAGACGCAGGAAGGCGTCCGATAGCGCACGGCAGGCGCGGCGGGTCGGCAGCAACACCACCGTGCGCGCCAGCGCCAGGTCGTCTCCGGCCTGGTCGAGCAGGCCGGCGGCGAGGGCATCGGCGAACGGGACGCCGGCGGGGATGGTCCGGATCGCGGCGGGTCGCTCCCGCCCGGTCATGGAAACCGGCCGAGCAGCCTGCGGTCCCGCAGATAGTCCTCGGCGGCGCCGATCGCTTCCGGGGTCCCGATATGCAGCCACATGCCGTCATGCACGATGGCATATAGCCGCCCGGCTTCCGCGGCGCGGTCGTACAACAGATTCAGCGAGAAAGGTCCATCCGGGGCATCCCGGAACAGGTGAGGATGCAGCAGCTGCACACCCGTGAAGACGAACGGGGCGACCTCGCGCTCGCGCCGACGGCGCGCCTGGCCGAGCGGATCGAGCACGAAATCGCCGGCCCCCTCGTACCCTTCCGCCCGGGCGCCCGGGAAGACCAGCAGGAGCGCGTCCATGCGCGAGTGGTCCCACTGCGACGCGAGCCGCCGCAATGCGGGCGTGGCGCCGTCAAGCCACAGCGTATCGCCGTTCGAGACATAGAAGGGTTCATTGCCAAGCATCGGCAGGGCCTTCGCCACGCCGCCCCCGGTCTCGAGCCGGTCCTGCTCGGCCGAGATGCGCACCTCGGGCTCATGCCGGCCCTCGAGATGCTGCACGATCCGGTCCGCGAGGTGGTGGACGTTGACCACCACCTCGGTGACGCCGGCCGCGGACAGGCGGTCGAGGGCGTGGTCAAGCAGTGTCTTGCCGCCGACCTGCACCAACGGCTTCGGAAGCGTGGCGGTGATCGGTCGCATGCGTTCGCCCAGGCCGGCGGCGAGCACCATGCCACGGGTGACGACGGTACTCATGCCGGTGCCCGTCGCAATGCCGGCGGGAAATGAACCTCGAACCAGGCGCGCATGTCGGCCAGCGCCGGGTGGCGGAGGTCGCTCTCCAGCCACCGCCAGACCCGGGGAACATGACGGAGGTATCCGGCCTTGCCGTCGCGCCGCCACAGCCGGGTGAAGATGCCGACGATCTTGGCGCTGCGCTGCGCGCCGAGGATGGCATAGGAAGCGTCGAAGGCCTCGGGATCGAGTTCCGGCATGGCGGCAACATAGCGTCGCTTCAGTCGCGTCGCGAGCGCCGCGGGCACGTCGCGACGCGCATCCTCCAGCAGCGACACCAGGTCGTAGGTGACGGGCCCCGCGACCGCGTCCTGGAAATCGAGGAGGCCGCAGCGTGCGACA
This sequence comes from Acetobacterales bacterium, assembly GCA_040905765.1. Classification (GTDB taxonomy): domain Bacteria; phylum Pseudomonadota; class Alphaproteobacteria; order JBBDQX01; family JBBDQX01; genus JBBDQX01. Next base: position 17,547 of record JBBDQX010000215.1, read on the forward strand.
CCGTTCCGGCCGGCAAGCCACATCAGGTTGTCGACGTGGAAGTCCCGCAGGACCAGCGTTTCCGGCACCTGCCGCGCCCATTCGAACAGCGGCCGCCACAGTTCCGCGTACCGCTCGCGCGCCGCGGACGGCGCAGGGCCCCTATGTACTTCCGGCCAATACCAGTCAACGAGCAGGTCCGCCTCGGTTTGGAGCCGCTCGTCGTCGTAGCGCGGCAGGCCGTCTCTCGGCGGCTGCGCCCGATGCAGCGCGACGAGGGTTTCCACCGCCAGTTCGTAGAGCGCCGGCTCGCAGGCGGGGTCCGCAGCCAGGGCGCGGGTGAAGGTGGTGTCGCCGAGATCCTCCAGCAGGACGAAGCCGGCGGCGCTGTCTTCCGCAAGCACCCGTGGCGCGCTGAAGCCAAGGGCCGCCAGGCGCCGCGCCACGTCGAGGAAGGGGCGCACGTCCTCCTTCTCCGGCGGCGCATCCATCAGCACGGCCCGCTCTCCGCCCCGTTGAACACGGAGATAGCGGCGGAACGAGGCGTCCGCGGCGAGCAGCGAGACCTCCGCCCCGTCCCGTGCCGAAGCGCCGAGAAAATCTCGCATCGCCTGTTCG
>JBBDQX010000216.1:0-17667 GCA_040905765.1 Acetobacterales bacterium
ATGATGGGGATGCATTTCATGGGGGAGGTGCCGTTTCACACCGTCTACATCCACGCCCTGGTGCGCGATGCCAGCGGCCAGAAGATGTCGAAGTCGAAGGGCAACGTCATCGACCCGCTCGTGCTGGTCGACAAATACGGCGCCGACGCGCTGCGCTTCACCCTTTCGGCGATGGCGGCCCAGGGCCGCGACATCAAGCTCGCGGAATCGCGGGTCGAGGGCTACCGCAACTTCGGTACCAAGCTTTGGAACGCCTGCCGCTTCGCCGAGATGAACGGCGTTCGCCCGGACCCGTCCTTCGATCCCGGCGCCTGCAAGGAAATTCTCAACCGCTGGATCGTCGGCAAGGTCGAGACGGCCGCGGCGGGCGTGAGTGCCGGCATCGAGAGCTACCGCTTCAACGACGCGGCGCAGGGCCTTTACCAGTTCGTCTGGGGCAGCTTCTGTGACTGGTACGTCGAGCTGTCGAAGCCGGTGCTTTCGGGCGACGACGCGGCGGCTGCGGCGGAGACGCGCGCCTGCACCGCCTGGGTGATCGACCGCATCCTGCGCCTGCTGCATCCGTTCATGCCATTCCTGACGGAAGAGCTGTGGGCGCAATTCGGGGGCGATGCGGGCCGGCTGCTGATCGAGGCCGAGTGGCCCGAGAGCGCCGGCCTCCTGGATGCCGGGGCCGAGGCCGAGGTGGACTGGGTAATCCGGCTGATCTCGGAAATCCGCGCCGTGCGCGCCGAGATGAACATCCCTGGCGGCACGAAGGTGCCGGCGGTACTGCACGGCGCGGGCGATCAAACGGAGGCGCTGGCGGCGCGCTGGCGCGAAAGCGCGGAGCGGCTGGCCCGTCTGGAGTCGCTGACCGTCGATGCGGGGCCGGTGCCGGCTGGTGCGGTTCAGATCCCGCTGGAGGAGGCCGTGATCGCGCTGCCCGTGGCCGACGTCATCGACGTATCGGCCGAGCGCGGCAGGCTGGAGAAGGAAATCGCGCGGGTCGACGCGGAAATCGACAAGATGAAGAAGAAGCTGGCCAGCGAGAACTTCGTCTCGCGTGCGCCGGTCGAGGTCGTCGAGGAGCAGCGTGAGCGCCTTACCGACGCCGAGGGCATGCGCGGCAAGCTCGGCGACGCGCTCCGCCGGCTCGCCGCGATCTAGAGGAGGGGACTGTTCACATGAAGATCGCCAGCGTCGAGGCGGTGCCGATCGTGGTGCCGATGCAGAACAAGATCGCGGCACCTATTGCCATCCCGCGTGCCGACGAGGTCGCGCACGTGGTTTTCGGCCAGTACCGCACGGTGCTGGTGCGCATCCGCACCGAGGACGGCATCGAGGGCGTCGGCGAGATCATGACCCGTCTTGCGGCGAAGGCCTACAAGGAGATCGTCGACGACATCGCGCCTTTGCTGATCGGTCGTGACGCCCGCGACATCGAGGGTATCTGGGACCTGCTGTGGTCGGTGATGGTTAACCGCGGCCATGTGAAGGGGTTCTATGTCGAGGCGATGAGTGGAATCGACATCGCCCTGTGGGACATCTTTGGCAAGTCGGTGAACCTGCCGGTCTGGCGCCTGCTCGGCGGCGACGTGAACCCGAAGATCTGGTGCTACGCCTCCAGCCTGCGCTTCCGCGGCCTGGATATCCTCCTGAAGGAGGTCGAGCACTACAAGTCGATCGGTTTCAACGCGATGAAGATCAAGATCGGCAAGAACCCGCTCGACTACCGCGAGGACATCAAGGCGGTGGAGGCGTTGCGCAAGGCGGCCGGCGACGACGTCGTGCTGATGGCCGACGTCAATTGCGGCTATGGCGACAACCCGAAGACGGCACTGCAGGTCGGCCGCGAGCTCGAGCGGCTGGGCCTCTACTGGTACGAGGAGCCTCTGTCGCCGGAGGATGTCGATGGCTACGCCTTCCTGCGCGACAAGCTCGACATCCGCATCGCCACCGGCGAGGCGGATTTCACCCGCTTCAACATAGCTCCGTTTCTTGCCCGGGCCGCGGTCGACATCATCCAGCCCGACGCCTGCCGCGTCGGCGGGCTTTCGGAGACCAGGAAGATCGCCGAGATGGCCTCGGCCTTCCATTGCGCGTTCGCGCCGCACACCGGAAGCTGTTCGGTGATCGCGATGATCGTCGGCCTGCATCTGGCCCGCGCGATGCCGAACTTCCTGGTCTTCGAGTACATGCACAGCGACTGGAACAAGGAGCAGCAGAACCCGCTGCGCTGGGACCTGTGCGAGATGCCGATCGAGAAGTTCGAGGACAGCCACATCACCATGAAGGACTGCGTCGGGCTCGGCATCGAGCTCAACGAGGAAGTCGTCGAGAAGTACCGCGTCGACCGCTAGACCGGACGACGCCAGAGAGGGGAGCCGCAATGACCGTCCAGTTTGACAAGTCGAAACTGCCGAGCCGCCACGTCACCGAGGGGCCGTCGCGCGCCCCGCACCGCTCCTACTACTATGCGATGGGGCTCTCCGACAGGGAGATCAGGCAGCCTTTCATCGGCGTAGGCACCACCTGGAACGAGGCGGCGCCGTGCAACACCGCGCTGTCGCGGCAGGCCCAGGCGGTGAAGATGGGGGTCAAGGCCGCCGGAGGCACGCCGCGCGAGTTCACCACCATCACCGTCACCGACGGCATCGCGATGGGGCACGAGGGCATGAAGTCCTCGCTGGTCAGTCGGGAGGTGATCGCCGACTCCGTCGAGCTGACGATGCGCGGCCATTGCTACGACGCGCTGGTCGGTATCGCCGGGTGCGACAAGTCGCTGCCCGGCATGATGATGGCGATGGTGCGCCTGAACGTCCCGTCGGTGTTCATGTACGGCGGTTCTATCCTGCCCGGCCGCTACCAGGGCCGCGACGTGACGGTGCAGGACGTGTTCGAGGCGGTTGGCCTGCACAGCGGCGGGCAGATGCCGGAGAGCGAGCTGCTGAAGCTCGAATGCGTCGCGTGTCCGTCGGATGGTGCCTGCGGCGGCATGTTCACCGCGAACACCATGGCCTGTGTGTCGGAGGCCATCGGCCTCGCGCTGCCTGGGTCGGCGGGGGCGCCGGCGCCCTACGCCAGCCGCGACGCCTATGCCGAGGCGTCGGGCGAGCAGGTAATGAAGCTGATCGAGCGAAACCTCCGTCCGCGCGACATCGTCACGCGCAAGGCGCTGGAGAACGCCGCCATCGTGGTCGCGGCCACCGGAGGCTCGACGAATGCGGGTCTGCACCTGCCGGCTATCGCTCACGAGGTGGGCATCGACTTCGACCTGCTAGACGTCTGCGAAATCTTCCGCAACACGCCGTACATCGCCGACCTGAAGCCGGGCGGCAAGTACGTCTCCAAGGACATGCACGAGGCTGGCGGCGTGCCGATGCTGCTGCGCGCCCTGCTCGACGGCGGATTCCTGCACGGCGACTGCATGACCGTGACCGGCAAGACGCTGGCCGAGAACACCGAGGAAGTAACCTTCGATCCCGACCAGAAGGTGATCTATTCGACGGCCAGGCCGCTCTCGCCCACCGGCGGTGTGGTCGGCCTCAAGGGCAACCTCGCCCCCGAGGGCGCCATCGTGAAGGTGGCCGGCATGAAGGTGCTGCGCTTCGAGGGTACGGCACGCTGCTTCGACTGCGAGGAGGACGCCTTCGCCGCCGTTGAGCGCCGCGACTACAAGGAAGGCGACATCCTCGTCATCCGCTACGAGGGCCCGAAGGGCGGTCCCGGCATGCGAGAGATGCTGGCGACCACCGCGGCGATCTATGGCCAGGGCATGGGCGAGAAGGTGGCGCTGATCACCGACGGACGCTTCTCCGGTGCGACCCGCGGGTTCTGCGTCGGGCATGTGGGACCGGAAGCGGCGGTCGGTGGCCCCATCGGCCTGCTAGAGGACGGTGATCGCATCATCCTCGACGCCAACACCGGCGAAATCACCATCGATCTCCCGGACGAGGAACTGGCGGCGCGGCGCAAGGCGTGGAAGCCGAAGCCGGCGAACTTCGGCTCCGGCGCGCTGTGGCGCTACGCCCAGACGGTCGGTTCGGCGCTGAAGGGCGCGGTAACGCACCCGGGCGGCGCGGCAGAGATTCGGTGCTACGCCGACATCTGACGGTCTGGCTGCTTCTCGCGACGGCGCTGCCGGCGCTCGCCGCCTGTTCGGCGTCGGAGGCCGGCCGCGCGATTCGTGAGGCAGCCTCCGACGCGTCGGCCACGGTCGGAGATGTATTCTCTCGGCGCGAGAGCGGCACGATAACGTGCGGCGGCATCCTGCCGCTGCATTCGACCGGCAGCGCCTGCGCCATCGATCCGGCCTACAGCGAAGGCTGGGCGGTGCGCAGCTTCGAGCTGCTCGACGCCGTCGCTCTCGCCGGATGCGGGACGGCTTCGCCCAGGCTGGAACTGGCGGAGGTTCTGCCGCAGCCGCCGACGCTGCTGTGCCGCTATCGCTCGAAAAAGGTGCTGGTCACCATGCAACGTCCGGCGCCGGCCGATGGCCATTGCACGGTCACTGGCGGTCTGGTGCCGGCCGGCCTCGATGCGAGCTTCGACTGCCGCTAAGCGACTTCCAGTTCGCACCATACCGGCGTGTGGTCGGAGGCCTTTTGCCTGCCGCGCGGTCCGCGGTCGATCTCGCAGGCCTTTAGCCGGTCGGCCGCCTGTGGCGATAGCAACAGGTGGTCGATGCGCAACCCCTCGTTACGCTGCCAACGCCCCGCCTGGTAGTCCCAGAACGAGTAGACGCCCTTTTCCCGGTGCAGTGCCCGCCAGGCTTCCGTGTACCCGAGGTTCAGCAGGGCCCGGAACTTGCGCCGCACGTCCATCCGAAACAGCGCGTCCTCCCGCCATGCGGCGGGGTCGTAGACGTCGTCGTCGGTGGGGATGACGTTGTAGTCGCCCCCCAGCACGGTCACTTCTTCCAGTGCCAGCAGCCGGTCGGCATGGGCGCGGAGGCGCTCCATCCAGGCGAGCTTGAACGCGTAACGGTCACCCTCCACCGGATTGCCGTTCGGCAGATAGATCGTCGCCACTCGTACCGGCGTCGGCGCCTCGATCACTGCCTCGAGGTAACGCGCCTCCCTGTCCGTCTCGTCGCCGGGCAGCCACTCATGCTCGACGGAGAGCGGTGACTTCGAAAGTATGGCAACGCCGTTGTACGATTTCTGGCCGACCAGCCCGACGTTGTAGCCCGCATCCTCCAGCGGTTCGCGGGGGAAGGCGCCGGCCTCGACCTTGATCTCCTGAAGCAGCGCCACATCGGGTGCTGCCTCGCGCAGCCACTCCACCACGTTGTCGATCCGCGCACGGATCGAGTTGACGTTCCAGGTCGCGATTTTCACCGGGTAGGTCGCCGGTCAGCCGATGGCGAAGGAACTGCCGCAGCCGCACGACGAGACGGCGTTCGGATTCCTGATGCGGAAGGCCGCGCCGATCAGTTCCTCGACGTAGTCGATCTGCGATCCGGCGAGCAGGTCCAGCGACACCTCATCGACCACCAGCTTCACCCCATCGTGTTCGAACAGTCGGTCGTCGTCGTTGCGCGCCTCGTCGAGGTCGAACGAGTACTGGAAGCCCGAGCAGCCGCCCCCGTTGACCATCACGCGCAGCATCAACCGCTCGTTGCCTTCCTCGCGGATCAGTTCGGCTACCCGTCGCATCGCGCTGTCGGACATGGTGACCACGCGCTCCGGGGCCTCGGTCAGTGTATCGCTCATCGTGTTTCGCCTGTTGGCTCTGTGAACTTCTGAATCTAGGCAATCATGGCAGCGATTACAAAGGATGGTGCACGTTGCCCCTGCGGCGGGGCGCCTGTACCTTCCGGCCCATGACCTTGCGCTACAGCGACCTTCTGGCCTCCTATGCCAGCCGCGCGGAAAGCAGCCGCGGCCGTCTGATCGGAGAGCCGGAGAGCGAGACCCGGTCGCCGTTCCAGCGCGACCGCGACCGCATCATCCACAGCACGGCCTTCCGGCGCCTCAAGCAGAAGACGCAGGTCTTCGTCTACCATGAGGGCGACCACTACCGCACGCGGCTGACCCACAGCATCGAGGTGGCGCAGATTTCCCGCTCGATCAGCCGCGCATTGGGCCTCAACGAGGATCTCGCGGAGGCGGTCGCGCTGGCTCACGACCTTGGCCATCCGCCCTTCGGCCACGCCGGCGAGGAGGCACTCGATCGCTGCCTGCGGCCCTTCGGCGGCTTCGATCACAATGCCCAGACGCTGCGCATCGTCACCGTGCTGGAGCACCGCTACGCCGACTTCCAGGGCCTCAACCTGAGTTGGGAAACCCTGGAAGGAGTGGTCAAGCACAACGGACCCATCGCGGGCGAGGCGCACTGGATCATCGCCGACTACGACCGCATACAGTCGCTGTGGCTCGGCAGCCAGCCCGGCCCGGAGGCCCAGGTTGCGGCCCTGTGCGACGACATCGCCTATACCAGTCACGACATCGACGACGGCCTGCGCGCCGGGCTGATCACCCGAGAGGACCTCCGTCCGCTACCGTGCATCGGCACTATCGCAGCGGAACTCGAGGTGCGGTATCCCGACCTCGATCCGCGCCGCTTCGCCTATGAAGCGGTACGGCGCTTCATGAACGTGCTGGTCAATGACCTGCTGGCCGAGAGCCGGTCGCGGATCGAGGCGGCACGGGTCGGCAGCGCCGATGACGTGCGTCGGCACGATGGCGCCGTAGTCGCCTTCTCCAATGATCTGCTTGGCGACCTCGGAGCGATCAAGAAGTTCCTGTTCGAGAACCTCTACCGGCATTACAAGGTCAACCGCATGACCAGCAAGGCGCGCCGCGTGGTGCGCGACCTCTTCGACCTGCTGCTGGCCGAGCCGAACTGCCTGCCCACACACTGGCAGCGTGACGCCGGCGCCCCCGGCAGCCCAGAGACCGCCCGGCTCGTTGGCGACTACATCGCCGGCATGACCGACCGCTTCGCCATCGACGAACACCGCAGGCTATTCGACCTTCATCATTTGAATGACTAATTATTTCAAATCTTTAAAATTCGACATTGATGCGATAGTGCAGGAAATGATCGCGAACGGCGAGTTGCCGGCCGGTCTTGACTGCGCGCGCGTCGCAGTCGAATCCCCGCGCGATCCCTCGCATGGCGACGCTGCGACGAACGCGGCGATGGTGCTGGCCAAACCTGCCGGAATGAAGCCGCGCGACCTCGGTGAAACCCTCGCGGCGCGGCTGCGCACGCTGGACAACGTAACAGGGGCGGAAGTGGCAGGGCCGGGGTTCGTCAACCTCAGGCTCCGCGACACCTTCTGGCACGGACGGCTGCAGGACATGCTGCGGGCCGGACTGTCCTATGGCGACAGCGATCTCGGTGCCGGCGAGCCGGTGAATGTCGAATATGTCTCCGCCAACCCGACGGGCCCGCTGCACGTCGGCCACGGACGCGGGGCGGTGGTCGGGGACGCTTTGGCGGGGTTGCTGCAGAAGGCCGGCCACGCCGTTACCCGCGAATATTACGTCAACGATGCCGGCGCCCAGGTGGAGGAACTGGCCTGGGCCGCCTACGGCCGATACCTGGAGCACTATGGCGCGGACCTGGCGGAGGGCTCGTTCGCCCAGATGCACCCGGCGCCGCTGCAGTACCAGGGCGACTATCTGATCGAGGTCGGCAAGGGCCTGGCTGCGCAATACGGTAAACGGCTCGGCCTCGATGGCGCCGTACTCGGCATCCAGGCGGCCCATCCGTCGCTCTGGATGGAGAAGGTCCGCAGCTTCGTCGTGGCTGCGATGATGGACCTGATCCGCGACGACCTGGAGGCGCTCGGCATCCGCCCCGCGGTGTTCACTTCGGAGCGCGAATTGGTGGCTGCCGGTGCGGTCGAGGAAGCGGTGAAGACGCTGGAGGATGCGGGGCTGGTCTATACCGGCGTGCTCGAACCTCCCAAGGGCAAGCTGCCTGACGACTGGGAGGAGCGGCCGCAGACCCTGTTCCGGTCCACGCAATTCGGCGATGACATAGACAGGCCGCTGCGCAAGTCGGACGGCAGCTGGACCTACTTCGCCACTGACATCGCCTATCATCTCGATAAGATCCGTCGCGGATTCGGCCGGATGATCGACGTCTGGGGCGCCGATCACGGCGGCTACGTCAAGCGCATGGAGGCCGCGGTCGCGGCGCTCGGCGGCGGCGCGGCGCGGCTGGACGTGCGGCTTTGCCAACTGGTCAAGCTGCTCGAAGCCGGACAGCCGGTGAAGATGTCCAAGCGGGCAGGGACCTACGTCACTCTCCGGGAAATGATCGACCGGGTCGGGCGCGATGTGGTGCGCTTCATCATGCTTACCCGCAAAAACGACGCGCAACTGGACTTCGACCTTGCGAAGGCGATGGAGCAGTCGCGCGACAACCCGGTATTTTACGTGCAGTACGCTCACGCCCGCTGCTGTTCGGTCCTGCGGCATGCCGCCGAGGGGACGGGCGAGGCTGCGCTGCAGCCGGATGCGCTGGCGGAAGCGGACCTTTCGCCCTTGACCGATCCTGCCGAGTTGGCGTTGATCCGGCAGCTTGCCGGCTGGCCGCAACTGGTCGAGCAGGCGGCGCAAGCGCGTGAGCCGCACCGCGTCGCCTTCTACCTTTACGACGTGGCTGCGGCATTCCACGGGCTGTGGACGAAGGGGAAGGATGATGCCAGCCTGCGATTCCTGGTCGACGGGGATGCGGGGACGTCGCGGGCACGTCTGGCACTGGTGAAGGGCACGGCACTGGTCGTCGCATCCGGCCTCTCGGTCATGGGCGTGCAGCCGGTTGAGGAGATGCATTGATGGCGGACGAAGACCTCGACATTCCGCGCAACGAACGGACGGCCCTGTCGCGGACGCCGAATCGCCGGCGGCTTCTTCCGGTCGTGCTGCTGGTGCTGCTGCTCGTCGCTGGTGGACTGGTCGGCTGGCAATACTTTGCGGCCTTTACGCAGCAGAGCGCGCAGCAGGAAATCCCCATCGTCCGTGCCGAGCCGGGGCCTGTGAAGGTGCGCCCGGAGGAGCCGGGGGGCATGCGCATCCCGAACCAGGACAAGCTGGTCTACGGCCGTCTGGGCGAGACCGGCGAGCCGCGCGTCGAGCGTCTGATGCCTCCCGCCGAGCAGCCGATGACCCCGCCGCAACCGGCGCCCGTACCTGCTGCGGCGCCTGATAGCGGCGAGAACGGCTCGTCTGTGCCTGTGCCGCCGGCCGGGCCCGCCGCCGACGGCCGGCAGCCGCCCATGACCGAGACCGCACCGGGAGCGCAGCCGCGCCGCGAAACTCCGCCGATGTCCTCGTCCGGGCAGGTGGCGGCGCGGATGACACTGCCGACCGATACCGCCGCCCGTCGGCAGGACATGGCGCAGGCCGAGACCGTGCCACCGCCTCCGCCGCCTCCGCCGGCTGAGGGAACCGGTTCGTCTCGACCCGCTGCACCGCGTGTCGAGCAGGAGCCCGCACCGGCGCATGAGCCCGAGCCTGCTCCGGCGCCGCGGCAGGAAGCCGCGCCGTCCAGGCCCGCCGCCGCGCCGGCAGCTTCCGGCGACTGGATGCTGCAGCTCGGGGCGCTGCGCTCCGAAGCCGCGGCGCGCACCGAATGGTCGCGCCTCCAGAAGAGCCATCAGGATCTGCTGGGCGCGATGACTCTCGATATCCAGCGTGCGGAGGTGCCCGGGAAGGGAACCTTCTACCGGATACGCACCGGTCCCGTGGCCGACCGCGACGCCGGCAACGCCGTGTGCGGCAAGCTGGCACTGCGCAAGATCGGCTGCTTCGTTGTCAAACGTTGAGGCGGCCGGTACGCGGCAGCCCGCGGCGGCGATCTTTGGTTGCATCGGCACGACGCTGACCGACGAAGAAGAGGCGTTCTTTGCCGAGACCGACCCGCTCGGCTTCATCCTCTTCGCGCGCAACTGCCGGAATCCGGCGCAGGTGGCGGCGCTGGTCGGGGCGCTGCGCCAGACCGTGGACCGGCCTGACGCGCCGGTTTTGATAGACCAGGAGGGGGGGCGGGTCGCGCGCCTACGGCCGCCGAACTGGTACGGAGCGCCCCCGGCGGCCGTTTTCGGCGCTCTCGCCGAGTCCGGACCCGATGCGGCGGCCGAGGCAGCGCGCCTCAATGCCCGGCTCATCGCCGCCGATCTCGCCGCTCTGGGTATCGACGTCGACTGTGCGCCGGTCCTCGATGTGCCGGTTGCCGGCGCGCACGACATCATCGGCGACCGCGCTTTCTGCCGTTCCCCTGAAGCCGTCGCCATGCTCGGACGCGCCGCCTGCGAAGGATTCCTCGATGGCGGGGTACTGCCGGTGATCAAGCACGTGCCTGGCCACGGCCGAGCACGGTCGGACAGCCATCTCGACCTGCCTGTGGTCGAAGCATCTCTCGATGAGCTCAGAAGCGCCGATTTCCTGCCATTCAGGGCACTTGCCGACATGCCGCTGGCCATGACTGCGCACGTCGTCTATACCGCGCTCGATCCCGACCGTCCCGCTACCCTGTCGCCGCGCGTGATCGCCGACGTCATCCGGGGCGAGATCGGTTTTTCCGGTGTACTGATTTCGGACGATATCGGCATGGGAGCGCTCGGCGGACCGTTCGATATGCGCGCGGCGGCGGCGCTGGACGCCGGCTGCGACGTGGTCCTGCACTGCAGCGGCCGGCTGGACGAGATGCGCGAGGTTGCCGGTGGCCTGCGGCCACTGGATTCCACACCGGCGCGCCGCATGGCGGAGCGCGGCGCCGTTCCGCCGGGGTTCGATCGTGCCCGCGCGGCCGAACGCCTTTCCGCCCTTCTTGCCCAAGCTCCGGTTTCGTCCCCATGAACGGCGACATCGCCCAGATTCTCTACACCGCCTCGACCTGGGTGGTCCCGGTCCTCATCGCGGTGACGTTCCACGAAGCAGCGCACGGGTTTGTCGCGGCGTTGCGGGGGGACGACACGGCCCGGCGGATGGGTCGCGTGACCTTCAATCCGATCGCCCATATCGATCCGTTCGGCACAGTTGTGCTGCCGGGCATGCTGCTGCTTTTCGGTTCTCCCTTCCTCTTCGGCTATGCCAAGCCGGTGCCGGTCAACTTCATGCGCCTGCGCAACCCGCGCATGGACATGGTGCTGGTCGCCGCCGCGGGGCCGGCAACCAACATCTTGCTGGCCGTGGCGTCCGCCTTGCTGATCCATCCCGCTGCCTCGATGCTGCCGCCCGTGGCTGCGGAGTGGACGTTCCAGATGCTGGTGCAGTCGGTCCTGCTGAACGTCGTCCTGGCGGTGTTCAACATGTTGCCGATTCCCCCGCTCGACGGCGGGCGCATCGCCGTGGGGCTGCTGCCGAACGAACTGGCCAGCCCGATCGCCCGCCTGGAGCCCTACGGACTGCTGATACTCGTCGGCGGCATCTTCATCCTGCCGTTCCTCGGAAGCCAGTTGGGGCTGGACCTCAATATCTTCCGCTGGCTCGTCGGAGGTCCGGTGGACGTGATCGCCGACGTGGTTTTCCGCCTCTCGGGGCTGTAAGATGATGACGACCATGGTCAGCGACACTACGTGGGAAGAGGACGGCGACCGGCAGGGAGCACGCGTCTCCGGCGATCCGGGGTCCACGCTCGTCGTCGATCTGGATGGATTCGCCGGCCCGATCGACCTGCTGCTGTCGCTGGCGCGCGATCAGAAGGTCGATCTGGCGCGTATCTCGATCCTGCAGCTGGCCGAGCAGTACCTCGGCTACATCTCCCGTGCCCAGCGCCTGCGGCTGGAGATCGCCGCGGACTATCTGGTGATGGCGGCGTGGCTGGCCTACTTGAAGTCGCGCCTGCTGCTTCCTCCGGAGGAACAGCAGCAACAGGAGGAACCGAGCGGCGAGGACCTGGCCGGCGCCCTGCGGTTCCAGCTCCAGCGTCTGGAGTCGATGCGCGACTCGGCGGTGAGGCTGATGGCCCGTCCGCTGCTCGGTGAGGTTGTCTACGCACGCGGTGAGCCGGAAACCTTCGGCTACGATGTCGACAACGTCTACGACGTCTCGCTTTTCGACCTGCTCACCTCCTATGGGGCGATGGTGCGCCGTGCCGAGCAGAGCACGCTGCACATCGAACCCTCTGACATGTTCACGGTGGAGCAGTCGGTCCGCCGTCTGCGCGAGATGCTGGGCAACGTGCCGGACTGGGCAACGCTGTTCAGCTTCCTGCCTCCGGAACTGGCCGGCGAGGTGCGCATGTCGCCTCTTCGCCGGCGGTCCGCGGTGGCATCGACCTTCGTCGCGAGCCTCGAGATGGTCAAGGACGGCCGGCTTGCAATCCGCCAGGCCAACGCCTTCGGCCCCATCTATCTGAGGCGCACGGACAAGCAATGAGCGGGGAGGAGCGCGTTTTGGACCGCGCGCAGATGCTGCGCCTGGTCGAGGCCAGCCTGTTCGCGTCGGCAACCCCGGTCAAGGAAGGCGACCTTGCCGTCATGCTGCCGGAAGGCACCAACGTGACTGAGCTGGTCGTCGAACTCGGCGAACTCTATCGCGGAAGAGGCGTCAACCTCGTGCAGGTGGCCGGGGGCTGGGCGTTTCGCACGGCGGAGGATCTGGCGCCGCTGTTGCGGGGCTACCGCAAGGTGACCCGCAAGCCGAGCCGCGCCGCGTTGGAGACGCTGGCGGTGATCGCCTACCACCAGCCGGTGACACGGGCGGAGATCGAGGAAATCCGCGGTGTCGCTCTCGGCAAGGGCACGCTCGACACGTTGTTCGAATGCGGCTGGATCAAGCCGCGCGGACGGCGGCGCAGTCCGGGGCGGCCGGTGACCTGGGGCACCAGCGACGGCTTCCTCGATCACTTCGGCCTGGAACGCCTCGACGACTTGCCCGGACTGGAGGAGCTCAAGGCCGCCGGCCTCCTCGACAAGGGGGTGTCGCTCGCCGCGTATCGCGATCGGGTCAACGCCGAGGATTCGCTGTCCGAGGAGGAGGGTGGCTCCGACTCCGGCGATGGCGAACCGCTCGACCCGGAAGGCTGATCCTTGGCTTGGGCCGGCACAGCCGGTATAGGATCTGCCGTATGACTTTGCGTTGCATTCGCATAGCGGGGCCGCCGGCTTCCGACCGGCAGTGGAGAGCATTCCAGTGACCCTTGTCCTGGAAAACGTGTCGCACTGTTTCGGCGACACTCCAGTGCTTCGCGACGTGTCGCTGTCGGTGGGCGCGGGGGAAATCGTCTGCCTGCTGGGGCCGTCCGGTTGTGGCAAGACGACCCTGCTGCGCATCGCCGCGGGTCTCGAGCCGATACAAAGCGGGCGCGTATCGATAGCGGGCGAAGCCGTCGCCGACGGGGGGACGGGCCTGGACACGGCCCCGGAACGGCGCGGAGTGGGGCTGCTGTTTCAGGACTATGCCTTGTTTCCCCACCTCACCGTGGCGGAGAACATCGGCTTCGGCCTTTCCGCCCTGTCCGCTTCCGAGCGATCGGGCCGCGTCGCAACGGCGCTGGAGAAGGTCAACATGCAGGGTTTCGCGGAGGCCTATCCGCATGTCCTGTCCGGCGGACAGCAGCAGCGTGTCGCCCTCGCCCGTGTGATGGCGCCCGGCCCGCGCGTCATCCTGCTGGACGAGCCGTTTTCCGACCTCGACGCGCGGCTGCGCGACAAGGTGCGCGACGATACGCTGCACATGCTGCAGCACAGCGGGATATCGGTCCTGATGGTCACGCACGACCCGGAGGAGGCGATGTTCATGGGGGAGCGTATCGCCCTGATGCAGGAGGGTCGCATTGCCCAGGTCGGCCGGCCGGTAGATCTCTACCTCTCCCCCGTGAGCAGCTTCGTCGCTGGCTTCCTCGGCGAGGTGAACCGTTATGAAAGCCTGGTCGAGAGCGGGCGCGTGATGACGCCCTTCGGTCCGGTTTCGGCCCGTGGCTGTCCCGAGGGCGCCTCGGTCGAGGTGTTGATACGCCCGGAAGCGCTGTACCTGACGAGCGGTGCCGAGGAGGGCAGCGCCAGGGCGCGGGTGGAGGCGGCGAGAATGCTGGGCCGTACGAGTCTCGTGCACCTCAGCGTGGCGGACCGCAACGGCGGCGGTCCACTGCACTTCCATGCGCGGCTGCCGGGCCAATTTCTTCCCAAGGAGGACGAACTCGTTTCGGTCACACTCGACGAGTTCAGGACTTTCGTATTTCCTAGGCTCTAGCGTAAAGGCGGTCTGGACGAGGAATCCAGCCGCGTTGCGGCAAGTGCCGGGTTTTGTCATTATCGCGGCCGCGCGGACTCCGCCCGTCGCGACAGGAGCGAAACGCATGGGTACCTTCGGCATCTGGCAATGGGTGATCGTTCTGGTCATCGTCCTGTTGCTGTTCGGCAGGGGCAAGATCCCCGGGCTGATGGGCGACATGGCGAAAGGTTTGAAGGCCTTTCGCAAGGGCATGAAGGACGACGATGAGGACGACGATCGGGAGCGTGAGCGCCCGAAGTCGCTGTCCTCGGATTCCACCGAGCCGCGCAACGTCACGCCCTCCTCAAGCGACAGCGAGCGGAAGGACGAGGCGTCGAAGGTCTGATGGCGGCGCCGGCCCCGCCGGGGCACTGAGCGATGCTGGATCTTTCCTGGGCCGAGATGGCTGTCATCGCGGCCGTCGCGATCGTCGTGATCGGACCGAAGGAACTGCCGCGTGTACTGCGGACCGTCGGCCAGTGGGTCCGCCGTCTGCGGCGGATGGCCTCGGAGTTCCAGGACAGCGTCGACGAAATGGTGCGTGAGGCCGATCTGGACGACCTGCGGAACCGGGTGGAGCAGAGTTCGCCGAAGCATCTGCAGCAGGAGTTCGTCGACGCGCTCGACCCGGAGGGCGCCGACAGGAAGCCGCGCAGCGAACCGGCTCAGGACTGCGAATCGCCGTCTTCCGGTGATTCTGCGGTGCCGGGCGATGCGGCTTCCCTGCCGGCCGGGGAAGGCGAGGATCAGTCGGTACGGCGGCGTGAAGCCGGTGGGCCGGCCGAGCGATGACCGACGCCGCCCGCCCGCAGGAAAATCCGGAAGACCGGAAGATGCCGCTGCTCGATCACCTGATCGAGCTTCGGCAGCGCCTGATGTACGCCATTGCGGCGTTCTTCGTCGCGTTCCTCGTCTGCTACGCCTTCTCGCGCGAAATCTTCGACTTCCTGGTTGCCCCGCTTGCCGACATTCTGAAGGAGCATCACGACGAGGCGGGCAGCAGGCGGATGATCTTCACCGCGCTGCACGAGGCGTTCTTCACCTATCTGAAGGTCGGCTTCTTCGCCGCGGCAATGGTCTCTTCGCCGATCGTGCTGGCACAGATATGGATGTTCGTGGCGCCCGGCCTGTACCGGCACGAGCGGCGGGCGTTCCTGCCCTTCCTGCTGGCCACGCCGGTGTTGTTCTTCCTCGGCGGCGCACTGGTCTACTACTTCATCTTTCCGCTCGCCTGGGAGTTCTTCCTCAGCTTTGAGCAAAGCGGCGCCGACGGTGTGATCAGCATCCAGCTCGAGGCGAAGATCAACGAATACCTCTCGTTGGTAATGCGGCTGATCTTCGCCTTCGGGATCAGCTTCCAGCTTCCGGTGTTGCTCACGCTTCTGGTGCGCGCAGGGGTGGTCACGGCGCAGGGGCTGGCGGAGAAACGGAAATACGCCATCGTGGGCGTGTTCGCCGCCGCCGCCGTGCTGACGCCGCCGGACATCATCACCCAGTTCGGTCTCGCCATCCCGATCCTGATTCTCTATGAAATCTCCATCTTCGCGGCCCGGCTGGTCGAGAAGCGCAAGGCCGAACGGGATGTCGAGAAGGACAAGGACGACCCGCTCGACGACGACGACGATTACGGCGAGGAAACCGACTTCAACCTCGACCGCTGAACCGACCGGGCTTCCCTGACCGAATTGCGAGCATGCTGGATCTGAAGCTTATCCGCGAGACGCCCGACATCGTCGACCGCGGCCTGGCGCGTCGGGGCCTGCCCCCCCGCGCCCTGGCCCTGTCCGAGAAGGACGCGCGTCGCCGGGCGTTGCAGACCGAGATGCAGGAACTGCAGCAGCGCCGCAATGCCCTGTCCAGGGAGATCGGGCGGCTGAAGCGGGAAGGCGGCGCCGCCGACGCTCTGGTGGCCGAGGTGGGCACGATCAAGGAACGGCTGCCTCAGCTCGAGCAGGTAGCAGAGTCTGCCGGTACGGAACTGGAGGCCGAACTCGCCGAAATCCCCAACCTGCTTGCCGACGACGTGCCCGACGGTCCGGACGAGACCGCCAACGTCGTGCTGCGCGAGGTCGGCGAGCGTCCTGTCTTCGACTTCGAGCCCAGGCAGCATTTCGAGATCGGCGAGGCACTCGGCGGGATGGACTTCGAGGCCGCGGCCAAGCTGGCGGGGTCGCGGTTCGTGGTGCTGAAAGGCGCGATCGCCCGGCTGGAGCGGGCTCTGGCGCAGTTCATGCTCGACCTCCACACGCGCGAGTTCGGTTATGTCGAGGTGGTGCCGCCGCTGCTGGTGCGCGGCGACGTGCTGTACGGGACTGGGCAGCTTCCGAAATTCGCCGACGATCAGTTCCGCACCACCGACGACCGCTGGCTGATCCCGACGGCCGAGGTGCCCCTGACCAATCTGGTGGCGAACGAGATCGTCGATCCGGACGACCTGCCGATGCGCTTCGCGGCACTCACGCCGTGCTTCCGCGCCGAAGCGGGTGCGGCCGGCCGCGACACCCGTGGCATGCTGCGCCAGCATCAGTTCAGCAAGGTCGAGTTGGTCAGCATCGTCCATCCCGACCACAGCGAGGAGGAGCAGGCTCGCAAGACGAACTGTGCCGAGGAGGTGCTGCGCCGGTTGCGGCTTCCGTACCGGCTGGTTGTGCTGTGCGGTGGCGATACAGGATTCTCTGCGCGCAAGACGCATGACATCGAGGTCTGGCTGCCGGGCCAGCAGGCCTACCGCGAGATATCCAGCGTATCCAATTGCGGGGACTTCCAGGCCCGCCGTATGCAGGCGCGCTTCCGGCCGGCCGGCGCGAAACATACCGAGTACCTGCACACGCTGAACGGCTCGGGGCTGGCCGTCGGACGGACGCTCATCGCCGTGATCGAGAACTTCCAGCGCGCGGACGGTTCGATCGAGATGCCGCACGCGCTCAGGCCCTACCTCGGTGGTCTGGAGCGGATCGGCGGGGAGGGGGGGTGAGCAGGCCCGGCTCCGGCGGAGCGTTGGGACGGGCGCGCATCCTCGTCACGAACGACGACGGCATCAACGCGCCGGGCCTGAAGGTCCTGGAGAGGCTGGCCCGCAGTCTCACGCGCGATGTCTGGGTGGTGGCGCCGGAAACGCAGCAGAGCGCGACAAGCCATTCGCTGACCATACAGGCGCCGCTGCGCATGCGGCGCGTCTCCGGCCACCGTTAAGCGGTGGCCCGCACGCCCACCGACTGCGTGCACCTCGCGGTCACCGGGGTGCTCGACTTCCTGCCCGACATCGTCGTCTCCGGCGTCAACCTCGGCGCCAACATGGGCGACGACACGATTTATTCCGGCACCGTGGCGGCCGCGACCGAGGGATTTCTCCTGGGCATTCCCTCCATGGCGGTGTCGCTGACCAGCAAGACGGGACGCCATATGGCCACCGCGACCACGATCGCCGCGCAGCTGGTCGCGCGCTTCGCGCGCGCCCCGGTCGGGGAACCGGTGCTGCTCAACGTCAATGTTCCGGACGTCGCGCTCGACG
>JBBDQX010000217.1:0-17393 GCA_040905765.1 Acetobacterales bacterium
CCCTACAGAAGGCACCAATCTACAATGTACTGAACTTCAGTTCCAGATGACTAGATCCTCCGGCACCAGCGGCCCTTTGACTCGCGTCGGTGGTTCGGCAAGCGCGGTCGGCAGTAGGCAGCGAGCGGCACACGGGACCGCGCCCACTACGTGTCGGTCGTCGCGTTGCCGCAGTTGATCGAGGGCGCTGTTCTGGTCGAGAGCCACGCCGACCGACACGGCAACGCGGCGGCGGTGCACCTCCTGTACGTGCCGCTCCGGCTCGACGGGCGGCTCAACCGGGTCAAGCTGATCGTGCGCGAGAGCGGCACCGGGACGCGCCGGCACTACGCGGTCGACTATATGGAGATTGCAGAGCCGCGCCGGTATACGGCACCCGCAGGAGATAACGCCGGGCAATCCCCGGAAGGCGTGGCGTCAGCGCTACCTGCGGCACAGCGCGGCTCCACCATCAAACTGGGCGACCTGCTGCGCGGCGTCAAGCACGACGACGAGACCGCGGTGTTTGCCATACTTCCTCCGCCACGTCCTCAGAGCGTCCCGTTGCGCCGCCCCGCGGCTCGTCGGTCGGTGACTCGACGCAGGCATCGGCGCCGAACCAGAGGAGCGCCGCTTCCTCCAGAGCACATCGCCCTACAACGTCACGACAGAGCAGCAGGATGACGATCGCTGACATTCAGCAGTTTGGCGACATCGCCCCTTGGGAGTTCGCCCCGGAAGAGGATGGCTTCGAGCACTGCGCCTGAGTTCGGCGGCAGCATGTGTGCGCGGATTCCTGGATGGCAACGGCCGCGTTGCCCAGCACATGTCGGCGGCAAGCCGGATGAGTTTCCTGTCGTAGCGCTTGCCGAGATCATAGGATGTTCGTGCTCTGGGGGCTTGGCCAGGCGCTGGTCATTCTATGGCAGGGAGGAAGCCCTCTCGGCCTTAGTGCATGTCCTCAGCCGTGCGCCGGCGGCCCGTCGTACAAGGCGTCGAATTTCCTGAACAATGCCAGATTGACGCGCTCGACCCAGTCCAGAGCGCCGCGCAGGCTATCGTCATAAGCGTCGACGCGCTGAAGCCAGATCCGGAACGGCTTGTTTGTGAAATTCAGTGTCGGGCAGATGAAGCGAACGTCTGCGGGGCAGTGGAACGGGTAAGATGAGAACGTGCCATCCTCGTTCCTGGACAGGCATCAGTCCATCGATTCATTCCATGAACCGTGGATCGATTCGGACATCATTCCATAGGTGGCGGCATACAGGTCGGCATGCTCAATCTCGGAGAAAATGTCGTAAAAGGACTTGCCCTGGATCTTCCACCGATTCTTCTTCTGCATGGCGAAGTCTTGCGGCGTGAGTCCTTCGAAGGCCAATTTTTCCCGCACCGAGGGCGAGCAGCCTATTCCCCGCTTTCGTCTCATAAAACGCTGATCCATTTTCAAGATCGTGCAGGATGCGCAAGCGATCCTTGTAGGAGCATTTCCTGTAGTCCTCGATAACGTCCGGGCCGTTTGTCATGAGGTAGGTGGCGATGACCGACGCCTCGATAAGCGGACGTTCGAGGATACTGATTATCTCGGCCTTATCCTCTTCGTAATATCACGCGACTTCCGTGAGGAGCTTCCAGACGCGAACGAGCAAACCGAGAACCGGGGCGTCATCAAGCGAAAAGACGGAAGGATTCCGCTCGACGTTCTTAATTCTGGTGAGGCAGTCATAGAGGCTTGCAACATCTTTGCAGAAAGTCAGCGCAAACCGGTTGAGCTCTTCCAGCGACTGAAGGGATTCGCCGATGTAGCTTTCATCGTATTTGTCAGTAACGGTGCGAATTTTGTCCATGGTGCGATTATATCAGCGCAGAGCGGAGCCGGAAGAATGGGCATATCCGGGCGCGTGCGGCGCCGCCGCACCGGGCTCTAGGCACTGGTCGCGCGCCCCGGGGTCCTGATCGAACGCTGGCGACAGCAACACAACTGCTGCCGCCCGCACAGCTCCCTCTGGTACCGGCCACCGGCACCCGAGGTGAACGATCCGGTATCGGCCGGTCTGGCTGCGCTCCGCTCCGCCAGCTCGCCCGGTGCCTCAAGCGTGCGCCTGCGCTAACATCGCAGGTGGCACGATCATCGGGGGCACGCCACATCCCGCGCGAGGCTTCGGTGCTGTCGGCGCTGGGCTTCCTTGCCGCCGACGTGCGGCACGACTTCCAGAAAACCCTGGGCATGCCGATTCCCGACGTCGGTGCCGCACAGCTCCGCGACGTGTTCGCGGAACTCGAACGCCAGGGGCGGGAGCTGCTGCGCGAGGAGGGGTTCTCCGACGCGGACATCGTCTTCGAGCGTGTCGCCGACTGCCGTTACCTCCGTCAGGTCTTCACGGTCGGGGTTCCGGTGGATGGCGATGAGCTTGCCGGAGGCGGAAGCCTCGGCTGGCTGGTGTCGAAATTCGAGGCGTCCTACCAGGAGCTCTACCAGCATGTTCACAAGAATGAGCCTGGCTTCATCGACACCTGCAGGGTGGCGGCGTTCGGCAGGCTGCCCGCCGTCGACCTGCCAGTGCAGGAGGAGGCTGGATCGGACCCGTCGGTGGCGCAGCGCGGGGCCCGGCAGATCTATTGCGGCGGCTGGACCGAGGCGCCGGTCTACTGGTTCGAGAGTCTGAGCCACGGCATGTGCGTCGAAGGGCCGGCGTTGATCGATTCTCCTTCCACCTCCGTGTTCCTTCCGCCGGGCAGTACGGCCCGCATGGACCGCTTCGGCAGCGCCTACATCCGTCCCGGAGATGCAGCATGAGCGCGGCAACCGCAGGGGAAACCGGCAAGGCTCCTCACCCCCTGACCCTCGCCGTCATCCGCTACAAGCTGCTGGCGGTCGCCGAGGAAGTCGTGGAGACGATGATCCGGACCTGCTTCTCGCCGCTGCTCAACCAGTCGAGGGACTTTTCCACGGTCATACTGGATGCGCAGGGACGGGTGCTGGCGCAGGCCGAGCGCGTGCCCATCCACATGGGCGCCATGCCCTTCGCCGTACGCTTCATGAAGGATGCCTTCGCGGAGAATCTCTGTGAGGGCGACGTGCTGATGGCGAACGACCCGTATTTCGGGGGCAGCCACCTGCCGGACATTACCCTGGCGAAGCCGGTCTTTCGTGACGGGAAGGTGGGACTTTGGGTATCCAATCGGGCGCATATGGGGGACATCGGCGGTATGTCCGCCGGCGGCTACAGCCCGGGCGCGAGCGAGATCTGGCACGAGGGCATCCGTATCCCGCCGGTCAAGCTGGTGGACCGAGGCGTGCTGCGGGAGGACCTTTTGCAACTCGTCGCCGAGAACACCCGCAAGCCCGAGGATACGCGGGGCGACATCATGGCCCAGCTCGCATCGGTGACAGTGGGCGCACAGCGCCTGAATGAGCTTTTCGATCGCTACGGTGCGGCTGAGATCGAGCGTTGCGCCGAGGGAATCCTCGATGCCGGCGAGGCGGCGATGCGTACGCAGATCGCGCAGTGGAAGCCGGGGACCTACGAAGGGGTCAGCTATCTGGACGACGACGGCTGCGGCCGGCAGCGGGTGCCCATTCCGGTGAAGGTGACGCTGGGCTCCGATGGCGCGGTCGTCGACTTCCGGGACTGCCCCGACCAGGTGCCGTCCTTCGTCAACAGCCCCATCGCCAACACCGTTGCGGCGGTGAACGTGGCCTTCATGTACCTCAGCGACGACCAGCTATCGCAGAACGAGGGCAGTGGGCGGGCCGTCAAGATACTCACCAGGAAGGGCAGCCTTGTTGATTGCGAGATGCCTGTGCCGGTGACTGCCTGCACTACGCTCACCGGCAGCGTCATCATCGAAGCGGTACTCCGTGCCCTTGAGGCGGCGGCGCCAGAGCAGGTCATCGCCGGCTTCGCGCGGCGCTTCCGTTTCGTCATTGCCGGAATCGATCGGAACGGCCGTTCCTATATCTGGCATCACTTCTCCAACCGCGGAGGGGCGGGCGCGACCTGTCATACGGACGGCTGGACCAATATCGGGGCGATCCATAATCCGGGCGGCACGCCCGCACCGAGCGTCGAGCGCACGGAGGCGGCATTCCCGCTTTTCGTGGAAAAGTACGCCCTTGCGTTGGATACGGGAGGTCCCGGCGTCATGCGGGGCGGTGTGGGTGGGGAGTACAGCATCCGCTACGAGGGGGCGAAGGAGGCCACACTGAACGCTGCGGGCGAGGGGCTGCTGGTGGCTCCCTATGGCCTTGGCGGGGGACGCGACGGCACGCCTCACCGCTACACCATCGATCGCGGCGGAGAGATCACGGTTCTCGGCGGCAAGGACCGCGGCGTGCGCCTGCTTCCGGGCGATCTCGTAACCTGCCGGTCGGCAGGCGGGGGCGGTTTCGGCGATCCGCGGCAGAGGTCGCGGACACTTGTAGAGCGGGATGTGGAATACGGCTATGTCTCCTCTGGCGCGGCGGCGGAGGAGTATGGCTTTGACCAAGACTAGCCAGGGTCGAAAGCCCGGTTCGATTCGGGCAAGAGGCTGCGTCCAGCAGCTTGAATAGCGACCGGCAGAGTCGGTTCTCGATGGTTGCGGGCCCCTGCAGCAAAATAATTCAGTACCTTAGCTGATAAATCGGCTGAGGCGTTCTCACGCTGGAAGCACAGCGCAAGCGGCCATAGGTGGCGGCCTATCGGTTCCGGCGAGGGCCACGGGTGCGCCCCTGTCACGGAGGAGCCTCGGTCCGGGACGGCTTGGCGCGTTGGGATATGGCGACGTCATCGCGTGGGGGATGACCGGACGTTGCCGCCTCGGCATGGTTCTTCATCGGGTCCGACATCTCTCCCCGGACGCTGCAGAAGCGTCCTTGCCTTGGGCATGCCGGGCGGTCATACATCTTCGCCCCGAGAAAGGCGAAAACCGGATGCTGCCAAAGATCAACATGCGTCAACTTGCGGCGTTTCGGGCCGTGATGATGACAGGCTCGACTGCGCGGGCGGCGCCTCTGGTCGGCTCCTCCCAGCCTGCGGTCAGCCGACTGATCCTGGAACTCGAGAAGCATAGCGGAGTACCGCTGTTCGATCGCCGCCAGGGGCGCTTGCATCCCACGCCGGAAGCGACCCGTCTGTTCCACGAGGTGGAGCGCGCGTTTGCCAGCCTGGAGCACATCGGCAGCTTCCTCGATGGCACCAGCAAGAGCCTGGGTTCGCACCTGCGGGTCCTGAGCATGTTGCCGACGGCCTACTCGCTCGTACCGAGGGCGCTGAAGGTGTTTCAGGATGAAGCGCCCGACACTTTCGTCACGATCCGGACGGTGCTTCGCCGCGACACGCGGGAATGGCTGGATACCCAGCAGTTCGACGTGGCGTTCGCCAGCTACCCCGTCGACTTTCCATCCGCCTCGACGGAACCCCTCGCCAGCGCGCCGGGGGTCTGCATCATGCCCAGCGGACACGAACTGGGTAAGAAGAAGGTCGTGCACGCGCGGGATGTCGCCAAGCACCCGTTCGTCGCGACGGCCTCCGAGGCGCAGGCCCGTTTCCTCGTGGACCGGGTATTCGCGGAAGAGGGCCTGCGCCGGCAGATCAAGGTCGAGGCACAGAGCAGTTCACTGGTATGCCAGGTGGTTGCCGCCGGGCTGGGCGTATCGGTGGTCGACCCCTTCATCGCCGAGGCCTTCGAGGGCACCGGGCTCGACATCCGCCCCTTCAAGCCGGAAGTCATTTTCGAGTTTCGCGTCCTCTATCCGACAGGACGTCCGCGGACACCTTTGGCCGAGCGCTTCGCGGAGACGGTGATCGCCCAGGCCCGACGGAGCGTGGCCCGCGCCGCCTGAACGGCGCAGGCCACCGGTGCGGCAATCCTAGTTCGTGCTGCTGCCGAACAGTCGGGCAAGCTTTGAGGCGTCGTCCAGCTTCTCCAGGTCCCGGACCAGACCGATCGCCTCTTCCGCGGCGGCTGAAGGCCATGCCGCATACTTGGCGCATTCGCGGAACTTGTCGGCCACCTCCTCGAAGGTCATCGGGTCCTGGGGACTGCCCTTCGGGAAGTCGACACGCTCCGTCAACACGCTGCCGTCGGTCAGTTCCAGCTCGATCAGCGTGGTGGTGTTGGTGTAGCCGGGCTCGATAGTCTCGTAAGCGCTGTAATCGATTTTTTCCATCATCGCCTGCACGTCGGCCGAGCGAACGAAATCGTCGTTGAACTCGTTCAGCCCGGCCCGTCCGCGCAGCAGCACCGCGGCGCAGCAGAAGGGCATGCTGAACTTGGCCTCCAGCCAGTCGCGCGCCTGATTGTGCAGCAGGATGTTGGCGATCTTGCGGTTGGTGCGGATCCGCACCTGGCGGATGGCGTCCGGCGTCAGCGAGCGCTCCTGGCGTATGCGCGTCAGAACCTTCATTGCCGGGTGCATCAGCGCACCGGACGGGTATGGCTTCAGCCAGATACCCGGATTCTCGAACGCCCAGGGCTTGCCGAGCCCGTTGATCAGCGGGTCGGGATCGAAACCGCCGCCGGCCGCCGAGAAGAAACCGCGTGTCGCTTCGAACACGTTGGTCGCGGCGGTGAAACCACGGCCGGCCAGTTCGGCGGCGACGATTCCGCACTCCGCCGCGTGGCCGGAATGGAACGGATTCGTCATCGTGCCGAAATTTTCCCGCACGCCGCTCGACTCGCTCGCCGCGATGCCGAGCGTCGTCCTGACGGTCGCGCCATCCTGTCCAAGCAGCCTTGCGGCGGCGGTGGCGGCGCCGAAAACGTTGATTGTGCCCGTCGCGTGGAAGCCGCCGCTGTAGTGACGATTGTCGATCGCGTGGTTCAGGCGGGACGATACCTCGACGCCGATCTGATAGGCCTCGATCAGCTTCTTCCCCGTCACCCGCTGCCGTTCGCCCATCGCCATGACGGCAGCCGTGACGCATCCGCTGGCATGGACGCCCCCGTTGCGGTCGGGCAGGTGTTGCGGCGTGGTGTCGTCGTAGCAGTGGGCATGCATGGCCGCACCGTTGGCGAACGCTGCGAAGCGCGCAGGCATGCGCCGGTCCGAACCGAAGACCGTCTCGCCGCCGATCGCCACGCCCAGGTCGCCCAGATAGTCCCGGATGATCCTGCTTCCCGGGGCGACGGCGCCTGCAAGACCGAGACCGAGGGCATCGAGGAAGTGGGATTTGCCGGTGGCGACGACAGCGGCCGGAATGTCCTCGAATTTTGCGTCGACGACGAAATCGGCGATGCGGGCGGTGGCCGGAAAGACGGTCTCGATGGTGTCGGGCATTGGGGTTTCCTCTTTGCGCTCATTGAGCGGCGTCAGGGATGGCTGCCGCCGGTTACTGCACTCACGGTCGTTGACTCTTCCGGCTGGCAGAGGCAGCATCGGTGTAATGCTGAATAGCATACCCCATCATCTACTCCCAATATGCATAGGCCATGGCTGACACGATCATCAACGGGCTTGCACGGTTCGCTCATTCGCTGACCTACGAGCAGCTTCCGGAGAACCTCGTCGAAAAGGCGAAGGTCTGTATCCTCGACACCTACGGGATGGGTCTGGCCGGCGCGGGTCTCGAAGCGTCGGCGGTGGCGGCGCGTGCCGCCAGGCGCGTAGCGTCCGAAGGGCGTGCGACGGTCTGGACGACGGGTGAGAAGGCGCGCGCCATCGACTGCGTGATGCCGAATTCCGTGGCATCGCACTGCTTCCTGCAAGACGACTGGGATCCCGTCAGCCACGCCCATATCGGTGTCGCCGTAGTGCCGACGGCCTTTGCCATGGCACAGGAACTAGGCCGCAGCGGCCGCGAGGCCCTGACGGCGACCGTCGTCGGCTACGAGATCGAGAGCCGCTCCGGCGTGGTGTCGGTGCCGGCGTTCACGCGCGGGTTCCGGGCCAGCAGCATCTACGCCTATTTCGGCGCGGCGGCGACAGCGGCCCATCTGATGGGCCTCGACGAGCAGGCATTCAAGAATGCGCTCGGTTGCGCGGGTTCCGTCACCGGCGGGGTGCTGCAGCCGTGGGTGGACGGGTCCATGGAATGGGCCTTCCAGGAAGGCTTCGCCGCGCGCGCCGGAATCCTCTCGGCCATCCTCGCGGAAGAGGGGTTGCGCGGCGCGGATCATATCCTCGAAGGGCCGCGGGGTGTGAACGAATGCGTCTCGGGAAGCCACGAGGACGAGATGCGCGCCCTGAAGGGGCTCGGCGACGACTGGTTCATGTTGCAGACCTGCTTCAAGCGGTTCGCCACCGGCGGCGCGAACCAGGGCAGCGCGGCTGTCGCTTGGGACCTGCATCACCGGCACAAGATCGACTGGCGCCGCATCCGTCATGTCGCCGTGGACATCCCGGACACCGGCACCCATGAACGGATGAACTACGCCGGCATCACCTACCAGGGCCCGTTCCACACCCTCGACCAGTGCCTGATCAGCAAGCCGTTCGCCATCGCCGCCGCCCTCAAGACCGGGCGGATGGACATCGGCACGGTGCAGGACGAGCAGGCCAACCCCGAGATCACCGAACTTGCCCACAAGATCGAGCTCAAGGAAGTGAAGGGCATCAACGGCTGGTCTCTCGATATGCGCGTGGAACTCGACGACGGTTCCGTCATCACCGGCACGGGAGACAACATCGACCAGCGCCACCTGTACCTGAACCGGGAACTGGCGGCCGAGAAGTTCGTCGGGATGACGGAAGACCGGATCGGCCGGAAACAGGCGGAACGGATCGTCGAGCAGGTCTTCGATATCGAGAAGCTGGAGACTCTCGAACCGCTGCTGGAACTGGCGCGCTAACGTCCGAAGGCAGCAAACACAACAAGGCAATCAGGAGAGGCTGAGCATGACTAACAATATGTTGCGATCATTGCTGGCGACAGCGGTCGCCGGTGTACTGCTTGCGGCGGCCGGTCCGTTGGCCGCCCAGGACAAGCCGGACATCGCGAAGGCGAAGGCGGAAGGGAAGGTGGTCATCTACACCTCGAACCGCACCGAGATCGCGGACGCCCAGGCCAAGGCCTTCCAGGAGAAGTACGGTATCGAGGTGGAGTCGATCCGGCAGGGGTCGCAAAAGACCATCCAGCGGACCTTCACGGAGCTGCAGGCCGGCAGCATCGGCGGCGACATCGTGCACTGCCTGTGCGTGGCGTTCGTCAACGACCTCAAGGGTCGTGGTTGGACGATCCCGTTCAAGACCACGTATTTCGACCGGATTCCGGCGGAGCTGAAGGATCCGGAAGGACACTGGCTCGCGCATCGGGTGACGCTGATCCTGATCGCCTACAACAAGAACCTCGTCACCACGGAGCCGACGTCCTGGAAGGACCTGACCGACCCCAAGTACAAGGGCAAGACCACCATCGGCGACGCTAACTACGGGTCGATTCCCTTGGGTCTCGGCGAGGCGCTGTCGCGCAACCTCGGCTGGGAGTTCTTCGAGAACATCGGCAAGAACGAACCGCTGATCTTCCAGAGCAATGTCCAGAACGTGCAATGGCTCGCCACAGGCGAGCGCTGGCTGGGCCCGATCACCGACTATGACGCCGCCGCGGCGATCGAGAAGGGCGAGCCGGTGGGACTCGCCTATCCGTCAGAGGGGGTCGTGCCGCTGCCCGGCACCTCGGCGATCCTCAAGGGGTCCAAGCATCCCGAGGCGGCCAAGCTGTTCATGGAGTTCCTGCTTTCCGACGAGGGCCAGCAGTCGCATCTCGACGGTGCCCAGTATCCGGTACGAACCGACTTCCCGGGGCCGAAGGCGATCAAGCCCATGGATCAACTAAAGCTGATGGCGGTTGATTTCGGCCGGATCGAGGCCGAAGGGAACGACATTAAGGACCGCTATATGCGGGCCGTTTCGACGAACTGACGCAGATGGCTGTTGTCTCCGGGGGCGGGACCGCCCGAACGGTCTCGCTCCCCTTCTTTTCGGTCCAGCGGCTCCTGCTGTGGGGCGCCGCCGCGACGCTCATCGTCCTCGTCCTGTATCCGGTCGGATGGATGGTAGCAAGCGCCTTCGGCCTGCCCGGTTCGGTAACGCTGAAGCACTTCGCCGCGGTCTGGGCGCGGCCGGATCTCCTTGAGGCGCTGCGCAACACGCTCGTCATCGCCGCCTCGGTCGCGGCATTCAGCGTGGTGGTCGGAGTCCCGCTCGCCTGGCTGGTCGCACGCACGGACATCCCGCTGCCGGGCGGGATCGAGATGATGGTCTACCTGTCGTTCATCTTCCCGTCCTTCCTCAGCGCCATCGCCTAAGTCCTGCTGTTCGGTCCCGGCGCCGGGTGGGCCAACGTGTGGCTTGCGGATGCGCTGGGTCTGGAATCGGCGCCGTTCGACATCTTCAGCGTCGGGGGGATCATCTTCGTCACGGCGCTGCACGTCTATCCTTTCGTCTTCCTGCTGGCGGTCAACGCGCTGCGGTCGCTCAATCCCTCGCTGGAGTACGCGGCGCTGATACACGGCGCGAGCCGGTTCAGGGTGGCGACGCGGATCGTGCTGCCGCTGGTTGCGCCCGGTATCCTCGCGGGTGCCCTGCTCGCATTCGTCGATTCCATCGCCCTGTTCGGCATCCAGGCGATGCTCGGGCTGCCGAAGGGCGTGCATACGCTGCCGACCAAGATCTATTCGTTCTTCAGCTATCCACCGCGGTTCGAACTGGCGTCGGCATTGTCGATGCTTCTCGTCGTGCTGGCGGTGGTGGCGCTTTACATACAGCGTATCTATCTCGGCCGTCGGTCATACGTCACGGTCGCCGGCAAGGGAGCGCGGATCGAGCCGATCCGACTGGGCCGCTGGCGCTGGCCGGTGTTCGCGGTCTGCCAGGCCTTCTTCGCGTTTGCCCTGTTCCTGCCGACCATCGTGCTGGTCGGGGTGTCGTTCATGCGGTCGGTGGCCGCCGGTTTCTCCACCGGGAATGTGACGATCGAGAACTACGCCCAGATCGCGGGGACCGAGTCGCTGCGTCTGGCCGTCTTCAACAGCCTGTGGATGGCCGCCACCGCCGCCTGCATCGCCGTGGTGATCGGCGCTCTCATCGCCTACATGGACCTGCGCACCAACTACCGTGGCCGCAAGGTGCTCGATTACCTGTCGCTGATACCGCTCGGCCTGCCCGGCATCGTACTGGCGGTGGCGCTGGTGCTGGCGTGGATCCGGCCGCCGCTGATCCTGTACGGCACGGCCGCGATCCTCATCATCGCCTACGTCACGCGCTTTATCCCGTTCACCGTCCGCACCGCCAATGCATCGCTGCGGCAGGTGCATGACGTGCTTGAGCGCGCCGCTCGCATTTCCGGCGCGACCTGGTTCCGCACCATGCGCAGCATCACGCTGCCGCTGATCAAGTCCGGCCTGCTCGTGGGCTGGATCCTGGTCTTCATTCAGGCGATGCGCGAGCTGAGCGCGTCGATCCTGCTCTACTCCGGCGGCAACCAGACCCTCGCCGTGGCGATCTACAACCTCTACGACGAGGGCTACTTCCCGACCACCTGCGCGCTCGCCACGGTGACGCTGGGTATCACGCTGGTGGCGGTCGTGATCGTTCGGGTCGTCACATCCCGCGGCCGCGGCGTCAGCGCGTAGGGAATGGCCGCGTTGCTTCTTCAACTCTTCGACAGGGACAGGCGAACGTCATGGGTGTAACGGAACAACTGGCGCGAATGGTGGTAGAGACGCCGGGATCGGCGTTCGACGGCGCCGTGGTGGAGTCGGCGAAGCTGCGCTTCCTCGACATGATCGGCATCTCCCTCGCCGGCTCGAGGGAACCGGCGACCCTCATCGCCCTGGATACCGTGCGGCATATGGGCGGCAATCCTTCTGCCGGGATTCCCGGTCATCCCGACCGCACTTCCTCGCCGCTAGCAGGATTCGTCACCGCCGTGGCGGCGCATTCGCAGGAGTATGACGACTACACCAAGTCCGTGACCCACGTCAGCGTGGTGATGGTTCCCGGCGCGCTGGTGATGGCCGACGAACTGGGCATCTCGGGCCGTGCGATGATCGACGCTTTCGCGGTGGGGTTCGAGATGGAGGCCCGCCTCGCCCACGGCATGCGCCCGGCGCTGCTCGACCGTGGCTGGCACCCCAACGGCATCGTCGGCGCCATCGGCGTCGCATCGGCGGGCGCGCGGATGATGGGCCTTGACCTGATGAAGACGCGCATGGCGATCGGCGTCGCCGCTTCCGAGGGGCAGGGCCTGCGCAAGAACGTCGGCTCGATGGGCAAGGCGTTCCATGTCGGCCACGGCGTGCGCAACGGGGTGTTCGCGGCGCAGCTCGCCAGTCGCGGCTACAAGATGGATCCGGATATCATCGAGCCGTCGCCGACGGCGGTCGGCGGCCATGAGCGCTTTGGGCTCGTCGAGTGCTTCTGCGGGCCCGACGGCTACAATCTCGACCGGATGACCGAAGAACTCGGCAAGCGATGGGAGCTGGCGCGGAATACCACCATCGTCTGCTTCCATCCCGGTTCGACGGCACCGGCCGCCACCATCGACGCCGTGCTCGACCTCGTTGCCGAGCATGACATCCGGCCAGAGCAGGTGGAGGAGATCCATCTCGAGTCGACGCCGCAGATGCTGGCGATCGCCTGCTACCCTGACGCTCCCGATCCGCATCGGGCGCGCTATTGCCTGCCATGGAGCGTGGCCGTCTCGGTAATCGACCGGCGTGCCGGGCTCGCGCAGTACGCGCAGGAGCGCATCGACAAGGGCGACGTGCAGCCGCTGATGAAGCGCGTGCGCGTGACGGTGCCGGACGACTTCAGCCATCACAAGGGCCAGTGGGGCGAGAAGGGCGTGAACTGGGCGGAGATGCGGTTGACCCTCAAGACCAGGGACGGTCGCGAACTGAAGGCGGCGCGATCCTACGCGCGCGGCTGGTCGGAGGAGCCCGCGACCTGGGACGACATCCTCGGCAAGTTCAACGAATGCGCGGATGGCGTGCTGTCCAACGGACAGCGCGACGAGGCGGCGGCGATGATCCGCGAGCTCGAGAGCCTGCCCAACGTCCGCGACCTCTCGAACGTGCTGCGGGTCGGCTGAGGGCATGGCGAGCATCAGTATCCGCGGCCTGGTCAAGCGGTTCGGCGCCGTCACCGCCGTCGACAACCTGTCCATCGATATCGCCGACAAGGAGTTCGTCAGCCTGCTCGGCCCCTCGGGGTGCGGCAAGACGACGACGCTGCAGATGCTGGCCGGCTTCCTGCAGCCCGACGAGGGGATGATCCACGTCGACGACCAGCTCGTCTCCTCCGCCGGGTCGATGCTGCCGCCTGAACGGCGTGAGATGGGCATGGTCTTCCAGGACTATGCCGTCTGGCCGCACAAATCGGTGTTCGAGAACGTGGCTTTCGGTCTGCAGGTCCGCCGGCGTCCGTCGAAGGAGATCGCCGAACGTGTGGCCGAGATACTGGAGACGGTCGGTCTCGCCGGCCTCGACGGGCGCTATCCGGGAGAGCTCTCCGGCGGCCAGCAGCAGCGCGTGGCGCTGGCCCGCGCGCTGGTCATCCGGCCGAAGATCCTGCTACTGGACGAGCCTCTTTCCAACCTCGATGCGCGGCTGAGGGACCGGATGCGCGACGAGCTCGCCGGATTGCAGCGTCGGGTGGGCATCACCTTCGTCTACGTCACCCATGATCAGACGGAGGCATTGCGGCTGTCCGACCGGATCGTAGTCATGAACCAGGGCAAGCTGCAGCAGCTCGGGGTTCCGCGCGACATATACGAACGGCCGGCCAACCGGTTCGTCGCCGGCTTCATGGGCAAGGTCAACCTTTTGCCCGGAACGGTGACCGGGGTTGCCGGGGACATGGCCACTGTGGAGCTGGCGTCGGGCGGACGCGTAACCGCCCCATGCGAGGGCGACGTCCGCCAGGGCCAGGGCGTCAACCTCTCCGTGCGGCCTGAGAACCTGGCGGTCCAGCCTCCGGGAAGCGACGGCGCAGCGATGGGCGGCACCGTGGTCGATGTCGGGTATGTCGGCCGCAACATCACCTACGTGGTCGACGTCGGCGGCCTGGAGGTGCACGCCGACGTGCATCCGGATGTGCAGTTTGCCGCGGGAAGCGAGGTGGCGCTCTCCATCGTCGGGCGCTGTGTCGTCTTCCCCGCAGGCGACGGCGATGACGCCGGCGACGAGATCGAGTGACGGCGCCTTGCGCCACGCTCACAGCCTCGTGGCCGGCGACAGCTTCGAGCCGCTGTCCTTTTCGGTCAGCGCCGAGTTGAACCAGCAGTACCTGTTGGCGCAGGAGGACTTCGATCGCCGCTATATCGTCGGCGTCGGGGGACGGCCGCCGCAGGTCCATCCGGCGTTGCTGCTCAGCATGAGCGCGCACACCAAGTCGCCGGACTTCGTTCTGGCGCCCGGCACCGGCTCGATCATGGCGCGGCAGGAGAGCCGGTTCCTTGCGCCCGCCTTCGTCGGGTCTACGCTCAGCGTCTCCTGGACGGTGGTGGAAGTGTATGAGAAGCGGGGCCGGCCCTACCAGGTCACCGAGTCCGTGGTCGTCGACGAGGCGGGGGAGACGTTGCTGGTGCGGCGCTCGCACCTGATCTATTCGCTGGAGCGCAAGGATGGCTGACCGGCGGCTGGAATCGCTCGTCGCCGGCAATGTCGTGACCGGCCCGGATCGTCGGATGACGGCTGCACGCCTGCGCGCCTTTTCCGGCGGACCGCTGGATCGCGAGCCGTGGCCTGCACGCAACCTGCACACCGACGCGGATGCCGCGAAGGCGGCCGGATTGTCGGCGCCGATCGCCTCGGGAATCCAGCCCCAGTGCCATCTCGTGGCATTGTTGGTCGATCTCTTCGACGACGACTGGTTCCGGTACGGCGAGCTCGACCTGCGTTTCCTCAAGCCCGTGTTCGCCGACGATACGGTAACGCCGCATCTCCGGTTGCTGGCACGGATGGACGACGCCGGAACGGCGTCCTTCGAGTTCGAGGCCTGGTGCGCGCGCGGCGACGGGGAGGCGGTCGTCTCGGGCACGGCGAAATGCCGCGCTGTCCCGGGCGGCGGGCGCTAGCCGTGCGTGCGGTCGTCGTCGAGAAATTCGGATCGATCGAAGGGCTGGGCGTGCTGACGGTGCCGGATCCCGTACCGCGGCCAGGCGAGATTGTGATCGCGGTCGAGGCGGCCGGGGTCAGCTACGCCGACATGCTGGTGATCGAAGGCAAGTACCAGAACCTTCCTGCCGCCCCGTTCGTCCCGGGAAAGGAAGTCGCGGGTACCGTCGTGGCGGTGGGCCCGGATGTTTCCGGATTGGCGGAGGGCGACCGCGTGCTCGCCTTCGTCGATGGCGGCGGCTACGCCGAGCGCGCCGTGGCGCCCGCCGGCATGTGCTTCCGGCTGCCGCCACGAATGCCGTTCGACGTCGCCGCGGCGATGGGCATCTCCTACCAGACCGCCTGGATGGCGCTGGTGGGGAGGGCGGTATGCCGCGAGGGCGAGGTCGTGCTCGTCAACGGCGCGTCGGGCGGCGTCGGGCTGGCGGCGGTGGACCTGGCCACGGCGCTGGGGGCAAAGGTCGTCGCGGGCCTGACCACTCCCGCCAAGGCCGATGCGGCACGGGCCGCCGGCGCGGCGCATATCGTGGACCTCTCGGCCGCGAACCTTCGCGACTCGCTTCGCGCCCAACTGACGGGTGGGACCGGCGGCCGCCTCGCCGATGTCGTCGTCGACCCGGTCGGGGGGGAGGTGTTCGAGGCGTCGCTGCGTGCTCTCGCCTGGGAGGGACGCCTGGTGGTGGTCGGGTTTACTTCGGGCGAGGTGCCGGCGGTCCGGACAAACTACCTGCTGATAAAGAATATCGCGGTGACTGGCCTGTTCTGGAACACCTATCGCCAGAACGCGCCGGAGACCATCACTGCGGCTCAGCGGTCGCTGTTCCGCCTTTATGAGGAAGGGCGGCTGCGGCCCAGGGTGATGCGGCGGTTCCCGCTCGACCGGGCTTCCGAGGCGCTGTGTGCGATCCGCGATCGCCAGGTTTCGGGCCGGGTCGTGCTGGTCCCCTCCGCTACCTAGGCCGGCGATGCTGCCGCTCACCGAGGACCGGACCAAGAGGCTGCTGGCGGAGGCCGGCCTGCCGGTCCCACGCGGCATTGCGGCGGCATCGGCCAGGGACGCTGCCGCCGCCGCGCGCGAACTCGGCGGATCGACCGTGCTCAAGGCGCTGGTGCCGGCCGGGCGCCGCGGCAAGGCCGGTGCCATCCGCTTCGCGCGGTCGCCGGAGGAGGCGGCCTTGGTCGCCGATGAGCTGCTGGCTCTGAGGGTGGAGGGCCATGCGGTGGAGCGGGTCTATGTCGAGGAAGCCGTCGACATCGCGCGCGAGCTCTATATCGCCTTTACGCTGGAAGGCCTGCCGCCCGTCATGCTGCTCAGCAGGCATGGCGGCGTCGAGGTGGAAGAGACACGCGCCGCCGACCCCGACGCGGTCCTGTCGGTGCCGCTCGATCCGCGGGTGGGCGTGAGGCCTTGGGCCGCGGTGGCGCACTGGCGCGCGGCGGGCATCGAGGGCGCGGCCCTGCCGGTATTGGGCCAACTCGCGGCCCGGCTGTGGCAGGCGTTCCGCGACCACGACGCGCTGATGCTGGAGATCAATCCGCTGGCTCTGGACGGCGCGGGTCGCCCCGTCCTCGTCGGCGCGATGATGGGGCTGGACGAGGATGCGTTGCCCCGGCAGGCGTGGCGGTTCGGCGGGCTTGCGGACTGGATGGTCGCGGCCGGCACACGGACGCCCCGCGAACGCGCGGTCCGTGAGGCGCAGTTCCGCATCCGCGGCGGGATGATCCGGTACATAGAGCTCGACGGCGACATCGGGCTGATCACCAACGGCGGCGGCGCAGGCCTGTACCAGCATGACCTGGTGCTGTCGCTCGGCGGCCGGCCGGCCAACCATTCCGACCAGAACGGCATCAACGTCGAGAAGCTGAAGGTGCTGGTCAACGCGGTGCTGGACAACCCCGATGTGAAGGGGCTCCTCGTCGGCGCGAACCACCAGCAGATGACGCGGACCGACCGCAAGATCCAGTCCGTGATCGAGGTGCTGCAGGAGCGCGGCGTCGATGCCACGCGACTGCCGGTCGTCATCCGCATGTTCGGCCCCCATGAGGAGGAGGCGCGCGCACTGGCCGCGCAGGTGCCGGGCGTGCGCTACCTTCCCCGTGAGGCGACGCTCGAAGACGCCTGTCGGCTGGTCGTCGAGCTGACCGCGGCGGTGCGGGGCGGCACCCCGTGAGCATTCTGCTCGATCCATCGATGCCTGTGGTGGTGCAGGGCATCACCGGCGCGCAGGGGCGGGTGGATGCGGTGATCTGCCGCCGTTACGGCACGCGCATCCTGGCGGGTGTGACGCCGGGGCGCGGCGGCGAGTCGGTGGAGGGCATTCCGGTCTATGACAGCGTGGCCGAGGCGGTCGCCCGCCAAGGCGTGCGGGCGAGCC